>VGDE01000050.1 GCA_016869875.1 Alphaproteobacteria bacterium
CCATCGGTCCGAGCTCGATGGACAAGGCCGATCTGCAAGGTTCTGCCGATCGCCCCCTCCGCCTATTACGACCACCTGGTGAAGCGGGCCGATCCGGCCCGGCTGTCGGATCGCGTCGGGGGGATGCGGCGCTGCGGCGCGAGATCGAGCGCGTCTTCGAGGAGAACTGGCGTGTCTACGGCGTGCGCAAAGCCTGGCGTCAACTGGATCGGGAAGGCTTCAATCTCGCCCGTTGCACCGTCGCCCGGCTGATGAAGGACATGGGGATTCAGGGCATCATCCGGGGCAAGCCGCACAAGACGACCATCTCCGACAAGAAGGCCCCGTGCCCGCTGGACAAGGTGAACCGGCAATCCGCGTGCCTGCACCGAACATGCTCTGGGGTTGTCCATTGTGACGCCATTGGTTCGCGCCCAGTGGATGACGATTTCACCTACGCCGCTACTTGGCGGGGGTTCGTCTATGCAGCCTTTGTCATCGACGCCTACGCCCGCCGGATCGTCGGCGGGCGGGCAAGCCAAACAGCGCAGGCAGGCCTCGTGCTCGACGCCCTGGAGCAGGCTGTTCACGATCGCCGCCCAGTTAAGGGCGCAGGGCTGGTCCACCATTCCGACCGCGGGTCGCACTACCTGTCGATCAAATACACCGCGAGACGGGGCGAGGCGGGCATCGAGCCCTGTGTCGGCACCGTCGGCGACAGCCGTGACAACGCTCTGGCGGAAACCATCAACGGCCTCTTCAAGGCCGAGGTCATCCATCGACGCGGGCCATGGCGGAATTTCGAGGCCGTCGAATATGCCACCCCCAAATGGGTTTATTGGTTCAACAACCGCCGCCTGCTCGGGCCGATCGGAAACATCGCGCCCGCGGAAACAGAGGCACACTTCTACCCGCCTCTGGAAGCCGAAAACATGGCCGCGTAACTGACCGTAATCAGCCTCCGGAAAATCCGGAGCGGTTCACTGCTGTCGGGTTACCTTGGGGCGCTGCGCCACTTGCGTCACCGTCGCGCCCTCCACCCCCACCGACAGCACGATCCCGAGCTTCTCCTCGTCGCTCCAGCGACGACGTCATTCCAACTCCAGAATGTCACCACGCATCGAAAGCCCCGCATAAGACACGTCGTTGATGCCTTAGCCGATAACCCCATGCTCGGGCAGGTGGTGGAAATCGGGCGGTTACTCGGCGCCAGCCCGGCCACGTGAATGCCGCAGTACGCCGAGTTTTGCAACAACGCCGATCCTCTGTCTCCTTGCTCGAAGATCAGGCCACCCTCAAATCGCGGACGTTTCACGGAAGCAGGGCGCTTTCGTTCAAACATCGTCCATCTCCTTCGTGAGGCAGATCAGCAGACAGAAGATCGGAGCTTACATCCGTGTCCAGTTTTCGGGGACCACCTCAAACAGTTCAGTGGAAGGTTATGCGACAAACGACTTCAAGCGCTGCGTCGGTGCATCACGCCGCCAGATCAACAGAGATTCGCGCTGCCTCAGAGCATCATTGCAGGACTGCCAGTTTGTCGTGCAGGGTCGGGCTTTCCGATGACGAGACGCTTACTCTACCAGACCGATCACATCAGCCCTCTGGCAGTCCGAGTTCCACAACAATGTCCCTTTTGGGCTATGCCAATCAGCTTTCATCAGACACTGAATGATCGTCCTTATCGAACAAGGTTGCCCATTGGCGATCAGCTTCTTTGGGGTGAAAGCGAAGGGAGCCCGCACCGGGTGTAAACGTCAGTTCCCCAAAGAAGACCCGACCAGATGATACATACAAGTCGACCCTGACATAGTTGATGCTGGCAGACAATCGGTCTGCTATATCAAGAAGTTCTTCAAGCTGGTCCGGCTTTTTGACTGTTTCGGGGGGGGCCTGCTCGAACCCATGGCTCATCTCGAGATATGTCCAGTCGGACGAGAACAAATTCACCTTGTGGTTTCTGAATCGGTCGGAGTGAACTTGAACTATCTGGGTAAGCTGACCGTTTTTCCTGAAGCAGTGTATCTTGTAATCATCTGCTGGCACGCCGTCTTCCAGCAAAAGCTGCTCGAAGATGATCCTCGGCTTAAGTGACTTGTAGTGCCCTTCCCTGAAAGCCAGATAATAATTCTGGGAAAGCCACAGCTTTGCCAGATCTCTCAAGTCTTCGATGTTTTCCTTGCTCTGGTCCTCGACCAGTCTTACCCATCCAGACCCGTGCGTCGCCTTCATGACGAAAGCTCTCGGAAGAGAGGAGAAGTCGAAACCCGTCATGTCATCCGCAACTGCGTAGACGGGAATCAGGTAGTCAGGACCAATCTTTTCCTCCACAAATGCCCTGACCTCATGCTTGTCTGACAAACTGGCATATCTCGGATCCGGTCTGGCATTCCGCAACATGATCCTTTCGCTGAAAGTCTTCTGTCCGACCAGCAAGGAAAATCGCTTGTGGTGGATAAGATAGAAAATGATTGCTGCAATGTAATCTGAACGAACGTTCCGGGCTCCTGTCCATAGCGCCTTTCCGACGAACCTGCGGATCGGGCTTAGGGCTTTCTTGACGCGATATGTAGACATAACTGCTCTCGCCCTTGACATGCGACCATTCATGTCACGCCAAACAACTTGCAACGGTTCCATTTGGTCCACCATGCCACGACTGAATAAACAACCTGCCTCTTATTCAGATCGAAGTGCCTCGATCGGATCCAGCTTGGCCGCCCTGTAGGCCGGATATAGCCCGGAAAGGATTCCGGCAAGTAACGCAAATCCCAATGAGAAGAGGACCGACGCGAGGGTCAGGTCGATTGGCCAGCCGGCCACCCTGGCGACTGCGACGGCCACGGCACTTCCCAAGGCAACGCCCGCGATCCCGCCCAGAAGGCAAAGCACAACTGCCTCGATCAGGAACTGGTTGCGAACCTCGGCCCGCCGCGCACCAAGTGCCTGCCGCAGCCCGATCTCGCGGGTTCGTTCGGTCACCGACACCAGCATGATGTTCATGATGCTGATGCCCCCGACGATGATCGACACGGAAGCTACGGCGCCGAGCAAGAGGGTAAGGGACCGTTTTGTTGCCGCCTGCACCTCCATTGCGCTTGACGGCTCCTCCACATGAAAGTCATCCGGCCCGCCCGCCTGAAGCCTGTGGGTCTGCCGAAGCAGCGCCCGAATGCCCTCTCGGGCTTCTGGAATGGCAGCAGCCGATCCCACCTTGACCATGACGTAGTCGACGGAGCCGCGATGGATCTGACTGCGCGCACCCAGTAGCCGAAGCTTGGCTGTGGACATGGGGATCAAGGCCACATCATCCTGGTCACGGCCCATCGCTCCGCCCCCACCTTTCGACACCAGCACGCCGATCACCGTGAATGGAACGGTGCCGATGCGGACGGTTTGCCCGATCGGATCATCTGCACCGAAAAGCTGTTTGACGACCGTGGTGCCAAGCAAGACCACCTTTGCAGCATGTTGCTGATCCTCGGGCAAAAGCGGCCGGCCTTCGGCGACATGCCAGTCGCGCGCGACAAGGTAGTCGGCAGTCACACCGCCCACCAAGGTGTTCCAGTTGAGGTTTCCGCGTACAAGCTGACCGGCGCCGGCAACGCCGGGGGCCGACACCATCACGCCGGGAATCTCGCGGGCAATGGCGATCGCGTCATCCTCGGTCAATGTGTTTCCCGAACCCACTTGCCCACGAACGCCGCCGTTCTCCGAAATCCCTGGACGCACCATCAGCAGGTTCGACCCCATTGTCCGGATGCGTTCAGCCACCTGCTGCTCCGCCCCGTTGCCGAAGGCAAGAATAGTGATCACGGAGGCCACGCCAATGATGATCCCAAGCACGGTAAGTACACTGCGAAAAAAGTTCTGCCGGAGCGCATCAAGGGCAATTGCGATGCTTTGGAGCGTGCTCATGTCGTCCGCACTTTGGGTTTTCCGGATGTGCATAGGACTGGATGCGCCAGCCTTGGAAAGGCATGAGGCAAGCCTGTGGCATGCACGGGGCAGTCACCAATCACACGGCCGTCCTTCATCGTGACCATTCTTTCAGCCTGACCGGCAACTTCGCGGTCGTGCGTGACCAGCACGATCGTTCGCCCATCGCGGTGCAGGGTCTGCAGAAGGCCCATGATCTCGTGCCCTGTTGCACTGTCAAGGGCCCCGGTCGGCTCGTCTGCAAGGATCAGCGCAGGATCATTCACCAGCGCACGGGCAATCGCGACACGCTGCTGCTCGCCGCCCGAGAGCTGGTTGGGAAAATGCTGCATGCGGTCGGCCAGACCGACAAAGGCCAACGCCTCCTCGGCCCGACGCCGCCGCTCGCGCCGGCGGCACCTTGCATAGACCAGAGGCAGTTCGACATTCTTCAATGCGGTGTTCCGCTTGAGCAGGTTGTAGTTCTGAAAGACGAAGCCGATCGTGCGACTGCGCAATGCGGCGCATCCGTCGGGCCCCAGAGTGGACGTGTCGCGACCGTCAAGCTGATAGATGCCGCCACTGGGTTGATCCAGCAATCCGAGGAGGTTCATCAGCGTCGACTTGCCGGATCCGGACGGCCCCACCACGGCGACAAACTCGCCGGCAGAAATGTCCAATGTCGCTCCGGTCAATGCCGGGAGGACGACGTTCCCCATCCGATAGTCCCGCCGCAGATCGACCGTTCGGATCAATGGTCCCGTCACGGTTCAACCGCCGATCAGATGCGCCAGGAACGATGACGCCTCAGGAGGATTGTTCACGCCAAGAACGACCTGTTGACCAGGCTGCAATCCTTCTGAAAGAACCTGAGTTGTGACACCGTCGCTTATCCCCAGGGTGACAGGGACGGGCGACACCGATCCATCGGCTTCCAAGATCCAGACCACTCCCCCCTCTGGCGCTTCCGCCATCGTGCCTACGGCGGAAGGCCGAAAACGCAGGGCCGCATTCGGCACCTGAAGCGTGCCGGTGGCCTGGTCGGTCACCAGGTGGATGATGGCCGTCATCCCTGGCATCAGCAGAGCATCCGGATTTTCGGCAGCAAACAGGACAGTGTAGGACACGACACCCTGCACGACCCTGGGCGCCTTTCGAATTTCGACGACTTCGGCGGCAAAGTTCTGTTCTGGATACGCATCTACGGTAAAGACTGCGCGCTGGCCCACGCGGACCCGGCTGATGTCTGCCTCGTCGACCGAGGCAACGACACGCATCTTGCCAAGATCCTCAACGATCGAAAACAGGGTGGGAGATTCGAGGCTGGCCGCGACCGTCTGCCCGACGTCGACATCCCGCCCGATTATCATTCCGTCAATCGGCGCCCGGATATAGGTGCGTTCAAGTTCCAGCCTCGCTTGGTCCACCACCGCACGTTGCTGCCCTACTGCAGCTTCGGCATGGCGTATCTCGGCCTCTGCTGACCGGCGCTCGGCCTTGGCTGCAAGTATGCCCTGCTCAGTGGCCCCCAGGCGTGCCTCGGCAGCACGCAGGTCTGCCAGCGCGACTGCATGCGCAGCCTTGGCGTCCTCGACAGCGGCCGCAGCTTGAGTGGCCCTTAACCGGGCGGTTCGCTCGGCCGTGCGCGCCGCGTTGTCAACCATGACACGGGCCCGGTCGACAAATGCCGCGGCCTCCGCAACCTGCCGCTCGGCGGCCGAAACTTGTGTTTCACTCCGTTCAAGTGCCGCGCGAGCCAAGGCCACGCGCGCTTCGGCGACCAGCAGCGAAGCTTCGGCCTCGCGCACCCGTGCCTCGGATGTTCGCGGATCAAGGCGGGCCAGCACCTGACCGGCATGGACAGTGTCGTTGAAGTCAACCAGAAGTTCGGAAACCTGCCCTGACAGTTGCGACCCGACCGTGACGCTGACGCGTGCGGCAAGCGTTCCCGTCGTAGAAAGCGTGACGAGCAGGTCCCCCTGCTGGGCAGCAGCCGTGACATATGCGGGCGTGGCAACGCTGTCAGAGCCCGAGGCGACGGTGGTCGCAAGTGCGGCGGCTCCCGCCGCCATGGTGGCGATGGCGATAAGCAAACGAAGCAAGCGGCGACCTCTCTCTGCAAGATGCATCGGACAGCCCGATCCGGGCAGCGCATCGGGCCGCCCGGATCAAGGTAACCGGATCAGAAGAGATCAGGGCACAAGCGAGCAGGTGAGGTTATTCATCGCCCCAGTCCCGCCCAAGACCGGGGTCAATTGACCGCTCACGCCGTCCAGCAGGTTCGAGAGACCGAGACCATTCACACTGTCCGACGAATTGTTGAGCGCATGCTGGCCATTGCCGCCGTCGCCAGTATGGGTCGAATGGGGAGCACCCTTCGACATGTTGCCCACCCCCTGCCGGCCGGCATTCGTGGTCGGCAGGCCAGTTGCTGGATCAATCACGCCCTTCACGTTGAAGGTAATCCCAAAACCGTTCTGGTCGGAGGCAAAGCCTCCCACGTTGTTGGCAGCTTTGGTAGAGCGCGAATGCGACCCCATTCCTCCGCCGGAGATATCGTCGGATCCGCCCAGTTTTGCAACCTGGCTCGCGATCTGTCCCCAGCATTGATTGAGCTGCCCTCCGACAGCAGGGTCGTTCACGGCCTGAGCCATGACTGCCGGCGCAGCGCCAAGCGAAAGCAAGGTGCCAACTGCGGCGTACACAAACATCTTCCTCATCGGTTCATCCTCCTACCTCATTAAGAGGTCAATCGTAAAAGCGGAACGAACTGCGCATTCTGCGCAAAGATCAGTTTCAGTTAGTTTGAGTTTCGGCAATTGATGGGGTGCATGCTCCAGATAACATTCACCTTGCTTAATTGGCTAACCAACAGCCGATCAGCCGTCAATATCTAATTTCTTACGCTGCATTTTCTCGAAGTCCTGTCCTCGCCCTAAATATAGTTAAACTTCACGGCTCTCCATTAAACTTTTTGAATCTTATGGATTTTAAAACATAAAATTAAGAAGTTAGTCCATGGCAGGCATGATATACCTTACTATAACAGTCTAATATCTATAGATATATTTATCTTCCGAAGAACGCTGCGCTAGGGTCAGGACCCATTGATCTGCCTTCTGCCGCGTGATTCAGCCTCCGCGAGGAGACTGATCGATGAGCAACCTTTTCTGGCTGAGCAATGAGCAGATGGCGCGGCTGCGGCCCTTCTTCCCGAAGAGCCATGGCAAGCCGCGTGTTGATGATCGGCGTGTGCTGAGTGGCATAATCTTCGTCAACCGCAACGGGTTGCGGTGGCGGGATGCTCCGAGCGAGTATGGCCCTGCGAAGACGCTTTACAACCGTTGGAAGCGGTGGGGCGATATGGGCGTCTTTGCTCGTATCATGGAGGGGTTGGCCGCGGTGGACCCCGAACCGAAGACGATCATGATTGATGCCACCTATCTCAAGGCGCACCGCACGGCGACCAGCCTGCGGTCGAAAAAAGGGGGCGCGATCGACTGATCGGTCGGACCAAGGGTGGCATGAACACCAAGCTTCATGCCGTCACCGATGCCGACGGGCGGCCGATCCGGTTCTTCATGACCGCAGGCCAAATCAGCGATTACACTGGAGCGGCTGCTCTGCTGGAAAGTTTGCCCTCAGCGGAATGGTTGCTGGCAGACCGGGGCTATGATGCCGACTGGTTCAGAAATGCCCTGAAGGACAAAGGGATCACCCCCTGCATCCCGGGGCGAAAGTCACGTGGCCGGCCCGTCAGATATGACAAGCGCCGCTACAAGCGTCGCAACCGGATCGAGATCATGTTCGGCCGCTTGAAAGACTGGCGGCGCGTTGCCACACGTTACGACAGATGCCCGAAGGTCTTCCTGTCCGCCATCGCGCTCGCCGCAACCGTCATGTTCTGGTTATGAAAAGTAATGGGTCCTGAACCTAACGAGAATCAAGACTGCAGAGCGCAGAGAAAAATGCAACTTAAATGATATCTGTAAAGATTTTGGAAACATAAACTTTCTTCGGTGGTGGACTTCGTCGGCGTGTCCTACGCGTGGGTAAGACGCTAGGTCGGGACTCGTTCTCGCGTCATAGCCAGAACATGACGATTGCGGCGAGGGCGACGGCGGAGAGGAAGACCTTCGGGCACCTGTCGTAGCGGATAGCGACGCGTCGCGAGTCCTTTGGCCTGCCGAACATGATCTCGATCCGGTTGCGGCGCTTGTCGTGCTTGATGTAGCGGCGCTTGTTGTGCTTGATGGGTTTGCCGCGAGACTTCCTTCCGGGGATGCAGGGCATCATCCCTTTGTCATTCAACGCATCTTCGAACCAGTCAGCGTCATAGCCCCGGTCAGCCAGCAACCCGTCCGCTTTCGGCAAGCTGCCCAGCAGGGCTGCTGCACCGGTATAGTCGCTGACCTGACCTGCAGTCATGAAGGACCGGGTTGGGCGGCCATCGGCATCGTGACCCCGCTCGCTCGCGCACAGCGTGCCGGGGCCGCACGGTTCAACGGTCTCGGCGGCTATGAAGTCCAAATGCGTCGGTTCCTCGACTACGTCCTCCAGGCTTACGAGTTACACGGGGTCGAGGAGCTGTCGCTCCGCAAGATCAGCGGCCTCCTGCGTATCCGGTACAGCGGCGCAAACGATGCAAAGGCGGCCCTCGGATCGATGGCCGAGATCCGGCGGGCCTTCATGGACATCCAAAGCCACCTGTTCTGACAGAAGGCGGCAGATCCCGTGCTTTTCAGCTCGGAAGCGGCCGATGGCCAACAGCTGCTGGTTAAATGGCCAATCAACGCCCTTGATGGCCATGAAACGGTGGTCGTTACAGTTCGACTATGACGACAACCATAAAGTAGACGCCAAAAGATCGCGCCCCCAATATTCTGTAATGATTTCAATGGCAGCTTCTCTCGCGAGATCACCGCGGCTATCAACGCGCACTTTTAACACGCAAAGAACGATCTCGGGCCAAACCTGACCTTGGGTCGACTTTATTCGAGCGCCAGATGCAGAAAAGGCCGCTCCAATGAGCGGCCTTTTCGGGCGGAAGTCAAGCTGGTGCTTGGCTACATCTATGCTGCGGTGGCGTGCGGACGAAGGGCGGCGGGCAAGTCTTCGACCCGGTAAAGCTTCATGCCGATCTGGTTTTCTGGGAAGGCTGTCCGAACTACACGAAGGCGCCGCTCGGCATCCTCCACAGCACATTCGAGGTGTCCGGCAATATCGCTTCGTTTGAGGTATCGCTTGCGAAACTCAACGACATGCTCCGGCGAGACACGATAAATCGCCCTACCCCCATTGCGAGGTGCGATGCGAGTCACCGGCAGCACCGAACCATTTTCAAGATCAGCCAAAGCCCAGATCACTTGCGCCGGCACTGTCGCGATAGCGGCGGCTTTAGAAACAGATATCCCAACCAAAACCTCTCGCTTCACCTGACCAACTTCAGCGGGATCGACATGAACTGCCGCATAACCGAGGTCGCTCGACAAGCAGGCAACGCGGGTCAGGAAGCCTCCGAGAAGGAGCTGAACGACTTCGACGGCGAGCAACTTTGCCTTCTCCGCGGCCTTCGCAATCGGGACCATTCCGACGGGTACCTCGCTCACGACTACAGCATCCGCCGTCAGTTCGGCAAGAAACCCATCGATGCTGGCCTGATCGATGGCCTTCTGTGTGCGTCCTGGCGCTCCGGCCTGACCAGTCGCAATGACTGGCAGAATGCGTTCGTCGATCAGTGCTGTTGCCTGGGGTCGACCGCAGTTCAGGGCCTCTGGAAGCGAGATCACGTGAACCATACGGGTGATGCTCGCCGCGACCTCCCGCCCCATCGCCGCATCCAGCGTGCCGGTCGGGTCATCCAGAGTGATCAGCCCCTTCGCCGCCAGCACATGGCGGAGAGTTCTCGCATCAAGATTGAACTCCTCTGCCAGTGATCCGACCGTGTGAAGGCGACGCTGATCGAGGCGGCCACCAAGAACCATGCGCCCCGGCTCAATGGCAACGGTCTCGAAGATGTGCTCACGGACGATCCCCCGAATGTCGCCCGGGTCCTTTGAGGTGTCCTCATCCGCCAGCCAGGAGTGTAACTGACCGAAGGCATTTCTGTGCTGCGGACGGCGCCCGATCTTGGTCAGTGCCTCCTGCAACTGGTTCAACCCCTCGCGTATCCCATGCTCGCCACGCGATGTGAGCGCAAAGCCAGTGCGTCCGGCCTGATCCCACTGATCCGGGGTGAAAGAACCAATTGGCGCCTTCACCCCAAACAAAACAAAGGCGCCCAGCATCTCGGAGCTGCGCACCGCTTGCTCAAGGGTCTGATTGTCGAGCCACGCCGGCCCGTTCATGCCGTCCAGCCGATTGAGGGCGTAGGCCTGCAAAGGCGAAACGCTGCGGTTCGGAGCAGCCTGATAAAGCGCCAGCAACGCGTCGTCACGTTCCGGCACACTGATTGCAAACCCATTAAGGCGCTCAAACCAGCCCTTCCGCGGCCGCACGATCAACGGCATCCCATGGTAGGGGCAGGTGCGCACAACGCGCAGCTTCCAGATGAAGTGCTCACGACGGACGCGGGCCGGATCGGCACCACCGGCACCACCGGCATCATCTTCGGCCAAGCAAATGGGACAGAAGACGGTAAGAGCATTATTCAGGAAATCGGGGGACACGACTTCGGAACGCAGCTCATAGCGGCGCTCTCCCAGAGGGATCGGAGTGTTCACCAGAAGCGGCTGCGGGTCCACGCCTGCGCGGGCACAGAGCGCTTCGATGGCGTCCTGGTGACCTCGAACGAAACGATCAAGGCGGATGCCCTGATCGCTGAGAAAGCCCCCTGCCCGCTCACCCACGTGGAAGGCTGCGAGGCGTGAGGCGAAGGACAGATGCGTTTCCGCCGGATCGACCGGGATATGGGGGAACAGTGTCATGAGGGGTTCAATTCTGGATATATGAAGACATGGGTTCGCACGGTCGGGACACATCAATTTCCGACCAGCGGTCTGCAACGAAGACGTTGTTGGCCCGGTCACAACCGCGCTGCGCACCCCAGGCAATCGCGAAGTGGTCTCGGTCGAGCTGTGTAGCGCCCTCCTCCAGCGCGATCTCGATGGCTTGCAGGCAGTTCTCGATGCAGAGCCCGAAACGCGCGCGGCTTGCGTGGATCAGACGCTGGACCAGTTCCCTGTCGTCAGGCGGAGCCAGGTCAATGGACGCGCAATAGGTTGCAATCTGCTTCGAGAGGCTCCGACCGTTCGCGGCGTTGCTCAGCAGCGGCAGCTCTACCTTCGTCATACGCCGGGCGAATTGTTCATCGACGCAGGCCTTGGCCCAAAGCTCGTCCGTGCCGGACAGAACCACCACCACGGGCCAATCGCCCTGCATCAGGCCCTTGAGGGTATTTAGGATCTCCTGCGCCTCACCCTTCTTTCCCTGCCCGAACATGTCCTGCGCTTCGTCGATCCAGAGCAGAACAGTGCCCAGCTCTTTCAGGCGGTGGCGAACGAGGTTCCAGAGCCGCCATTGGAGATCGTTGCCCCCGGCCATGCCATAGCCGGACTGCTGGAGGATCTCGAAGGCAAGGCTCTTGAGCGTTGCCGGACTTGGCACCCGTGCCGCCACGACCAAGCGCTGACCCTCAGGGACATGGACAAGAGAAGGGTGATGCCGCAGCACGTGATCGACCAAGGAGGTCTTGCCCGCACCTGGCGCCGCGACGACAGCGATACCGTGGCTGTCCTTCGTGCGCGAAAACTCGACCGGCCGCGTTACTGCGTCTCCGTCTTCACCATAGTCCATCAGGCGGTCGAGCTGGTCATGCAGTTCCTGATCCCAGGGCGTCACGACGTAGATGTCCCGCAAGACGCTCATGGCTTTGCGGATTTCGGTTCTGGATTTCTGGGACATGTTATTTTCTCGTATTCGCCCAAGCGTCGTCGTCCTGCCCTCTTTCGTCGAACGAACCCTCGGGCAAGGATTGGGTATGCGTTACGGCTTCAACCGAGTTGTCGACGTCGCTGCCGTCATCGCGTGCAGGCGCTTTGAGGCTCATCCCATAGCCGCCGTCCGACGGCGCCACATCCTCCTCGTCGGCGACCTCGAACCCCATCATTATGCGGTTCTCAATCTTCTCGACGTTCTCCTTCGACCAATCTTTGGCGATCAGCTTCTCGCGTTTCATCGCGCTCTCGTTCAGCGCTTCGATGTCACGGATAGCCTGAAGAACAATAGGTCGAGATACTTCAGCCTGCTGACGGTAGGTGACACGCAGCGTGCGAATTGCGTGGTACCAAGTCTCAGCACGAACGCCCCGGAGCTCGGGCACAACGGAAGGCACCTCGACCCAGCCGCTATCGAGCTTCACCTCGATAGCCCCAATGTCGTCAGGGTGCCAACGTAGCTGAAGGCTGCACTGTTTGGACCGAAGCATATGCTCTGCCAAAGCACGGCTATGATACCAGCAGCCGTAAAAGCGAATGCCTTTTTTCGAGAGATTGCGAGTGTCCGATGTGCCAAAGACCAAGCGGCGGCGGCGCATCTCAGGAGCCGGGCGGACACCATATTCATCCGCAAGCCGGTTCCAGCAGTTCGCCGGGGTTTCACCATCCAGCCCGTCATGGGGCGAATTGTGGTAGACATCGACAACCCAGCGCACCAAGGCTGCCCCGAACTCTTCCTGCGTCAGGGCGGCCCATTTCTCCGGGTTCGCGTCTCCCTTGGATACCACATCGGAGAAGGTTCGGCCGCTCAGCATCGGCAGCAGGCCAGTTGCCATTGTCCCGAACATCCTTTCAATTCGCGCACGCATCTCTGGAAAGCCGGCCGGCGTCCTTTCACAACGAATATCGAGATCATCCATCGCAAGCCGCATCTCGGAGGAGATGAATGCGCTTCCGTTATCGGTCACCACCAACTCTGGCACCCCGGCCATGTTCCATGGCGAACTGGCCCCATAGAGGTCCGCCCAGACACCCTTATCCTGCGTGACCATCTCCAGCGTCTGGATGGCACTGTGCCTGGTAGCCGTCGGCGACAGTCGCATGCCGACAATGCAGCGCGTCGTGGCGCAAATCGCCACCGTCAGCATCCAACGGAGCTTCTTCTTTCCGAACCCAAGCTCGGCCTTCTCTTCGGCAGTTAGATGGTCGAGCAGCCCGATTTCGGCAAATAGGGTCATCAAGTCGACCTTCCACTCGTCGATCTCCACCCGCTCCAGTGGTCGCGTCACGCGGAGCCCCTGCGCGACTGGCGCGAATTTCTTGCGTGCTACCGCCGCACCCTCACGTGCCAGGCAGGTGTGGTAAGGATCGAGCTTTCTGATCCGGCGTCGCACGGACTCTCGCGAGGGAACAACGAGCGGAGACAGCCCCTCAACTTTGCGCTCGTTATTGACCTCCTCAAACGCGGCACAGATGCGCTTGTAGATGTACTTAACCGTAGGTCTTAGCCCCGAAGCGTAGCTCGCAACGATCGGAGACATCACCGCCAGTTCTTTGAGGCCAATTCGGCATGACCTGTTTCCGGACCGGTGCTTTGCGTCACACAGCCCAATGGCGCCTTTCTTTTCGAACGACCTGACCCACTTGCGCAGCGTGCCAGCCGAAGGAGGTTGCACTGTTTCTTCGCGCCGACCGGCTTGACCCCGTTTAACAGGCTTTTCGAACAAGATCTCCATCGCGCGCCGCTGAATACGAAACATCGCAGCCTGCATCGAGGCATCCGTGCGAGTTACCTTGCCAGCCACTTCGGCTTCGAGCAAAGCTTCGACAAAGGCCAAGCGCATCGCCAGCTCGTCCGCCTGCCTCCCATCAAGAGACGACAGGATTGTAGTTTCCGACTTCTGGCGATGTCGCATTTCTTCCGGCAGGAATGCATCGACCCGATGGGTCAGCAACCCCTTCTGAACCAGATGGGCAATTTTGCCATCGTCAAAACTTTCCGCTACGCTTTTCCCATCCGTGCGGACGAAGACAAATCCCCAATCCCGACGAGCATGCGGGCGATAGGAGACGCCGTCGACAATCACTTCGTCATAAACACCAAGCGCATATTTCGGCGCTTTGGACGAGCTTTGAAAATCCAGCATTAGGATGACCTCCCGTTTGTGCCTGAGTGGGAGGGCGCGAGCCTTGCCTCGGCCTCTCCTGATGGCGCAAGCGCCAGACCACTCGTGGTGATATCGGCGTGTTTGCAGTGCCCTGAGCCAGGCACGCACGGAGCCAGCCCGCCCCTGAAGGGGCAAGTTGCATGTCGTTGCATCTCAGATCCTTGTTTTTCGAACGCCTGTAGTAGCGTGTCGGCGATGGCCGTCTTCTACGGTGTCGGGATAAGGGATGGATACTCCGGGATATCCGCAAAACTGCATTTTCTTTAAGGGAGGGGCCAATAAGGAATGCGCATGGACCGCGGCAAGACTCAGTCATGGACCCTCTCGTAAACCCGTCCGGCGATGTTCCCGAAACCTAAGAAAATCACGTGTTATGAGACGTTTCGGCGAACAGCCGCCTCTGACGTGATACGGGTCGGAGGGCTCAAGACCAGTTCTCGGCCTCGCAGCAGCCGTCCGACCGCGCGAAAGCCTCGTCCCCGCAGGCCCACTTCCGAAACAATGTCGCTGATTCGCCGCGCACCAATGATTCTACGCATGGCACGCCGGACGGCCGCGTCCGCTTCAGGGTCCACTTCTTTAAGGCTGTCGAGGAAGGTCGCGTTGTGCAGTTCGATCGGACAAATGTCCCTATCGGTCATCAGCACCACATCGTCCGCGAAATCCGCGGTGACACGATCAGCAATCTCACGCGCCTGCGCAAGGAAGTTGGCACAGAAGCGTTTCCTGCCAGGCTTCACCATGACCGCCACACGGTCACCATTGCGCTTACTCACCCGAAAATCGAAGAAGTGGCGTTTCTGCGCACCCGTCTGCGGTTCCCTCCAGCCGAACATGACCTGGCTCTCGACGTCGACCACATCAGGTCTCATCGCCAGCACCAAGCCAATGTTCATCTCGGTATGGCTCTCGACTTCCACGACCTGCGGGATCAACCCCTCACTCCGCACGACCATGTGGCCCGAGAAGTGGCTGTCGGATTTGAGCTGAACTGGGCGATCTCCCCTCGGCGCGAGAGGCAGCGTGATCGGGGTCTGGTTTTCGGCGTGCACGACCGTCTCCTGCTTGGGGCCATCAGGAGCGATGCCGACATCTTGGGTCGGGTCGCTCGCATCAGGCAGCCAGTTCCAGCGGCCGCTCCATTGCGCCGCTAAGCAGAAGCTTGGTCGTTTTCAGACGAGACGAAGAAAAAAGTTGGTGGATTGGAAGTCTCTCCATTACCCACGAGGAAAAGCAGGTGTCGTAGATGCTTTCCGATGTCAGCTTTGCTGACGTACGCGTCATCAGGCTATTTCGTGTGTCTGTCGGCTTGGGGCTGATGATACCATTTTAGCAATGACTTCCAATCCGAGCGTGCCAGAACCACAGTCGCATGTGCCACGCCAAGGCGCAACACTCCCTGCTGTGAACCGCATGAACGACTGGCGCGGCATCGCCATCCGCTACGGAAGCTGCGGAGAAGTTTTTCCAAAACGATCATTTTGTGAGGTTTCTTCGGACACTTTAACCGTCACCAGCCGCACGAGATATAATTAAGCAAGCAGTAACATTTCACGTGCTTGCTCGCGCCGACCCGGATAGCATGGCGGAGGCGTCGATGGCGTAACCGCCTTGCCCCGCAGACTGTCGCCTTGAATGCAGCAGCGGAGGCGACAGTTGAACGTCACGATTATTTTTGCTCTGACTGCTCTATTTGAGTTGTTTTTTATTTCGGGCCTTTGCGCTCCGTTATTGGTATAGGGTGTTTTATTTTGGGCCAAACAAATTTCAGGATAAACAGCCGCCCTCAGAATGCGCAGAACAGGCTTCGCACTTTGGATCTCCTGGTAATGCGTTCACAGCTCAAGGCTGACGCATCGCCGTTTCTTGGCTTGGCTCTAAGCAGCGAGAAATTACCAGATGCACGCGAGGCCATACAAGCGCTGTCGGACTGGAGTCTTGAGTATTTACTTAAGAAGTTTGGCAGCGTGACCAGTTGGGCGATCTGCGCCACGCTATGTGAGCACTACGGTGAAGATGGCAACGCAAGGGTTTGGCCTCTAATTGAAGCGCTTCTTGGCAGGACGCTTAAACTACAAGAAGAACGTCGTGCTGTATTTAATGCTTTTGTGCGCGCTTGCCGGAAGCTCGGCCTCGCGTCCGATGGATTTGAGAGACTGGTCGACGCTTTTCAAATTCACGCTGGAGTGTCGCGATCACAGCTGCGTCATCTGGCGAAAGCGTTCATTGCTCAGGAGCGATCTGTTGGCTTGCCCGATCAAGACGACATTGTCCTCTTGAATCGATGGGAAGATGACGCACTTCATTTTTTGGACGCGGGAATTCAAGTGTTACAGCGGCCAATCCTCATGGACCACTCCGCGTGGATGGCGAACGCGTATGTCGAGTGGCGCAAGGACCAAAATGCGCTGTTAGATAAGACGAGTTACTTACGCCATTTTGCTGAACAACTTCAAAGTGCACTTGGCAGTTCGGGCGGAGCGGCTGGCGCTGTCGCTGCGGTTCCACGACTTGTCTGGGAAGATGGGCGACTACAGCTTACTATTCCGAGCCATTCTCGGCGTTTCAAACTTTATCTGGACGGGGAGCCGCACAGGGTCCGCGCGGGACGTTTGTGGCCTTTGCCGTATCCTCTGCCGAAAATAATAACTTGGGATGGAGATCAAGCAGGTTGCATCCGACTGTTTCACGACTCCGAGTTCGTGCTGTTTGACAGCAACACGGGCCGCCAAGCGGAAACCGCTTCACGTGTGATGCAAGGTCAGGTGAGATTAAGCGGTATCGCTGCGACGGCGGTCATCGTGGCAACTGAGAACTTCAATGTTGATGGTATACCAGCTCGAGAGATCGCGCATAATTTCTTTGGGGCCAACGTCGACTTGCGCTCGGGAGGCGTGGAATTGACGCGCAGCGAGAAACGCTGGCTTTTAACTGGGGTGCGCCGGCCACAAATTTCGATCAACTCGGCTCCCGTCGCAAAAGGCATAGGCGGCCCTAACCTCTGGGGCGGCGACGCCGAGGTTGAACTTGATTTCGGATCAAGCGAACTTTTGGCTGGCCATACGGACGGCAAGCAACGGCTTGCCTTCCTACAAGTCGAGGCAAACGGGGACTTTGTGGAGGTAGAGGTCGAAGCTGATGGCCGTGGCGTCGCGACTGCTAAACTGGCAGATTTGGTGCGGGCGGTGGGTCTGCCGGACGACGCAG
>VGDE01000051.1 GCA_016869875.1 Alphaproteobacteria bacterium
ACAACCAGCACCGCCTTCCCAGTCCCAGAAGCGTTCCCGCCTTCGGTGAAGCGGTATTTAGAGAGACGGGCAAAGGCGTGCAACAAAAAAATGACAAGCGACGATGATTTTCTTTCTAGCGTACTGAAAAATATAAGGAAAAAGTTGATGGATCTGCACGTTTCCCTTTCGAGTCCGGAGGAACACTGCTTTTGAACGAACTTTTCGGAACTGCTCCAGATCCGACGTCCCTGTCTCTTGAAAAGGTGCGGAGGTGGCCCTAACTTCTGCGATGGCGGGCTTCTGCTCTTCGCGCGTACGGCCATTTTTCCACTGGCCTATAAGTTTTCCGAGGGTGCTGGCTCTGTCTTGACCCTGGTCACGTTATCCGGTGCCCACCTGATATATCAGGCTTTCGGGAAATCTGACGCCGTCGCGGCTGCTGCGGTTCCCGCCACTCTCTTTCCTTTCATGCTCCCGCGGCCTCCTCGCCTTGGGCATACCTTGGCTCCGGCAGCCCAGACATGCGAAAAGGGCGACCCGAGGGTCGCCCTTCCAGAGAGACTTCAGTCCAGAGGGATGGATCAGAAGCCGTAGACCACTGCAACGCCCACACGGTTGTTGGTGCGGATCGCGCGATTTTCCTGATACTCGGTCGTGTAGCTGACGCGGGTGGCCAGCTGCTCGGACACGCGGAAGTTCACGCCGAATTCGTTGGTGATAACGTCATCCGAGTCGCTCGAGCCGAGGTAGTCGGTGTCGTTCGTGATGAACACCGTCTCGTTGAAGCGGTGGTACAGACGCGACGAAGCGATGTAGCCGACATCGGTGTTGGACGATGTGTCGCCATCGGTGACAACGACGTCGCCATCACTATCGATGAAAGTGTTCGTTCCGGCGTAGGCAGCACCAGTCTGCGTGTAACGAACACCAACACCGGCTTGAACGCGCCATGCCGTGTCCGGCGTGTTGATCACGCGGTAACCCGGACCAAAGCCCAGGAAGGCGTCACGGCGGAAGTTCGTGAACTCAGCCGCAAAATCTTCGTCCGACTGCGCGTCGCTGTTGCGCTCGCCGTCGACCAGACCGTTCTGGCTGATGCGGCCCAGGGCAAAGGCATAGAACTGGTCATTGAAGTAGTACTGCGCGTCATAGATCGCGTTGACTTCTTCCTGGTCCTTGTTGCCGTTGTCGTCTTCACCGAACTCGATCGACAGCCCGACGCTCTGCGCAAAGGGACCCTCGTTGTGGTTCACGCGGCCAGCGATCGCCAGATCCTGGTTCTCGGTGTTGCCGGTGCGGCCGGTGTAGCTCAGCGACATGGTGCCGAACAGGCCGGTACGACGGTCAGCCGGGCCAAAGCGGTCGGGATCGTTGTCACGGTCAAAGCTGTCGGTCACCGCGTCTTCAATGTCGGTGATGCGGTCATCAATGCCCGAAATGCCGGTCGCGTCGGCGCCGGTGGCAATTTCCGACTGAGCGAAGGCAGGAGCCGACAGCACGGTCAGCAGCGCGGCGGTGCTGGTCAGCAGCGTAACTTTTTTCATTCTATGTCCTCACGAGCTGAGTTTTCGTGGTCTGGTTCCCGTGCCGGGTCCCAGAGCATCTCTGCTGTGACAACAATTAAACCTGTGGCTTTCGGGTTCAAAGAGGCCTGCAGATTATCCTGCCATATCAGAATCGTGAGCTTGCTTCCCCTTGACAGAAACTGGCGAAAAGTCGCCGAAATCAGAATGCAATTATTTTTGATGGAACCAGATTGCAGTTACCGCAACTTACGCAGGGACCGCAATTTTTTTGCTGTCTTCTTGTAACAAGGTGTTCGTCTCAGCAATGGACCTCGTGGGGCATGCATGTGACTGCCTAAATTTCATACAGAAACTGACCGTCCTCCCCCGGTTGTGAATGTTGCACGAATACCACGCCTAGAGCTTTGGAGAGACAAGGCGCCACCGTCGCCAAAGCTGATGCTCAAGTCAATCTGCCATGAAAAAGGCCCGGAACTTGTCCGGACCTTTTTGAGTCGTTTCCACGGAACGCTGTCAGGTCAACGAGTCCGGCCTCAGATCCCGGGCCATGTGATCCAGGACTGCATTGACGAAGCGAGCTTCGCGGCCTTCAGGAAAGAAGGCCTGCGCCAGCCGGACGTATTCAGTGATGACGACTTTGGCAGGGGCACGTTCTGTCACCAGCTCCGCCCCGGCAGCACGGAAAACCGCGCGCAGCACAGGATCGATTCGGTCGATCGGCCACTTGGCCACAAGGCCGCGGTCGGTGGCTTGGTCGATGCGCGACTGCCACATCACCACATCGTCGACGATCCGCGTGAACAAGGCTTCGTCAGCCTGCGCCGTTTGGCCATCCCGGTCCTCCACGTCGATCCTGAAGTTCTGGAATTCGCGCGTCACCCGGTCGGCTGATTGACCGGCGGCCTCCATCTGAAAAAGGGCCTGCACGGCGTAGAGCCGTGCGGCGCTGCTGAGGGTCCGGCGGTCAGGGCGCTTTTGTGGATCAAGATCGCTCATGCCTTGCCCTGCCCTTCAAGTTCGCCTGCCAGCCGGATCACATCGTGGATCGACAGCTTGGAATCATTACCGCCTGCCCACTTTCGTGCCAAGGCAATCAGATGCAGGGCGGCGGCGGCGGCCCCACCCCCCTTGTTCTGCCCGGCAGGGTCAGCCCGCACCTGCGCCTGTGCCAGAGTTTCCACGGTCAGGATGCCATTGCCCAGGCAAACGCCCTGCAGTCCCAGCAGGGTCAAGGCGCGGGAACTGTCGTTGCAGACCGTGTCATAATGCGTGGTTTCGCCCCGGATCACGCAACCCAGTGCAACAAATCCGTCATAGCGGCCGGTGCGGGCCGCCAGGCCGATTGCCGTCGGAATCTCCAGCGCTCCGGGAACCTCGACCACGTCCAGCACACCTTCGACCGCATCCACGGCCCTCTGGGCGCCGGCCAGCAGGTCGTCGGCGATCTCCTTGTAATAGGGCGCCACGACCGCCAGCAGGCGGACCGGCGCGTCAAGACGCGGCAGCGCCAGTTCGTGATGTTGCGTGTGCGAGGCCATTGTTCAGTCCTTGGGAATAGGCCGAGTGGAATGGATCGAAAGCCCGTAGGCGTCAAGGCCCACCACCTTCAACGGCGCAGAGTTGGTCAGGAGAACAAGCTGCGATAGCCCCAGCGCCGACAGGATCTGCGCACCAAGGCCATATTGGCGCAAAGTATGCGGGCCAACATCACCGGGATCGACAATCGCCTGGCTGAGATCGCGCAGCAGGACCACGACGCCCCGCCCCTCGGCCGCAATCTCGCGCATGGCGGCGCCGAGGCTGCCGGCATCCTGCCGCCCGATCCCCAGAACGTCATGCAGCGGGTCAAGCGCATGCATCCGCACCAGCACAGGCTCGTCCGTCGCCAGATCCCCCTTGCTCAGCACGATATGCTCGGTCCCTTGGGTTTCATCGGCAAAGATGCGCATGGTCCAGTCACCGCCGTGAACCGAATGGACCTGCCGCTGCGTCCGCTCGGCGATCAGGTTGTCATAGCGGCGACGGTACCGGATCAGGTCGCTGATCGTGCCGATCTTCAGGCCGTGTCGTTGGGCAAAGGCGATCAGGTCGGGCAGCCGCGCCATGCTGCCATCCTCGTTCATGATCTCGCAGATCACGCCCGACGGATTCAGCCCGGCCAACCGTGAGATGTCGACCGCCGCCTCGGTATGGCCCGCCCGGACCAGAACGCCGCCGTCGCGGGCACGCAGCGGAAAGACGTGGCCCGGCGTCGCAATGTCCGCCGCGCCTTTTGTCGGATCGATTGCAACGCTGACCGTCCGGGCGCGGTCATGGGCGCTGATGCCGGTGGTGACTCCTTCGCGAGCCTCGATGGACATCGTGAACGCGGTTTCATGGCGGCTGGAGTTCTTGGGGCTCATCAGCGTCAGGCCCAGGGTCTCGATCCGTTCAGCCGTCAGCGAAAGACAAATCAGCCCCCGGCCATGGGTGGCCATGAAGTTGATCGCGTCAGGCGTGGCCATCTGGGCGGGAATGACAAGGTCGCCCTCGTTCTCACGGTCTTCGTGGTCGACAAGGATGAACATCCGGCCGTTGCGGGCCTCGTTGATGATCTCCTCGATGGGAGACACCGCGTCCGAAAGGTCGCGTTCGACCGGGCCGGGCTGTTCAAACTGCATGAGGTCGTCCTTTGAAATTGGGCGCGCGGCCGTTCAGCCTTTCCGCCGCCATGATCTTGCAGCCGATGCCGTCGAACTTCCTGCTGTCTGCGCGTTGCCCCCTTGCACCGCGAGGTGCCGACCGGCCATGCACGATCTCCGCGCCTGTCATGCCCCTGCCCTACCGACCCAGGGCACCGGCTTCGGTCAGGCGGGCAACATAGCGGGCCATCGTGTCGATCTCGAGGTTGACGACATCGCCTTCGGCCGCATCACCCCAGGTCGTCACCTGCTGCGTATGGGGAATGAGGTTGATGCCGAAGCGCGTTCCCTCGACCTCGTTCACGGTCAGCGACGTTCCGTTCAGGGCAACCGACCCTTTTGGCGCAATGAACCGCGCCAACATAGATGGTGCGTCAAAAATCAGCCGCAGGCTGTCGCCATCACGCGCGGCGCTGAGGATCTGCGCGACGCCATCCACATGGCCGCTGACAATGTGGCCGCCAAGTTCATCTCCCACGCGCAAGGCGCGTTCCAGGTTCAGCCGCTTGCCGACCTGCCAGCCATTGGCGCCGATGTTCGTCTTGGAGAGGGTTTCGGCCGAAATGTCCACATCGAACCAGGTGTCGCCCTTGGAAACGACAGTCAGGCAGACACCGTCACAGGCAATGGAAGCACCCAGATCCACACCCGCCATGTCATAGCCGCAACCCACGCGGGCACGCATGTCGCCACGCATCTCGACCGCCTGCACAACGCCTATGTCCGTGATGATCCCGGTGAACATCGATGCTTGTCCTTTTTGCCGCTTTGTCCGACCTAGGCCATTGGCGCTGCCCGTTCAAGCGCCAAGCCCGCCCCAACAGTTGTTACACTGTTAAGCTAAATGCACAAAAAGGTGGATCATCGCGGTAAGACATGCCATCACACGACTAAGTTGTAGACCCTGTCCTCTTCTCTATCAGCGGCACGTATGATCCATCACGGCTCCCTTCTTCGCTCTTGGCCTCGTGCAAACCTTTCCAAGCCTGCCGTCGCACCGGCAGAGCGCGTGTTCCTGATGCTCCAGGGCCCGCACGGCCCTTTCTTCGACCGCCTTGCCCGCCTCTTGCGTGCAGCGGGCGCCAAGGTCTGGCGCTGCGGGTTCAATGCGGGGGACGAGTTCTTCTGGACAGACAAGGCGCGCTTCATCCGCCACAAAGGCGGCGTCCTTGACTGGCCCGGGCACCTTGAACGCATCGTTGCCAACAAGGGAGTCACGGATATCGTGCTCTATGGCGACGTCCGGGCCATTCATGCCGCTGCCCGCGAGGAAGCCGCGCGCCGGGGCATTCGTGTGCATGTCTTCGAAGAAGGCTATCTGCGACCCTACTGGATCAGTTACGAACGGCAGGGGTCGAACGGCAACTCGTTGCTGGTGCAGATCCCGCTGGCGCAGATGCGGGCGGCACTGCGCGAGCAGATCAGTGAGGTGCGCCGGCCTCCCGCCCACTGGGGCGACATGCGCCACCACAAGTTCTATGGCGCCTTCTACCATTTCCTGATCCTTGTGGCGAACCGACACTACCGCGCCTATGCCGGCCACCGTGCGATTCCCCTCATCCAGGAATTCCAGCTGAACCTGCGCCGTCTCTTGCTTTCACCCATCTACAACATCGGCCGCGCGGTCCAGTGGCGTCGATTGCGCCTGTCCGGATGGCCCTACAATCTTGTGCTGATGCAGCTGGAGCACGACTCGAACTTCCTGGGGCACTCTCCATTCACCAGAAACGCCCAGTTCATCGAGACCGTGATCGCGGCCTTTGCGCGATCAGCTCCACGCCACCACCATCTGGTCTTCAAGGCCCATCCGCTGGAAGACGGCCGTGCCGGCAACCGGCGCGCCATCCGTGTTTCAGCGGAAAAGCACGGCATCGGGGATCGTGTTCACTATGTCCGCGGCGGCAAGCTTGCCGAAATCCTGTCTCATGCGCGGGCGGTCGTGACGGTCAATTCCACAGCAGCCCAGCAGGCGCTGTGGCGAGGCATCCCGGTCAAGACATTGGGGCGTGCCGTTTATGAAAAACCGGGGCTTGTGTCGGAACAAGCACTGGATGAGTTTCTGGCAGCACCCGACGCGCCCGATCCACAGGCCTATCGCGTGTTCAGGGATTATCTGCTGCAGACCAGCCAGGTTCCGGGCGGATTTTACGCCGGCAGGTCGCGGGCACATGCGCTGCGGCTTGTGGCAGACATGCTGCTGTCGCCAGAAGACCCTTACGAAGCTTTGGCGGCGGGAAACATCCTGCCCCGGCAGCAATTGTCCGATCACGACCGTTAGAGCTGCAGGATGGGCAAGATTGGGTGGCCTGCCGTGCCAGACATCGTTAGAGTGCCGGCGAGCAGGCCCCGGTTGGCCTCAGACGGATTACAGGAGTACCCGAGTTGACATTTTATTTCGGAACCGCCGCGCCGCTGAGACTTTTCATGCTAGCAGCGCTTTCACTTCTTGCGGCATGCGCCCTTCCACGTTCAGGACCGAACAAGTCCGAGATTTTCGATGGCGCGGTCGAACGCGGCGGGAACACCCAGGTCATCTATGTGAATGACCATGTGACCCGCGCGTCAAGCTTTGCGCCCTCCTACGGCTTCTCGAACAGCTTCCGCGCTGCGGGTCAGGTCGGAGCGGACGAGATTCGGGCGGGCGACGTCCTGGGCCTGTCGATCTGGGAAAACGTCGATGACGGGCTTCTGACGTCGCTCGGCGCCAGTTCGACCACCCTGACCGAGATTCAGGTCGACAGCGACGGCTATATCTTCGTGCCATATGCAGGCCGCGTGCGCGCTGCGGGCACGACGCCTGACCGGCTGCGCCAGATCATCACCGACCGCCTCAGCGCACAAACTCCTGACCCGCAGGTGACGGTGCAGCGCGTCGCAGGTGATGGGGCAACCGTTTCGGTGGTGGGCCGCGTCTCGGCCCAGGGCGTGTATCCGATCGAGCGCCCCACGCGTTCGCTGTCGTCGATGCTCGCCCGCGCGGGCGGCGTGGCCATTCCGCCCGAAGTGGCAGTGGTGACCGTCAAGCGCGGCAGCGACAGCGGCCGGGTTTGGCTGACCGACCTTTACGCAAACCCGTCGAACGACATCGCGCTGCGGCCCGGCGACCTGATCGTCGTCGAAGAGGATCAGCGGAACTTCACCGCCCTTGGCGCCTTGGGTGGCCAGACCCGCGTGCCACTTGGCAACGAGGTCATCAACGCTGTCGAAGCGATCGCCATGGTGGGTGGCCTGAACTCGGCTCTTGCCGATCCGACGGGCGTCTTCATCATGCGCGATGAACCTGAATCCGTCGCCAGCCGCGTGCTCGGCAAGCCGGTGGTGGGATCGCAGCGCTTTGCCTATGTGCTGGACCTCACTCGCCCGAACGGCCTGTTCCTGGCGCGTGACTTCATCATCCGCGACGGCGATACCGTTTACGTGACCGAAGCACCCTATGTGCAATGGCAAAAGACGCTGTCGGCTGTGACCGGCAGTGCCGCGACGGCAGAAAGCCTGTCCTCCATCGGCAACTGATCTTTGATGACAGCCGATCACCTTCAAGCCGTCGGGGCAACCCGGCGGCTTTGCGTTTTCAACCTTGGTTTCCTTCGCAGGCCCAGGATTGCGCGCATCCTGACGCTCGCCGGATATCGCCCCTGCCTCGCCCTGCCGCGGCCTGGCGACGCAGTGGGGATCTGGGGGGCCAGTCCAACGGCCTGGCGGGGTGTCACGGTGGCCCGCCGGGCAAATGCCTCCATCGTCACGGTCGAGGATGCATTTCTGCGTTCCGTCATGCCGGGCCGGGCACGTGGCAGATTGGCCGCACGAGGGCCCATCGGCCTGCTGATCGATCCATTGGGCCTGCACTTCGACCCCAGCCGCCCGTCGCAAATCGAGGACATGGTGCGGCAGCCGATGCCTCCGGGCATGGCAGAACGGGCCGTTCAAGGCTTGGCGCGCCTGCGGGCCGCTGACCTCAGCAAGTACAACCATCACGATCCGGACATGGCCGCGCCGGCACCAGGCTATGTCCTCGTGGTCGATCAAACTCAGGGGGATGCCTCGCTGCAAGGCGAAGGCAGGCCGCTGTTCCTGCACATGCTGCAGGCCGCACGGGACGAGCATCCTGGCTGCCGCATCGTGGTTCGCAGCCATCCTGAAACGGCGGCGGGGCTGCGGCCCGGGCACCTCACACGAAACGACCTTTTCCCGGGGGAGGAGCTTTGCGACAGCCCCGTCTCCCCATGGCGCCTGGTCGAGGGCGCGGATGCCGTCTATGCCGTCAGTTCGCAACTGGCATATGAGGCCATCCTGGCCGGCCATCGACCCCGTCTGTTCGGCCGTCCATTTTTTGCAGGCTGGGGCCTCAGTCAGGATGAGACGCCACTGCCGGAAGGCCGCCGTGGCACCGCCACCCGAGAAGCGCTGTTTGCCGCAAGCCATCTGCGGGCGCCAGTCTGGTACGACCCGTGCCGTGACCGCTTGACTGATTTCGAAGGAGCTCTTGACCAGATCGAGGCTGAGGTGCGCGCGTTCCGTCAGGATCGCCATGGGCATCTTGCCTATGGAATGCGGCTGTGGAAGCGCAGATTTCTGTCGCGAGAATTCGGCGATGTCGCACCGGTGCGGTTCACCGCCCTGCCCTCGCCCCACGTCACCTTGGCTTGGGCCAATGCCGCCAAAGCCGTTCCGCAGGCAGTCCGTGTCGAGGATGGTTTCCTGCGCTCGCGGGGCTTGGGCGCCTCCCTCACGCCGCCCCTGTCGGTCGTTGCCGACGACATGGGAATTTATTTCGATCCGTCCACGCCGTCTCGGCTCGAGGCACTCATCTTACGCGGTCCGCCGCCGGGCGGACGGACCCGGGCGCGACGCCTGATTGCCGCACTGGTTCAATCGCGGCTGACCAAGTACAACCTGAGCCTGACAGCCGTCATGCAGCGCCCGGACGATGCACCCGCCTCTGGAATCCGACGAATCCTGGTTCCCGGTCAGGTCGAAGATGACGCCTCGATCTCCAAGGGCGCTGGAAAAGAACGCACCAACCACGAATTGCTGGCCAGGGTGCGCGCGGAATGTCCTGACGCCTGGATCGTCTACAAGCCTCATCCGGATGTCGAGGCAGGCCTTCGCCCCGGCCTGATCACGCCGCAGGACTTGATCGACCTGGCCGATGAAGTTGCCGCGAATGCGGATCCGGTATCGCTGATCGAGGCCGTTGACGAGGTATGGACAATTACCTCGACCCTGGGTTTTGAGGCGCTGCTTCGCGGGCTGCCTGTCACGACCTTGGGGTCACCTTTCTATGCCGGATGGGGCCTGACCCGTGATCTGGGACCGGTTCCTGAAAGGCGCAGGGCACGCCCTGACCTGGCGGCCCTCGTCCATGCCTGCCTGATTGCTTATCCCCGCTATCGCGATCCGGTCAGCGGCCTGCCCTGCCCTGCGGAGGTGGCGCTGGAGCGGCTGATTGCCGGAACCGGGCAGGGCGCCCCGGTGCTGCGGCTCTTGGCCAAGGCACAGGGGGCGCTGGCTGGCCATGCCTGGCTGTGGCGGCGTTAGGCTGCGCGCCAGCGGTGGAACAGGTCCGGACCGATGGGCCGCGCCTCGACCAGCTGGAACCGGGGGGGTTGCGACAGGCTGGTCCAGCCGGTTGTCCCCAAAAAGGGGCGCGCTTCTGCGCCCAAGGCCAGACCAGCTGTATATCCGATCACCTGGTCAACCAGCCCCGCGCCCAGCAGGCTGGCCGCCAGTCGGCCGCCCCCTTCACAGAAGATACGGGTCAGGCCACGTCCAGCCAGATCGCGCATCATCTGCTCGGGCGGCCCATCGACGCGCCACAGCGGACCGTGATCCGCGTCCTGAGGCGCCAGCACCGGCAGCGTCTGCGCCGAGACGACGATCCGAACGGGCTGCTGGGGCGTCTGGATGCCGCGCACGTTCAGCTGCGGCAGGTCGGCCCTTGCCGTGCCGCCGCCAACCATGACAGCGTCATGCTGGGCGCGCAGGGCATGGACATGGGCACGCGCCGCAGGCCCCGTGATCCAGCGACTTTCCCCGCTGGCCATCGCGATCCGTCCGTCAAGGCTGCTGGCCAGCTTCAGCGTCACAAAGGGGCGCCCGCGGGTGATCCGCGACAGGAAGCCCGCCTGCAGTTCGGCGGCCTCGGCTGTCATCACGCCTTCACGAAGTGCCACGCCGGCCTGACGCAGCATGGCATGGCCACGTCCTGCCACCCGAGGGTCGGGATCGGTCAATGCCGTCACCACTCGGACCACGCCCGCTTCGACCAGCCCGGCCGCGCAAGGCGGCGTGCGGCCGTGATGGGCGCAGGGCTCCAGCGTGACATAGGCCGTCGCGCCCCGCGCCCGCGGTCCCGCAGCGTCCAGCGCCATTCGTTCGGCATGGGGACGGCCACCAGGCTGTGTCCAGCCGCGACCGACGACGCGACCTTCGTGGACAAGAACACAACCCACGGCAGGGTTAGGCCATACATTTCCCAAGCCCCGCCGCGCAAGGCGCAGGGCATGAGCCATGTGGCAGGCATCATGTGTCAGATCGAGGCTCAATCGCTGGCGGCGCCGGGGCGCAGTTCCGAAACAAACTTGTCGAAGTCGTCGGCGTCCTGAAAGTTCTTGTAGACGCTGGCAAAACGTACATACCCGACATTGTCGATGCGCGACAATGCTTCCATCACGATTTCGCCTATGGTCTTGGAAGGGATATCGGTCTCGCCCGTGCTTTCCAGGCGACGGACGATGCCGCTGATCATCTGCTCGATGCGCTCTGGCTCGACAGGGCGCTTTTGCATCGCGATGCGAATGGACCGGGCCATCTTGTCCCGGTCAAAATCCTCGCGCTTGCCACTCGACTTGACCACCACCAGGTCGCGCAGTTGCACGCGTTCGTAGGTGGTGAAACGCCCGCCGCACGAGGGACAGAACCGGCGACGGCGGATCGCCACATTGTCCTCGGCCGGACGCGAGTCCTTGACCTGCGTGTCGACATTTCCGCAAAACGGGCAGCGCATTCCGTTGTCCCTTCGGCCGAACGATCCGCATATACTATAGGCACCTCGGCAGGGCTTGGGTAGCGTTATCCACAGCCCACAAGATGCGCCCTCAGGAACCTGTGACGCGAATGCCGCGTTGGCGGCCCATACTCCGAACAACTTTCAGACGATTGGAGCCATCATGGCCAAGACCCTGTTCATCACCGGTGCCTCCTCGGGCATCGGAGCCGCCACCGCGCGCGTGGCCGTCGACAGCGGCTGGAACGTCGCGCTGTTCGCACGCTCCGCGGACAAGCTGCGAGACTTGGCGTCCGAACTGGGTGAACGGGCGCTCGTCACCAGCGGCGACGCGACCCATATCGAGGATCTGCAACAGGCGGTGGCCCAGGCCGCCGGGCAGTTCGGCAGCATCGATGCCGCCTTTGCCAATGCCGGTCGCGGCCTTTCCACACCGGGTACCGAGGCCGGTGATCTGGATGATATCCGTGGCATGATTGACCTGAACGTGCTGGGCGTGATCCTGACGGCGCGCGCCGTTCTGCCGGAATTGCGCAAGACCCGCGGCACCCTTGTCCTGACTGGTTCGGCCGCTGGACGGCGCCATATTTCGGGATCGATCTATGGCGCCACCAAATGGTTTGTCCACGGCTATGCCGGAAATCTGGCCGAAGAGATGCGCGAGTGGGGCGGACGGTGTTCGGTTGTGGCACCCGGAATGGTGGACACCCCGTTCTTTGACGAAGGTGCGCCAGACAAGCTACAGCCCGAGGACGTGGCGAAGGCTGTCCTGCACATGATCAATGCACCGGAACGGGCCGCGATCCGCGAAATTTACCTGATGCCTCAAACCTGAAGCGGATGGAACATTGCCACGACGTGACGCTGATGCGGATCCAGGCGATGTTCCACCACATACACCCCCTGCCAGCGCCCCAGCATCATGCGGCCCGTGCTGACAGGGATCTGAAGGCTGATGGGGAGGACCGCTGCCTTAAGATGCGCGGGCATGTCGTCCGGCCCTTCCTCCCGATGGGTGATCCAGTGCATCGCCGGATCATCGGCAGGCGGTGCAATGCGGTTCAGCCAGTTCAGAAGGTCGATCTGAACGTCGGGATCCGCGTTTTCCTGGATCAGCAGGGATGCCGAGCTGTGCCGGATCAACAGCGTCAGCAGCCCGTCCGTGGCAGAGATTCGATCAAGCCATTGCGCCAGGTCGGCGGTGATCTCGTAACAGGCCGGGCCGTGGGTGCGGATCGTCAGTTGATGGATCATTCCGCAGCCTCAGGGCCCTGCAAGGCGCCAACGTCATCATCACCCCGATCGTGGTCAAGCTCGATCTGCTTGCTGGCGCGGGCACCCAACGTGCGCAGCATTTCGACCTGTCGGATCACGTTGCCCGAGCCGCGCGTCAGGCGGTCCATCGCCTGCCCGTGGGCACGGTTCGCCTGGTCCAGCGCCTTGCCGACGCCCTCCATGGCGTCCACGAAACCAGCGACCTTGTCATAAAGCTGCCCTGCCCGCCGCGCGATCTCCATCGCGTTGCTTTCGCGCCGCTCGACCGCCCAGATATGCTCGACCGTCCGCAGCGTCAGCATCAGCGTGGTGGGAGTCGTCAGTCCGACCCGACGTTCCATTGCAAAGGCCGCCAGCGACGGGTCCGCCCGCAGCGCCTCGGAGAACGCGCCCTCGATTGGAATGAACATCAGGACGTAATCCACCGACGCGTCATCCATTCGGTGATACCCTTTGCCCGAAAGCGTACCGATATGCGTGCGAATCGCGGCCACATGGCGGCGCAGCGCAGCCTGGGCCTCGGCCGGATCCTCCGACGTCACCGCCGCCTCATAGTCGTTCAAAGAAACCTTGCTGTCGATGACCATGATCTTGCCGCGCGGCATCTTGACCACCACGTCCGGGCGCCACAGCTTGCCGTCCTCGTCCCGCCAGCTGCTTTGCAGGTCGTAATGGGTGCCGGACAGCAGGCCCGAATCCTCCAGGATGCGTTCAAGCACCATCTCTCCCCAAGCGCCCTGGCGCTGCTTGTCGCCTTTGAGGGCGCGGGTCAGGTTCACGGCCTCTCGCGATATCTGCTCGGACCGGTTGTGCAGCGACAGGATCTGTTCACGCAGTCGGGCTGATTCTTCGTCCAGGATCTTGTTGCGGGCCTGCAACTCGGTCTGGAAGCGGCCAACCTGATCGCGGAACGGCGACAAAAGGGCGTTCAGGTGATCCTGCTGCGACTTCTGCAGGTCCGCCTGCTGGACCCGCAGCGTTTCGGCCGAGAGCAGCTTGAACTGGCCCGTCATCTCCTCCCGCATCTCGCGCAGGGTCACGATCTCGCGGGCACTGGCCTCGGCATCCTTTTCTGCGCGCAGCCGGGCCTCGACCAGCTGCGTTTCCAAGGCAGCCGCCTGCTGGCGAGCCTGGTGCAGCACATCGGTCAGGCCGTCACGTTCTTCCGACAGTTCGGACAGGCGCGTTGTCAGGACATCCAGCCGTGCCTGGCTCTGGCCCAGAGCCAGTTCACGTTCGTGCAGGCGCTGCTGCGCGTCGGACCGCTCTTGCGACAGCCGGTCAAGCGTGCCCTGCCCTTCGGCGCGGGCAGCCACCAGGGCTGCCCGACAGCGCAACGCCCAGAGTACCGCGACCAGGGCCGCGACCGCCAGCAGCACGCTTGTCAGGTGTCCTGTAAGATCCGCCACATCCATGTTCTTCACCCCGCCGTTCCCGTTCAACCCGGCAGCAAGTGTTCACTGTTTGTGCCGCAGGTTCAAGACGCTCGCTCAGACATTCATCGACATCATGAAGGCCACCACGCCGCCCGCATATTCGCCGCGATGGACGGTAGGGCTGGTCGAACGGGCGAACCAGTCCATCAGCGAGGCCCGGTCACGGTCGGAAAAACGCATCTGCCAGTCTTGGAAGCGACGGTGATCCAGGCCGCCCTGGTCCAGCATGACCACATCACGATGGCGGCTGTCCTGCAAGATCAGGTCGCGGACATGCATCAAGGCAGCCTGGGGCCCTTCCAGCCACTGGAAGAACAGGCCCTCTTCGTGATGAAGGCATCCTGTCAGGCCAAGCGCTTGGTTGCGGCGCCGGGCAACCTGCAGGATGTCCTTCATGTCGTCCGAGGTCAGATCCGGCCGAGCGGTGCTGCGATATAGAAAAAATCCCAGCCCGTCGACCCGCAGATCATTGATCAAGAAATGACCGCAGCTTTCTGCTCCGCGACGGGTGCTTGAGCTTGCGCAGCGCCTTGGCCTCGATCTGGCGGATACGCTCGCGCGTGACGCTGAACTGCTGGCCGACCTCCTCCAGCGTGTGGTCGGTGTTCATGCCGATGCCGAAACGCATCCGCAGAACCCGCTCCTCGCGCGGGGTCAGGCTGGCGAGGACACGGGTCGTGGTTTCCTTGAGGTTTTCCTGGATCGCGCTGTCCAGCGGCAGGACGGCATTCTTGTCCTCGATGAAGTCGCCAAGCTGGCTGTCCTCCTCGTCCCCGATCGGGGTCTCGAGGCTGATCGGCTCCTTGGCGATCTTCATCACCTTGCGGACCTTTTCCAGCGGCATCTGCAGCTTCTCGGCCAGTTCCTCGGGCGTCGGCTCGCGGCCGATCTCGTGCAGCATCTGGCGGCCGGTGCGGACCAGCTTGTTGATCGTCTCGATCATGTGGACCGGAATGCGGATGGTCCGGGCCTGATCCGCGATCGACCGCGTGATCGCCTGACGAATCCACCAGGTCGCATAGGTCGAGAACTTGTAGCCGCGCCGGTATTCGAACTTGTCCACGGCCTTCATCAGGCCGATGTTGCCTTCCTGGATCAGGTCCAGGAACTGCAGACCGCGGTTCGTGTACTTCTTGGCGATCGAGATCACCAGGCGCAGGTTCGCCTCGACCATTTCCTTCTTGGCCTGGCGGGCTTCCTTTTCGCCACGCTGGACCTGGCTGACGATGCGGCGGAACTCCTCGATGTCCACGCCGACATACTGGCCGACCTCGGCCATGTCGACGCGCAGCTTTTCCACCTGATCGCGCGACCGGTCGAACAACGCCTGCCAGCCGCGACCGGCCTGTGCGGACATCCGGTCCACCCAGGTCGGGTCCAGTTCCGAACCGCGATAAGCGTCGATGAATTCGCGACGATTGATGCGCGCCGCATCGGCCAGCTTGACCATGCCGCTGTCGATGGTGACGATGCGGCGGTTGATGCCGTAAAGCTGGTCAACAAGCGCCTCGATTCGGCCGTTGTTCAGGTGCAGCGAATTGACCAGAACCACGATTTCAGACCGCAATGTCTGGTAGTCGGTTTCCGCGCTTGCGGAGAAGGTGTTGTCCTCGTTCAGGGTCGCGGACATGCGCTGGTCCTGCATGTCGGCCAGCTGCTCGTAATAGTTGGCAATGGCTTCCAGCGTTTCCAGAACCTTGGGCTTGAGGCTGGCCTCCATCGCGGCCAGGGAGAGGTTGGCACCCTCGTCCTCGTCCTCGTCATCCTCGGTCCGAAGCGGGTTGCCGTCAGCGTCGTATTCCTCGCGCTTGGGTGCGGCGTCGCCTGCCTCGCCCTCGACGGTCAGCTCTTCCTCGTCGCCCTCTTCGCCATCCATCGACTGGCCAAAGGTGGTCTCCAGGTCGATGACGTCGCGCAGCAGGATTTCCTCGTCCAGCAGCTCTTCGCGCCAGAGGGTGATTGCCTTGAAGGTCAGGGGGCTTTCGCAAAGGCCCGCGATCATCGTGTTGCGGCCGGCTTCGATGCGCTTGGCGATGGCGATCTCGCCCTCGCGGGACAAGAGCTCGACTGAGCCCATCTCGCGCAGGTACATACGGACCGGATCGTCGGTGCGATCCAGCTTCTCGGTTTCGGTCGCAGCAACCGCAAGCTCACGCGAGCCCGAGCCGGTGGTCACGATCGCCCCGCCCTCGGACTCCTCCGCACCGTCCTCATCCTCGATGACGTTGATGCCCATCTCGGACAGCATCGACATCACGTCCTCGATCTGCTCGCTGCTGACCTGTTCAGGCGGCAGGACCGAGTTCAGCTGATCATAGGTGATGTAACCACGCTCGCGCGCCTCGGCGATCATCTTCTTGACCGCAGCCTGGCTCATGTCCAAGGTATGCGCGTTGTCGTCCTTGTCGGTCTTGTCGTGGTCGTCGTCTTTGGCGGCCATCCAGGGCTCCTTCTCGGCGCGGTCATGAGCGCCCGAATCGCACAGCGGCGCGAATCGTCGCAAAGTCGTTTCGTTTCTAGCGCGTCTCCTGACCGAATCAAAGTCCGAGCGCACAGGTGATTCGCAATCTTGCAGATGTATGATTCGGCATCACCGCCGGGGCGGCCTTCGCCAGATCTGCCCGGACAGCCAGTCCGACAGTTGGGCCGAGAGCGCATCGCGATCTTCGTTGAGATCGCTTGTCGTCTCCATCTCGGGCCGCTCTGCGCGGTGGCGGGCGCGGGCGATCTGGCTGATGCGCCAGGTCAGGCCCTCGTCGGCCTCGCCCTGAATCTCGGTTTCGGCACGTGCCAGTTCATGGCTGGCGGCCCGGGCCGCTTCGAGGCGATCCAGAAGGTTTCCGAGAATTGCGGCGGCGGCCTCGTCCTCCTGCTGCTCGATCACGGTTGGGGTGAGGCCCAGATGGGCGTCGCGCCGAAGGGTTTCAAGCCCGCGGCGACCAGCAGCGCTGTCGCCTTGGGTCAGAAGGTCGTGCAGCAGTGCCGCGCGGTCAGGATCCTGGGGCACCAGCCGCTCGAGGCGCGGCTCGGCCTGCGCAACCATGGCGGGACGCAGCGCGCAGATGAGCAAAGCCGCGCCCTCAAGAAGGTCCGCGCCCTGTGCGGGGACCTGCAGATGCACGGG
>VGDE01000052.1 GCA_016869875.1 Alphaproteobacteria bacterium
GGCCCAGAGGCTGCTCACGCGGCAGCGGACGGCGATAAGGGTCAGATGGGGCAGATGGAGCCGAAAGTCAAGCGCGGTCTGCGCTGTCCATCCAGATCGTCACCGGGCCGTCGTTGATCAGGGCGACCTGCATGTCCGCGCCGAACCGTCCCGTTTCGACGGCAACGCCCAGCCCGCGCAGCGCGGCGGCAAAACGATCATAAAGCCGCTGGCCGTCCGCGGGCGCCGCGGCCGAGGAAAATCCCGGCCGGTTGCCGCTGCGCAGGTCGGCGGCCAGCGTGAACTGACTGACCACAAGCGCCCCGCCGCCCGCATCCTGCACCGAACGGTTCATGCGCCCCTGGTCATCGCGAAAGATCCGCAGACGGGCCACGCGGGCCGCCATCTTGTCGGCCGCCGCCTCGTCATCGCCCCGCATGGCGCAGACCAGGACCAGCAGGCCCGGCCCGCAGCGGCCGATGACCTGCCCCTCGACCGTGACCGAGGCTTCGCGAACCCGCTGGACCAGAACCCTCATGGCTTGAGGATGATGCCGATGACCACCATCATCAGCCCGATGGTCGAGGCGGCCAGCGCACCCATGTTGACGGCCAGCACGCCGCGCATCCTGTCGCGCAGGGCGGCGTCGTCCAGCCCCTTGCTGCGCGCACGACTGACGGTCAGGATGCACCAGATCAGAGCGCAGAGGCCGAGCAGGGTCAGAGCGGCGCCCGTCCAGATGATCCAGTCGTAAAGGCCCATGGCTGCCCCCTTGGTTGTGGCGTTTCGTCCGGCCCTAGCGGCGATTGCACCGCCGGGCAAGACCGCCTAACACGGCGGCCAAAAGGACAGAAGGGACGAATCCGATGCCAGACGACCAGGCCTATGGCGTCGCAGCCGACGAGCTGCGCCAGTTCATTGAACAGTTCGAGCAGCTGGAAGCCGAAAAGAAGGACATCGCCGAGCGCCAGAAAGAGGTCATGGCCGAGGCCAAGGCGCGCGGCTATGACACCAAGGTCATGAAAAAGATCGTGGCCCTGCGCAAGCGCGACCGCGACGACATCGCCGAAGAGGAAGCCATCCTCGAGATGTACAAGACCGCCCTCGGCATGGCCTGAAGGCCGTCAGGGCAGCAGGAACTCGACCCCCGGCAGGACCGCGATCTCGGCCACGTCGGCGCGATAGTTCTCGCTGACCTGATCGACCAGTTCCTGTGTCCAGCCGGGCAGGTCCACCGCCTGTTCCAGCGTGCCGGGCAGGGCGTGCCGGGCGATCATGTCGGCATAGATCTTGCGGCGGCTGGCCACCGACATCTGGTCCTGTCCCCCCATCGCCTCGCGCAGGCGGGCAATGCCCTCGTCCCCCAGGATGTCCTGCATGTAGACCAGGCCGCCCGAAAGCGGGACCTCGGGCGTCATGCCGGCGACGATGCGGACCACCTCGGGCCAGATCAGCGGTACGTCCTCGTGGCACCACAGCACGATGCGACGCCCCTGGGCCGCGCCGACAAGGCGCTGGATCGCCTCGCGCCAGCGCAGCTGCAACGGATGGCAGCCCTGCATCAGGTCGTCATAGCCGCTGCCGCCGAACTGCGGCAGCACCTCGGTCAGCAGGGTCGCGGGATTGCGCAGCGCGACAAAGAACTCGGTCCGTGCTGACGGGAACAGGCGCGCCAGTGCGGCCGCGCGCAGGCCGATCTGCGGATAAAGTCCTTCGCGTCCGACCGCGCGTCCCGGCGCACCCATGAAAGTGGGGGTCGATGTGACCACGCGGCGCGGATTTCCGCTGTCGAGAATGGCATCCAGCATGATCTGCTCCATCTCGGGGGTGGCGGGGCCGCCCTGAAGCGATTTCAACGCTTCCTCGAAGATGCCGCGGTGGCGGCTGGGACGCACGACCTCGGTTCCCGCCTTTTGCAGCGTGGCGCGGTTGCCGACCAGCGTCTTGAGCAGGCGGTCGCCATCGGTGCCGTGCACGCCCATGTGGAAAACCATCTGCATCATGCTGTCCCGCCTTGCTGTATCCGCGCCGGTTGTGCCGATCTGCGACGGCAAGATCAACCGCCTGCCGTGGACAGTCAAACCGCATTGGCCTATCGCATTTCCGCATGACCCGGACCGCCCCCGCCCGCCCCCGCCCTCGCGGCCATGACCATGCCCTGCGTCAGGGGGGCGGCGTGGGCTGGTCCATCGCCGCCGTTCTTGTGGCGGGTCTGGTCCTGATGCCGGTGATCGCCGTCGCCTGGATGGCCGCCAATCCCACGGACAACATCTGGCCGCATCTGCTGTCCACCGTCATGCCCCGCTATTTCGGCAACACGGTGATGCTGGCGCTGGGAGCGGGGGCGCTGGCGGCGGCCATGGGGACAGGCGCGGCCTGGCTGGTCAGCATGTACGACTTTCCCGGCCGGCGGGCACTGCAATGGCTGCTGCTGCTGCCGCTGGCGGTGCCGGCCTATATCGGCGCCTATGCACTGGCGGATTTTCTGGACTATTCGGGGCCGGTGCAGATCGCGTTGCGCGGCTGGTTCAACTGGGAAACGGCGCGCGACTATTGGTTCCCCCGCATCCGGTCGCTGGAGGCTGCCATCGTCGTTCTGGGCGCGGCGCTTTATCCTTATGTCTATCTGCTGACGCGCGCCGCCCTGCACGAACAGTCCAGCAGCGCCTATGAGGTGGCGCGGGCGCTGGGCACCGGCCCCTGGGGCCTGTTCCGACGCGTCGGGCTGCCCCTGGCGCGCCCGGCCATCGTCGCAGGTTCGGCCATCGCCATGATGGAGGCGGTCGCGGACTACGGCGTCGTCAGTTATTTTGGCGTCCAGACCCTGAACACCGGCATCTTCACCACCTGGCTGGAGCGTCGCAACGCCGGCGGCGCCGCGCAGATCGCCTGTGTGATCCTGCTGATCGTCATGGTGCTGGCCTTGTGGGAACGGTTCGGCCGCCGCAACGCCCGCTATCATCAAAGCGCCCGCCAGCCGCGCCCGATCCAGCGGCAAAGGCTGAGGTTGGTGCCCGGACTGCTGGCCATGCTGTTCTGCGTCTTTCCGTTTGCCCTGGGTTTCCTGCTGCCGGTCGGCGTCATCCTGACCTATGCGCTGGCCTATCCGCAGGGCTGGGTGACGCCGGGCCTTCTGCGGGCGGCCTGGCACACGGTCAGCCTGGGGGCGGTCGCGGCGCTGCTGACGGTGGGGTTGGCGCTGGTCATGGTCTATGGCACGCGCCTGTCGGGCCGCGCGCTGCCACGACTGCTGCTGCCGGTGACGACCATGGGCTATGCGGCGCCGGGGGCGGTCCTGGCGGTCGGCATCCTGATCCCGCTCGCGGCGCTGGACCATCGGGTGGCCGATGCCTGGCTGGCGCTGACGGGGGCCGATCCGGGGCTGATCCTGACCGGCACCGGCACGGCCATCGTGCTGGCCTATGTCGTGCGCTTCTTCGCCATCGGGCAGGGCGCCATCGATGGCGCATTCACCCGGGTTCCCCCGTCGCTGCCCATGGCGGCACGTTCATTGGGGCGCGATAATGCGGGGGTGCTGCGCGATGTCTTTCTGCCGCTGATGCGGGGGTCGGTGGGGGCGGCGCTGCTGCTGGTCTTTGTGGACTGCGTCAAGGAACTGCCCGCCACGCTGCTCTTGCGGCCCTTCAACTTTGAAACTCTCGCAACCCGCACCCATGAACGCGCAAGCCTGGAGGATCTGGGCAATGCGGCCCCCGCGGCGCTGCTGGTCATGGCGGTGGGACTCCTGGCCGTGGCGCTTCTGGCACGCACGAACCTGGGCGGCGCCACGCATGGCTTGCAGAAATCCGCAAGGCGCGCTAACGCAGGAAAAGGCACGCCGGCTTAGCTCAGTGGTAGAGCGTCTGATTTGTAATCAGGGGGTCGGGGGTTCAAATCCCTCAGCCGGCACCAAGTTTACCTTGCAAATCGGCCTCCCCGGCGTTAACTAGGGATGGCTACGTTATATTCTCTGCATCCTGTCTGCTTCTGCCTTCAGTCTGCTTTGTTAATCTGACGGCCAAGCCACTGCATTCTGCGGGTGGCAACCATGACAGGAGATCTCACGATGGCCAACGGCACCGTGAAATGGTTCAACAGCACCAAAGGCTTCGGCTTCATTCAGCCGGAAGGCGGCCGCCAGGACGTTTTCCTGCACATCTCGGCGCTCGAGCGCGCTGGCCTGTCGGCTCCGGCCGATGGTCAGAAGGTGACCTATGAGCTGGAGCGTGGCCGCGACGGTCGCGAATCGGCAACGAACATCCAGTTCGTCTGATTTCTGCGCTTTCCGCGACAGATCCAAGGGCTGCCCTCCGGGCGGCCCTTTTTCATTCCGGCTTGAGCCCCGGGCCGCTTTGACATAGCAGGTCGGCATGCGAATTCTGTTTCTTGGCGATGTGATGGGACGGGCCGGCCGGCGGGCGATCACCGAACGGTTGTCGGACCTGCGGGCGCGGCTGAAGGCCGATCTTGTGGTGGTGAACGCCGAAAACGCCAGCGGCGGGCGCGGGGCAACGGCCGGTCACGCCCAACTGCTGCTGGAGTCGGGGGCGGATGCCCTGACCTTGGGCGACCATGCTTTCGACCAGAAGGACATGATGGCCTTCATCGACCGCGAGCCGCGAGTCATCCGGCCGCTGAACTTTGCGCGCGAGGCACCTGGCCGGGGCGCCACGGTGATCAGCGACGCCCGGGGGCGCAAGGCGCTGATCACGCAGGCGCTGGGCCAGGTCTTCATGTCGCGCCCTTACGACGATCCCTTTTCCGCCCTGGATGCCGTGCTGCGGGCCCATCCGCCGGGGGGAATGGTTCAGGCGGCGCTGGTGGACATACATGCCGAGGCGACCAGCGAAAAGATGGCCGTGGGACATTTCTGCGACGGTCGCGTCAGCATGGTCGTGGGAACGCACACGCATGTGCCGACCGCCGATGCCCAGGTGCTGCCGCGCGGAACAGCCTATCTGTCGGACGCCGGGATGTGCGGTGATTATGACAGCGTGATCGGCATGGACAAGACCGAGCCCTTGCGCCGTTTCATCACGGGCATGTCGCGCGACCGTTTCACCCCTGCCGAGGGGGAGGCGACGCTGTCGGGCGTTCTGGTGGAAACGGATGACCGCAGCGGTCTGGCGCGCAGCATCCAGCCCGTGCGTGACGGCGGCCGGCTGGCCCCCACGCATCCGGCGTGACGGGAACCGCCTTCCGTTCCCGTCGATCACCCGCTAGTTGTGGATTTCGAACGCCGCCCGGCAGATCCGGCTGAGGACGTCGCCCACCGGGCCCGGGCCCGAAACATGAATGAGACCTGAATGTTCGGATTCGAATTGGTCGGAATGCCGGCCGCGATCGTGACGATCTTCATCATCATCGGCATGCTGACCCTGTTCATGCGGGAAACCTACCCGCCCGAGGTCACGGCCATCCTGGGCGCAGTGACGCTGCTGGGGCTGGGAATCCTGGATGTCAGTGCGATCTCGGGGGTGCTGTCCAACGCGGCGCCCTGGACGATCGCGTTCATGTTCATCATCGTGGGCGGGCTGGTGCGCACCGGGGCGCTGGACTGGATCGGACAGCGGGCGGCGCGTCACGCGGGATCAAGTCCCGTCCTGACGCTGGCATTGGTCTCGATCGTGGTCTGCATCATGTCGGCCTTTGTCAACAACACGCCGCTGGTCGTGGTGATGGTCCCGATCTTCATGCAGCTGGCCAAGGAGATGGGGCAGGCACCGTCCAAGCTGATGATCCCGCTTTCCTACCTGTCGATCCTGGGCGGAACCATGACGTTGATCGGCACCTCGACCAACCTTCTGGTCGACGGGGTGGCGCGGTCTTTGGGGATGCAGCACTTCTCGATCTTCGAAATCACCTGGGTCGGCCTGCCGATGGCCATCGTGGGCGTCACCTATCTGCTGATCTTCGGCCCGCGCCTGCTGCCCGACCGCGATTCGATGTCGCAGCTGCTGGGCGGGCGCAGCAAGATGAAGTTCTTCACCGAAGTGGCCATTCCCGAGGGATCGTCGCTGGCCGGCAAGGCGCTGGACGAGGTGGACATCTTCGCCCGTGACAATGCCCGCGTGATCGACGTGCTGCGGGGCGACGCCTCGCTGCGCCGCGACCTGCCGGCGGTGCGCCTGCAGGAAGGCGACCGCGTGGTGCTGCGCACCCCCATGTCCGAGGTTCTGGGCCTGCAGACCCACAAGGACCTGCGGATGGTCGACAAGCTCAGCTCGGTCGAAACCTCGACCGTCGAGGTGCTGATCACGCCAGGCTGCCACATGGTCGGCCGATCGCTCGGCTCGATGCGCCTGCGCCGCCGCTATGGGATCTATGTGCTGGCCGCCCACCGCAAGAACCAGAACATCGGGCGGCAGCTGGATGACCTTGTTGTCCGCGTGGGCGACACGCTGCTGCTGGAAGGGGCACCCTCGGACATCCAGCGCCTTGCCAGCGACATGGACATGGTCGAGGTCAACGCACCTTCGGACCGGGCGTATCGCCGCAAGCACGCGCCCATCGTCGTGGCGACCCTGCTGGGCGTCATCGTGCTTTCGGCGCTGGAAGTGGCGCCGATCCTGCTGCTGTCCTTTATCGGGGTCGCGGTGGTGCTGGGCACGCGCTGCATCGATGCCGACGAGGCGCTGTCATTCGTGGACGGCCGCCTGATGGCGCTGATCTTTGCGATGCTGGCGGTGGGCGCGGGGCTGGAAAACAGCGGCGCGGTCCAGCTGGTCGTGGACCAGGTGGCCCCCTGGCTGGCGACGCTGCCCGCATGGGCACTGGTTCTGGCGGTGTATATGCTGGCCACCATCCTGACCGAGACCGTGACCAACAATGCCGTGGCGGTGATCGTGACGCCCCTGGCCATCAGCCTGGGCAATTCGCTGGGTGTCGATCCGCGGCCTTTGGTGGTGGCGGTGATGATGGGCGCCAGCGCCAGCTTTGCCACGCCGATCGGCTATCAGACGAACACGCTGGTCTATGGTCCGGGGGGGTATCGGTTCACCGACTTCATCAAGATCGGCCTGCCGCTGAACCTGCTGATGGCCGCGGTCGCCTCGATCCTGATCCCCATCTTCTTTCCGCTGCACGGTTAACCTTCTTGAGCCCACCGCAATGCTGCCATGCAGCATCGTCGGTTGCGTTAACATGCCGAAACAATCATCTAGGGCGCAGGGGAGGAAACGGCTTTGTCATACGCAAGGAGTTTCCACATGGCGACCATCGCATCTATTGAACACAAATCGGCTGGTTTTTCGGCAGCCGGACTGCTTTCGCCGCTGCGTGCCATCGGCCGCTTCATGGTCATGATGGCCGAAGCCAGCCCGCAAATGCGCGCACTGAACCGTCTGAGCCAGCTGTCCGACGAGGATCTGGCAGTCAGGGGTCTGACCCGCGAAGGCGAAGTGCGTCGCATCCTGGGCGGCGCGTCGGTGCTGTAAGGCTCATCGAACGACATGATGCTTCACGCGGCCCCTGGGCCGCGTTTTCATTTTCCGGCCCTTTTACAGCGGCCAGACGATCAGCAGCAGCGGCACCGACACGGCCATGACGATGACCTCCAGCGGCAGTCCCATCCGCCAGTAATCGCCAAAGCGATAGTTGCCCGGTCCCAGGATCAGCGTGTTGTTCTGGTGGCCGATGGGCGTCAGGAAGGCGCAGGAGGCCGAGACGGCGACACCCATCAGAAAGGCATCGGGCTGGACCTGCAACTGCTCGGCCAGGCGGATGCTGACGGGGGCTGCAATGATGGTCGTGGCGTTGTTGTTCAGGATGTCCGACAGGAACATGGTCGAGGCCATCAGCAGCACCAGCGCCATCCAGGCCGGATATCCATGAGTCAAGCCAGCCAGTCCTTGGGCAATGAGAGCCGAGCCGCCGGTCGTGTCCAGTGCCAGGCCCAGGGGAATCATCGACCCCAGCAGCACGATCACCGGCCAGTCCACGTGGTCATAGATCTCGTGCACGGACAGGACCCCGAACAGCACATAGGCGATGATGACGCAGCCCAACGCGATCGGCATGGATGTCAGGCCAAGCGACGCGGCCAGAACCGCCAGCAGGAACAGGCCGATCGCGCTGCGCATGTGACGCTCGCGCTGGACGGGAAGGCTGCCGCCGTCGATGCGCAGCAGGCCGGCTGCGGCCAGAGTGTCGTCGATGCGGCTTTCCGGGACCAGCAGCAGCAGGAGGTCGCCCGACTGCAGCACCTGCCGCGACAGGCCCTGCCGCAGCGCGATCCCGCCCCGGCGCAGCCCGATCAGCACGCTGTCGTGACGGTTCATCAGGCCAAACGACTGCATTGTCCGTCCGACCAGGTCCGAGGCGGCAGGCACCAGGCACTCGACCAGGCGCTGCCCTTCGCTGTCCGGGCGTGCGCGCGCCTCGGACCTGCCATCGGGGAAGGCCAGGTTGCTGGTCGAGCGGAACTCGTCCAGCGCGGCGGGATCGGCCCGCAGGATCAGCACGTCGCCGTCCTCGAGGATCTGATCGTCCAGCTTGCCTGCGATGTCCTGTCCGCGCCGGATCAGCCCGACGATACGGACAGCGGCCCTGCGCGCCTCTTCCCGCGCCTGCTCGACCCGGCGTGCGCCCGGAAGGCTGGCATCGGTGATGACCAGCGAGGCGATGTAGCGCCGCTGCGGCCCGTTCGTGTCGAGCCCCGAGGCCTCTTCGCGGCGCGGGATCAGGCGCCAGCCGATCAATCCGATGAAGGCGATACCGGCCAGGGCCACCGCACCGCCCACGGGCAGAAAGTCGAACATGCGGTAAGGCTCTCCCAGCACATCCGCGCGAAAGCCCGACACGATCAGGTTGGGCGGCGTTCCGATCAGCGTCAGCATGCCGCCCAGGATCGTGGCAAAGGCCAAGGGCATCAGCGTCAGCCCGGCGGCGCGCCCGGCCTTGCGGGCCGCCTGCAGGTCCACGGGCATCAGCATCGCCAGCGCGGCGATGTTGTTCATGAAGCCCGACAGCGCCCCGCCCACTGCGCCATAGATCAGGATATGCGCGGTGGTGCCCCGCTGGGGTCCCGAAATCAGCCGCGCCAGCCGAGCGACGGCCCCCGAGCGGCTGAGGCCGGCGGTCGCGATCAGGACCAGCGCGACGATCAGCGTGGTGGGGCTGCCAAATCCGGAAAAGGCCTCTTCCGACGGCACGATCCCCAACAGGACCCCCACCATCAGTCCTGCGAAGGCCACGAGGTCATAGCGCCACCGTCCCCACAGCATCAGGATGATGATTGCTCCCAGAAGGGAAAACAGCAGTATCTGCGGTGTCGTCATCGTGCCCTCGTTCCGCCCCTTGTCTCAGGGTTGAATCGGAACGCCGCCCGCACGTCTCGGGTTCGTCTTGCGATGGAGGGCAAGGCTGGACTAAAAGCCCGCGACAGAGCATCTCAGAACTGTGAAGGACGACCGGACATGGCAGGTCACTCCAAGTGGGCCAACATCCAGCATCGCAAGGGCCGGCAGGACAAGCTGCGCTCGAAGCTGTTTTCCAAGCTGGCAAAGGAAATCACCGTCGCCGCAAAGATGGGAGATCCCGATCCCGAAAAGAACCCGCGCCTGCGGCTGGCCGTCAAGGAAGCCAAGGCGAAATCGGTCCCCAAGGACGTGATCGACCGCGCGATCAAGAAATCGCAGGGCGGCGACGCCGAGAACTACGAAGAGATCCGCTATGAGGGCTATGGCCCGAACGGGATCGCGCTGGTGGTCGAGGCGATGACCGACAACCGCAACCGCACCGCGTCGAACGTGCGCAGCTATTTCACCAAGGCCGGCGGCGACCTGGGCCAGACGGGTTCGGTCAGCTTCATGTTCGACCGGGTGGGGGAGATCATGTACCCGCTGTCGGCGGGCGACGCCGACACGGTGATGCTGGCCGCGATCGAGGCCGGTGCCGACGATGTCGAGACGGACGAGGAAGGCCACTGGATCTACTGCGCGGACACCGCCTTGAACGAGGTGTCCAATGCGCTGGAGGCCACCCTGGGCGAATCCGAGACGGCAAAGCTGATCTGGAAGCCGCAAGCGCCGACCGAGGTGAGCGATGCCGAGACGGCGCAAAAGCTGATGAAGCTGATCGACACGCTGGAAGATGACGATGACGTGCAGAACGTCACCGGCAACTTCGACCTCAGCGAAGAGGTGGCCGCGCAGCTGTAAGCTGCACGGCCGCTGGCCGGCGGCGGTGGCCGGGCGCTGCGCCCCGGGCCCCGCTGGTCGGCGACAAGGGCAGGCCTGCGAACAGGACTTGCACCGCCGGCCGAAAGGCGGCACTTGCATATCATGCAGATTGAGACGACGACACGCCGGGATCTTGTCGGCATTGGCTGGATGCTGGCGACGGGGCTGTGCTTTGTCGCCGTCAATGCCATCGTCAGGAGCCTGGAGGGCGCGTTGCCGGCGGCGCAGGCGGCCTTTATCCGGTTTCTCTTTGGGCTGGTGTTCCTGGCGCCGGTGCTTGGGAGTTCGCTGCGAACCGGCTTTGGCCGCGATGTCTGGCGCCTGTTCGCGGTGCGGGGCCTGTTGCATGTGGTTGCCGTCGTTGCCTGGTTCTATGCCATGTCGCGCATCACCGTGGCCGAGGTCACGGCCATCGGCTTTCTGAACCCCATCATCGTCACCGTCGGCGCGGCGCTGTTCATGGGAGAGCGTCTGGCCGCTCGCCGCGTCGGCGCGGTCGCCGTGGCGCTGCTGGGTGCGCTCATCGTGCTGCGTCCGGGCCTGCGCGAACTGGACCCCGGTCACCTGTCGCAGGTCGCGGCCTCGGTGGCCTTCGGGGCGTCCTATCTGGTGGCCAAGCGGCTGTCCGAGCGGGTGCCCGCCTCGGTCGTGGTGGCGATGATGGCGTTGACCGTGTCGGTGGGCCTTGCGCCGCTGGCCCTTGCGCAGTGGGTGCCGGCCACCCCTGCGCAACTGGGATGGCTGGCTCTGGTGGCCGTGTTTGCAACGGCGGGACATTACACCATGACGCGGGCGTTTGCGGCGGCCCCGCTGACGGTGACGCAGCCGGTCACTTTCCTGCAGCTGATCTGGGCCAGCCTTGTCGGGATCCTGATCTTTCACGAGCCTCTGGATGGTTGGGTGATCCTGGGCGGCAGTCTGATGATCGGAGCGATCAGCTATATCACGTGGCGCGAAGCGCGCGTGGGAGCGGCGCGGACGCCGCCTGCGGGCGCAACCAAGCTCTAGACCATGCGTGGCGGAAGGGGTTGCAGGTGAAAGGTGCTGCCGTGCCGCGCCCTTCCTTGCAACACCTTGTGAAAACAAGAGCGCTGCCCGGAACAAAGAGCAGGACGCCTCTGCCCCACCATCCAGAGCTGGGACGGCGCGGCGCTCGGGCAAGGTCCGCCGCGCCACCCCCGCCGCTGACGGGGCCGGACAGGACCCTGGCCCCTACCTGTTCGGCCAGAGCGGCGCGTGGCGGTTCACGTCCTTGTAGAGCAGATAGCGGAACCGGCCTGGTCCGCCGGCATAGCAGGCCTGGGGGCAAAAGGCGCGCAGCCACATGTAGTCGCCAGGCCCCACCTCGACCCAATCACGGTTCAGCCGGTAGACGGCCTTGCCCTCCAGCACGAAAAGGCCATGCTCCATCACATGCGTTTCCGCAAAGGGAATCGAGCCGCCGGGTTTGAAGGTCACGACGGTGATGTGCATGTCGTGGCGCAGATCGGCCGGGTCCATGAAGCGCGTCGTGCCCCAGGCCCCGTCCGTGTCGGGCATCATCGAGGGCGGGATGTCCTGTTCCTGCACCACGATCGGATCAGGTTTGCCGGTGCCAGCAAAGGGCTGCCAACGCTTGCGCCACCAGTGAAAGCCGGCCGGGCCGGTCGTGCGGTTGCGGATCTTCCACGGCGTGCCCGGCGGGACATAGGCAAAGCCGCCGGGCGTCAGCAGGTGTTCGGTCCCGTCGATCACCACCTGCATGTCGCCGCCCGTCACGAAGATGGCGTGCTGGATCTCTGGGTCGTCATCGGGCGTGTCGCTGCCGCCGCCTTCGGCCAGTTCCACGATGTACTGGCTGAAGGTTTCGGCAAAGCCCGTCAGGGGGCGCGCCAGCATCCACATCCGCATCCCCGTCCAGCCGGGCAGATAGCTGGTGACGATGTCGCGCATGACGGTGCGGGGGATGACGGCATAGGCCTCGGTAAAGACGGCGGTGTCCGTGGTCATCCCGGTCTGCGGCGGCAGGCCCGCCACCGGACCGGCATAAGGGCCGGTCTGCACATCGGGGATGATGCGTGCGATGTCGCCGGTCGGCGCGCCCTTGGGCGGGGTGTCGGTCATTTCAGGGCCTCTTGCAGGCGGAGTTCGGCAATGCGCGTGACCTGAGCTTCGGCCGTGGCGCGTTCGGTGGGGGTGTCGTTCTCCAGGCGGACCTGCATGGCGCGCAGGATGCCCGCCTTGTCATGGTCCCGGACCGCGATGATGAAGGGAAAGCCGTGCTTGTCGACATAGGCCTGGTTCAGTCGCGTGAACTCGGCCCGCTCGGCGTCGGTCAGGGCATCCAGGCCGGCGCTGGCCTGTTCGGCGCTGCTGTCGGCGGTCAGGCGGCGCGCCTGTGCCAACTTGCCCGCAAGGTCGGGATGGGCGCGCAGGACGTCCAGCCGCTCGGCCGCGCTGGCGGCACGAAAGATCTGCGCCATGCGCCCGGCAAGACCTGCAGCGCTGTCATGGACGGCCCCCATTTCCGCATCCCAGACCCGTTCCGCGACAAAGGGGGAGTGTTCGTAGATGCCGCCAAAGCGTTCCACAAAGGCACTGCGGTCCATCTGCGACGGGCGCAGGCGCGGCTGGAAGGGGTGTGTCGCTGCCCAGTGGCGCGCGATGTCCAGGCGCGAGGCGAACCACACGCCCTCGTGGGACCGCGCGTGGTCCAGGAACTGCCGGATCGCCATGGCGCGGCCGGGGCGGCCTGCCAAGCGGCAATGCAGGCCGATGGACATCATCTTGGGCGCGCCCGCCACCCCTTCGGCATAAAGGATGTCAAAGCTGTCGCGAAGATAGTCGAAGAACTCGACCCCCGTGCCAAAGCCCTGGCCGCTGGAAAAGCGCATGTCGTTGGCGTCCATCGTATAGGGCACCATCAGCTGCGGGCGGTCCTTGTGGACATGCCAATAGGGCAGGTCATCGGCGATCGTGTCCGCCAGATAGGCGAATCCCCCTTCCTCGCAGCCCAGTTCGACCGTGTTCATCGAGGTGCGGCCCTGGTAAAAGCCGTAGGGACGCTGGCCGGTGACCTGACGGTGCAGCTCGATGGCGCGGGCGATGTGCTCGGCCTCGACCTCGCGCGGGATGTCACGGTAATCGATCCACTTCAGGCCATGGGTCGCGATCTCCCATCCGGCGGACTGCATGGCCGCAACCTGTTCCGGGCTGCGTTCTAGGGCGGTGGCGACGCCGTAGACCGTGACGGGAATGTCCTGCAGCAGACGGTAAAGACGCCAGAAGCCGGCACGGGCGCCGTAATCATAGATCGATTCCATGTTCCAGTGGCGCTTGCCCGGCCAGGGCTGGGCGCCGATGATCTCGGACAGGAACGCTTCGGAGGCGGCATCGCCATGTTCGATGCTGTTTTCGCCACCTTCCTCGTAGTTCACGACGATCTGCACCGCGATGCGGGCGCCGCCGGGCCATCGGGGATCGGGGGTTGTTTCGCCATATCCTCGCAGGTCGCGGCTGTAGCGCATGGGGGTCTCCGGTCAGGATTGTCGCAGCGTCACCAAAGACCGCGGGACGCGCAACGGCAAGTGGGCAGAAGCAGAATTCTGTATCAAGGATACGGCAAAGATGCGGTTCCTTTTCAATATGGCATTGAAAGACTTGTGCCGGCGGCGAGATTGCAGGACGAGGGTGCGGCGCCCAAGCTGCGCGCCGAGGCGGCTCCGGGGCCGCATGAGGGGGACATATGGAACGATTTTTCAAGCTGGCCGAAAAGGGCAGCAGCGTCAGGACCGAGGTGCTTGCCGGCATCACCACCTTTCTGACGATGGCCTACATCATCTTTGTCAATCCCGACATCCTGTCCACGACCGGCATGGACCGGGATGCAGTCTTTGTCGCCACCTGCCTGGCAGCGGCGCTGGGGTCGCTGATCATGGGGCTGTGGGCGAACTGGCCCATCGGCATGGCGCCGGGAATGGGCCTGAACGCCTTTTTCGCCTTTACCGTCGTCGGCATGATGGGCTTTACTTGGCAACAGGCACTGGGAGCGGTCTTCATCAGCGGGTTGATCTTTCTGTTCCTGTCGGTGACCGGCATCCGCCGCTGGCTGATCGCGGGCATTCCCACCTCGATGCGCAGCGCCATTGCCGCAGGGATCGGACTGTTCCTGGCAATCATCGCGCTGCAGACCTCGGGCATTGTTGTGGACAATCCCGCGACCCTTGTTGCCTTGGGCGACCTGACGCAGACCGGCACGCTGCTGACGATCGCGGGCTTTTTCCTGATCGTGACGCTGGACGCGCTGCGCGTCACAGGGGCGATCCTGATCGGCATCCTGGTCATCACGCTGGCCGCGATCGTCCTGGGCGTCAGCAGTTTCGGCGGGGTGATGTCCATGCCGCCTTCGATCGCGCCGACCTTTCTGCAGCTGGACCTGCTGGGCGCGTTGACCTTTGGCATCTTCCAGGTCGTTCTGGTCATGGTTCTGGTCGAGGTTTTCGACGCGACGGGCACGCTGATCGGGGTCGCCAAGCGCGCGGGTCTGCTGACGCAGGGTCCAACCCACCAGAACCCGAACCTGGGCCGCGCGCTGATGGCGGATTCGACGGCAATCACGGCGGGTTCCCTGCTGGGAACCTCGTCCACCACCGCCTATGTGGAAAGCGCTTCGGGCGTGCAGGCCGGTGGCCGGACAGGGTTGACGGCGGTTGTCGTCGGCCTGCTGTTCCTGGCCGCCATGTTCTTTGCGCCCCTGGCGGGGTCGGTGCCGGTCTATGCGACGGCGCCCGCGCTGCTTTATGTCGCCACGCTGATGTTGCGCGAACTGGCCGAGGTGACCTGGGACGATGTGACCGAGGCGGCCCCTTCGGTGCTGACCGCGATCGCCATGCCGCTGACCTATTCCATTGCGAACGGCCTGGCCTTCGGCTTTATCAGCTATGCCGTCATCAAGCTGCTGACGGGTCGCGCCTCGCAGGTTCATGCCGCGACCTGGGTGATCGCGGCCCTGTTTGTGGCAAAATACGCCTTTTTCGGGGGGCACTAGCTGCTAAGTTCCGGCATCTGGTGGCTCGGGTTCAGGATGTCCTTCTCCTCCTGGCTGCAGGGGTGGGCGGGTCTTGCCAGGCGGCGTTCGATCCGCTCGACCATTGGCTTTCGGACAAGTGGCGGACGGGATCGTGCCCTCACGGTTCATGTCGAGGCGCATGGGCCTGGAACAGATGGTGTTCCGGGTCCCGGACTGCCTGGGCCGACCCGGAGGCCGCTCGCCATCGGCCCGTGCCCGATGGCGCCACGACGGCCTGCCCTGTGGGGGAAGGGTGTGGACCTGACAGGATGAGCCGCCGGGCAGCGAATGCTTTGACCATGGGCTGCACGAACTTCCGGGCCGTCTTGTTGTCGGTTTTCCTAACCAGTCGGGTCGCGGCGAACCTGCTCGTGCAGGCAATGCCGGCGAACGGAAACATACTGCCTTCGGCCGTCCGAACCGCAGCGATGCCGATGTGGATCGAGCCGCTGTCCGCCATCAGTCCGTGGACAATGTCGGGGGCCTACGGGATGGCGCTTGAACTTCCGGCGCTTCGGCGTGTCGCGTTCCATGCCAGGCAGGCGCGAGATGCGGGGCGCGCGTGCCGGAGGCGGGCGCGCTGGCTGCAGAGCGCAGGGACGATCGTCCAGCCGCAGCATGTGCCGCCCCAAGGCGACGATGGCCGCCTTGGGGCGGTCACGCGAACCGCTGGCAGTCCGCCCTCGGTCCGCCTCGGGCAGGATCGCCGACATCGCTCCCTCGGTCGCGTGATGAGATCCCCAGGCGACCGGCGGTTGCGCCACTTCGCCCCCGTCTTGAGGTTCGTCGGGAAGACGATGCGCCGGATCGTTTTCTGATCCTCCTCGCTTGCCCGCTTCCCGGCTCCGCGCCACAAGAAAGGCGCGCGACCATCGGGCCGGCACTTGGACCGATGGCGAGCCAGTCCTCGTCAGCGCCGCTCCGGCGGCGGGCGGGCTCGTGGCGCTCCCGTGACAGACCTCGCCTCCCGTTCCCGAGAAGGACCGCAGCAGCAGGCTGCGGGAGGAAACAGTCAGGTGCTTGGCAGGGCTGACGAGCAGGCGGTCATGGCGTCTGTCCGCCCAGAGCCTCGGTCAGGGATGCGGCGGCGGCGGCCACCACCGCGCCCAGCGTCTTGACATGTTCGGCGGCGATCCGGTGGGCAGGGCCGCTGACCGAGATGCCCGCGATCGCCTCGCCCAACAGGTCAAAGACCGGAGCGGCGATGCAGCGCATGCCAAGGGTCCTTTCTTCGTCGTCAAATGAAAATCCGCGGTGGCGGATGCGTGCCAGGTCGGCCTGCAGCGCCTGCGGGTCCGTCAGGGTGTGCTCGGTAAACCGGGTCAGGCCGTTCCCCTGGGCCAGAGCCTCGATGGCGTGGGGTCGGCCAAAGGCCAGAAGCGCCTTTCCGATTCCCGACGCGTGCAACGGTGAACGCGTGCCGGGCGGGAAGAAGGCGCGGATGGTTTCCTGCGTCTCGACCTGGCTGAGGAACAGGACGGCATCGCCCTGCAGGATGCCAAGATTGGCGGTTTCGCCCGTATGTTCCATCAACGAACGCAGGATCGGGCGCGCGCGCTCGACGATCCCCGAGCGACGCATGAAGGCCGAGCCCAGCCGGAACGCCTGGGGCCCGACATTCCATGCCTGAGTCGCCGGATCGCTTTCCACCATTCCGCGCAGCGCCAGCGTGTGCAGCACGCGATGCACGGTGGACGGCGGCTGGCTGGCCTTATCGGCGACCTCGCTCAGCGTCAGGCCCGGCTCCGCGGCCAGCAGATCC
>VGDE01000053.1 GCA_016869875.1 Alphaproteobacteria bacterium
GATTTTCCTGCCCGTCATCATCCTGCTGGCCGCGATCATTTATCTGACCGACGGCCGCAATCCCTTCTTTGCCCACAAGCGGGTTGGTCAGAACGGTCGGACTTTTGGTTGCCTGAAGCTGCGCACGATGGTCGTGAATGCAGAAACCATGCTGCCCGAGCTGCTGAAAGAGTCGCCCGAGCGGTATGGCGAGTGGACCGAGTCCCAGAAACTGACAAACGACCCCCGGGTCACCAAGATCGGCGCGATCCTTCGCGCAACCAGCCTGGACGAAATCCCGCAGCTGCTGAACGTGCTGCGGGGCGAGATGAGTCTGGTCGGCCCCCGGCCGATCGTATCGGATGAACTCAGCCGTTATGGCCGTGACGCGGTCACCTATCTACGTATGCGTCCGGGTGTTACCGGGATGTGGCAGACCACCGGCCGGAACGACGTCTCTTATGCCGAACGCGTTCGCATGGATGTCGAGTACGAGAAGAACGTGTCGGTCTGGGAAGATCTGAGGATCATGGTGATGACGGTCGTCGCCATGCTGGCCAAGACCGGCCGCTAAGAACTGTCTGCGCGGCCGCCGTCAGGTGGGCCGCGCAGACGCCTTTCCCGGAGATCGCCACAGGGCAAGACCCACGCCAAGTGCGATCCATCCCCCAAAGAACCGGAAGCTGTCGATGCTGGCCCCCAGCATCAGCCATCCCGTCAGCGTCATCGCAACGGCCAGATGCAGCCGGCCCGCATAAGTGGCGCCGGTCGATTGCGACAGCGACCGCAGCAAAAGCGGCACGATCATGGCCAACCACAGCAGATAGCCCAGGCTTCCCGTCTCGGCCAGCATGCGGACATGCAGCGAATAGGCCGGCGGCCAGGAATTTTCGGTATCTGCGGCCGTGGCATAGTTCTGCACCTCCCAGCTCCGCAGATCCTCGGCCCGGATGTGGTACGGATAGTGAAAGCCGTATTGCCCCAGTCCGACACCCAGCAGGGGCTTTTCCTCGAACATCGACAGTCCTGCCCGCACGGCCGCCAGCCGGGTGACGTTCGACACGTTCTCGGATACGCCGGGCGTGGGATCGATGAGCCCGTCCATGCTGCCATAGCGGATCAGGTTGCCACCCTTTTCCAGGACCGATGTCTGGATGCTGGGGATCATCATCATGGTCAGTACTGCCAGACCACCCACCGTTGCCGCGTGAACCATGAAGTCCTTGCGGTGGCGGAAAAAGCCCAGCAGGAACAGCATCATCTGCACGCTGATCACCAGCATCGCCGTTCGCGACTGCAACAGCAGGATCAGAACGACGACGATGCCCGCGACCAGGGCCACGCGCCGCCCGCTTCCCTGGGTGATCGCAAAGGGAAAGATGAAGGTCAGCATCACCGCGGCCCAAGAGGCCTCGAAGGCCGTCATGCGCAGCCGGGTCCCGTAGAAGTCGCTTGTCTCGGCATGAATGATGACGGACAGGGCCTGGTGAATGTGGGACAGGCCGGGAATGCCGACCCAGGAGGCGATCTCGAAGACTGCGACCCCCGACATCACCAGCAGCGCGATCCAGGCACCGCGTGAGATTTCGGGCAGCGTGCCGCGAAGCGCAAAGTTGAAGAACATCAGCGCCACCACCGGCCCCAGGGCGACGGCCATCCCTTGGGTGATGACCCGGCTCATGCCTGATCGTCCCTTGTACCAGGTGGTCGCGATCTCTGAGAAGTTGATGGCGACGCCCAGGATGACGACCACCAGAAAGGCCAGCGTCAGAAAGAAAAAGACCCGTGGAACGGCAATCTGTCCCGGCTGGCGCAGGAAATACAGGATTGCGAAGGGAAGAACATAGACGAAGCCGTCCTTAGACAGTTCCCCCACGGGCAAGAGCGGCATCAGGTCGTTGAAGACGGTGGCCACCACCAGGATGATGACAAGGGGCGCCGACCGGACGGCCGCAACCGGCATGCTGCGCACAGCAGCGGTCACTATTTCCAGGCCTTTTTCTTGATGGCGGTCAACCAGCCGAAGGGAATCGCCATGAACAGCGCCGTGCGCGCGACGCCCGCCCAGGCATGAGGGTCGCTCCAGCTAAAGTAATCTCGCTGGATCCGCAGCCGCGACACCAGGTTCTGCTTGCGCTTGGCCGCTGTGGTTCCCGTTTCGCTGACAATGTACTGGGTCAGCACCTCGGGGATGTTGGCCAGCCGCCAGCGCCGCCCCATGCGCACGAACAGGTCGTAATCCTCGGCCGTCCTGTAGCGGTCGGAATAAAGCCCGACCTCGCGCAGCGCCTCGGCGCGGATCATGATCGTGGGATGCAGCAGCGCCGGCACATAGCGCTGGTGGCGCAGCATCCTGTCATGCTCGGTGGGAAAGCGCAGGGTGAACAGGTAGTGGCCGTTGTCGTTGACGCAACGGGCCCAGGTGCCGACCATGCCGATATCGGCGTGCGCGTCCAGGAACTCGACCTGGCGCTCGAACCGGCCGGGAAGCGGCAGGTCCCCGCAGTCAAGGCGGGCGATGTAGCGGTACCTGCGCGACAGGATCGTCTCGAGGCCGGCGTTCAGCGCGTGCTCGATCCCCCGGTTGCGGTCCAGCCGTTGCAGCGTCACGTCGTGACCGCCATAGCGGGCATCGCAGTGGATCGGTTCGGGCGAACCATCATCGACGACAACGATGTCGAAGGGATGTGTTTCGCGGGCCAGAACCTCCAGCGTTCCAATCAGGCCGGCCTGGTCCTTGTAGACCGGAATAAGGACACAAAGCGTAGGAGCGGTGTCAGGCATGTCGGCCCTCTCTTGCCAGGCGACGGCGGCGCCGTCCGTTGCGCAGGATGGCCAGCGAAAGGCCCATCAGAAAGCCTGCCGTGAGGCCAAGGGCCAGGATCACCGGCTTGGCGTTGAAGCCGGACGGAGCCAGCGGCACGACGGCAGGCGCGAACAGCTGGACCGTCAGTTCAGGTGCGCCGATCCGGCTCTGGATCTGGCGATGTTCCAGCAGCAGCCGCTCGTATACAGCGCCGGTCGCCTCGACCTCGCGCTCGGCCTCGCGCTGCTGCGCATAGGTGTCGGCGCTGACCTCGATGGCCTCGTCCTGCCGCTGACCGGTCAGCGCGCCAAAGCGCATGGACAGCAGCTTGCCTTCCTCGCGCGTGGTCTGGGCGCGCCGCTCGGCGTCCCGCAGGTTGGCGGTCAGTTCTTCGATCTCGCGGTCCAGGTTCTCCAGCATCTGCCGATACACGTTCAGCCGCAGGTCGGAGCGGGAGGTCAGATAGCCTTGCGCGATGGCGTTGGACATGGCGGCCGAAAGTTCGGGGCTTTTCGAGCTGTAACTGATGTCGATCACATAGGACCGGCCACTGTTGCTGACATCCAGGCTGCGCGACATGTGGCGGATCAGCAATGCCCTCTGCATTGCCTCGTCATTCGCGGCCTCCGGAGGAAACTCGATCGTGCTGGCAAGGCTGGCGCGCATTTCGGGCGACAGCGCCTCGATCGCATGGCCAAGGGCAACGGGAGTATCGATCGTCTCGACAATCGTCGCGGTGGCTGAATCCTGCGGATTGGACTGGCTTTCCGGTTCGGCGATGATTCCCGAACGGGCCGCGTCCGAGATCAGCTTGGCCGTCGCCACATAGGTCTCGGGCATGTTCTTGGCCGCGACAAAGGCGCCGCCGCCGCCCAGTGCCGTCAGCAGGACGACCAGGATCGGGCTGCGCCGGGCAGCCTCGAACACGTCGCCCAGGCTAAAGGTGGACGCGGGCCTGGCAATTTCCCTTTCGTCTTCGGGCAGCACCACCCGCTTGGAGGCGCTGTTGTGATGGTTCATTTGGTGGCCCTTTGCTGTGTGCGGCGAGCGGTTTGATCGTCAAGGTCGGAACTGGCCGTCAGGGCGGCCGGAGCCGGTGCGGCCGGAGCCGGTGCGGCCGGAGCAGGGGCGCCGAAGAAGCTGGCCGGCATCTTGACCTCGATCAGGTCGCCGGGCTGCAGGAGAGTGCTTTCGGTGGCGGGGATGGGCGTTTCCTGCCCATCCTCCGTGCGATACAGCGTCACCGTCACGGCCTCGCTTCCGACCATGCCCAATTGGGCCAGTTGCGCCGTGGCTCCGTTCAGTCGCGCCTCGGTCGTGGCGATTTCGGTCAGCGTTGCCTGAACTTCGGCCTCCAGCGCAGCGGCCCGGCGCGCATCGTGACGGTCCAGTTCGTGACGGGCGCTTGCGCGCTGCCGCTCGACATCGGCGATGGAGGCATCGGTTTCGGCCAGGTTGCTTTGCAGCTGGTTCAGCGTCCGGTATTCCTCGGACACCCGGGTCTGCGGAGTCAGGCCGCGGCTTTGCATGTCGCTGTAGCGGCTGGCCTCTTCGGTCTGTTGGTCGACCAGGTTCTTTTGATACTCGCGCTGACTTTGCAGCCGCTCGATCCGGTCGTCGATGATCTCGAGATCGCGCGCCAGAAAGTTCTTCTGCGCCTCGCTCTCGGCCCGGGCGGCGGACAACAGGCTGTTGGCCAATGCCAGCACGGACGCCCTGTCGGCTTCCGCAAGATAGGGCAGGTCCTCGGGCGACAGTTCGGGCAGGTCGGCCAGTTCGGCGCGCGCGCGCGCCAGCGTCGCGTGCCGCGCCACAAGTTCGGCGGTGGCGGCCTGGGCCTCGGCCTGAAGACCGGCGGCAGCCCCGACCGAAGGTCGCAGCGCTCCCAGCCCCCCCGCCATCGCGATGGCGCGGCGGACCGTCATCCCGCGCTCATAGGCGATGGCGCCGGGCTGCGCGACGTCGCCCCCGATCACGACAGGCCGGACGGCGGCAAGGCCCACCGTCACCTGCGCTTCCAGCATGATCTCGAGCCCGGTCAGCCGTTCCTGGATCAGCTGGGCGATCTGGTCGGTGGTTTGCCCGGCGACGTGGATCTGTCCAAGGGGCGGAAAGGCAATTCCGCCATCGACATCGACGACCGCCTGCCGCGTCAGTTCCGGCACGCGAAAGACCAGAATGTCCAGTGTTTCACCTGACGAGACGACATGCTGCTGGGCTTGCGCCGTCCCCGCAAGAAACAGCGCCGCAAGAAACATCCTGAAAAACCGAAGGGAATGGGCAAGGACGCCGCCTGACAGCTTCATATCAGACCGCCTCCAGTTCCCGCGCCGGGGTTCTTGATCGGGGCAGGATGGGCATCTTCGGATCACCGCAGATGGCCTGGGCGCGGTTGTCCAGCCCTTCCCATCTCTGCCGGGCCGCCCTCAGCGCCGGATCGGATGCGACGCCCTGCCGCAGCTTGCTGCGGTAAACCTGCCGCAGCCGGGCATACAGATGCGGTCCCCCCAGCATGGTAAGGGCACGGCGCGCGGTTTCGCGCGGGCTGACCGGCGGGTTGAGCGTGCGGGCGAGGGCCACGATCGCCTCGCGCCGGCGGCCGGCATCGGCAAGCCGCCAGACACGGTCCTGCAGATGATAGCCGCTCTTGGCTGCCGGCGACCAATCCACCGATTCCCGCAGGTACCAGGCATAGGATCGGTCGGCGGTCTCGGCGCCGGTCGTCAGGCGGCCTGGCCGGATCGTTTCTTCCTTGATGACACCCGGCTCCTGGTCGATGTGAAAAGCAAAGCCCGCGCGGTCCAGACGCATGGCCAGGTCGGTGTCCTGGTTCACGCGCAGCGCCTCGTTCCACGGGCAGGCACGGGCCATGGCGACCGGCAGGTTCAGCATCGAGGTCTGGACGCGCCCGGTATCGCGGTAGACATAATCGACCAGAGAGCTGCCCGGCTTCCACTCGGGCTGGTGCGGTTTCTGGATCTCGCCGTCGACATGGAGCAGCACGCCGCTGACCAGCACCGTGTCCGTGTTGCCTGGGCGGGCATAGAACTGCCGGATTCGGTCATAACGCCCCGGCAGCCAGACGTCGTCGGAGTCAAGAAAACTGACATGCGTGCCGGAGGCCTCGCGGACACCGCGATTGCGCGCGGCGCAGCCGCCAAGGTGCTTTTCCTGCCGGACAATCCGCACGCCCATGCTGCGCAGCATTCCATATTCGGCTGCCAGATCGGCATCCGAGCAGTCGTCGACAACAATTATCTCGATATCATCTTCTGTGTCGCGAAGCGACAAAACCGCACGAAGAAGGGAATGCGCCCGATTGCGATTGGGAATTACAACTGAAAGGCGAAATTGAGGGCCCATTTCCATGAATACTCTACTGCTAATTGAACTGCTCGATGTGTATTTCTGCGGGATATTCGAACCCGGAAACACTATACCGGCTTAACCCATGATGTGGTAGGGTCCGCGGTGGTTCGCGGGATTTGTTTGCCTACACATTACGCTTATCAGGATTTGATCCTGAAGACGCGGGGCCGATATTGCGCCCGGGGCGTATTAGGTTAGACAGACGTGTTTTCCCTAGAAAGGACGAGGGCAGGAATGGACCCGCAAGAGTCAGGCGCATCGATGCTTCTTTCCGATGCGGCCGCCCAGGTGGATTTTTCCATCATCATCCCGGCCTATAACAGGGTCGATCAGATCGGGCGCGCGATCGCGTCCTGCCTGGCGCAGACCTGCCCCGACTTCGAGATCATCGTGGTGGATGACGGATCGGCCGACGGCACCGCCGAAGCGGTCGAGGCGATGGAGGATCCCCGGATCCGCTGCATCCGCCAGACGAACGCGGGGGCCTCTGCCGCACGCAACACCGGCGGCCGGGCAGCACGCGGCAGGCACCTGGCCTTTCTGGATTCCGATGACGAGTTCCTGCCCCACAAGCTGGAACGGCTGCGTGCTGCGATCCAGAACGACGACCGGCCCGACAGGACCGTCTGGTATTCGCCGCTGTATTTCGACCGGGGCCAGGGCAACCGGATGATCAAGCCGGGCCGGGCCATCGGCGCCGATGAACCCGTCGGCGACTATCTGTTCGCCGATGACGGCCTGATGCAGACCTCGACCTTGGTGGTCCCGCGTGATCTTTTCCTCCGGGTCGGCTTTGATGACGGCCTGCGCTGCCTCGAGGATCTGGACCTATGCCTGCGCCTGGAAGAAGCCGGCGCGCGCTTTCGGATGCTGCCCGAGCCGGAGGTGATCTGGTACGACGACCGTCCCAGCGGCCGGCTCAGCTATACGACCTCGCGGCACGAGGTCGATGATTGGGCCAAACGGCAAAAGGAACGCCTGTCGTCCCGTGCCATGCACGGATACCTTGCCCGCTTTCTTGTGCCGCAGATCGTGCGCGCGCAGCCCCTTCGCGCGGTGTCGCTGCTGGCCTCGGCCATGCGCCATGGCGGTCTTGCACCCGCGCGGGCCGCGACGTTGCTGGCGCGCGGCGCCGCGCCCGGCGCCTATGGGCGCCTCCGCGATGCTCTGACCCGGTCCCGCCATGCCTGAAACGACGCGCCTGTTGCGGCGAATCACGCATGTGACCGAAGCGCCCCTGGGCGGCGTCGTGACCTATCTTGACGACCTTGTCGGCGCACAGCTGAACAGCCTTCCCGATGTGCAGATCGACCTGATCACCCCTGAGATCAACCGCGATGCGCTGGCTGGCCTGTCCAGCCCGCGACTGAACCTGATCGCGTTCCGTCATCGGCGCGGCTCTCCGCGCGCGCTGTTGTCGATGGCGTTGAGGACGCTGGCCCATGTCCGCCGCACCCGGCCCGACATCCTGCACATCCATTCGACCTTTGCAGGGGCGGCGATTCGCGTTTTCGCTCCCCTGTTTCCCAAGGAAACAAAGGTCGTTTATTGCCCGCATGGATGGGCCTTCTCGCGCGAGGGGTCTCGCCGGAAGCAGCAGGCCATCGCCCGCGTGGAACGTGGCCTGGCGGGGACCAGCGACGCGATTCTATGCATCTCCGATTACGAACGGCGCGAGGCCGAGGCGTTTGGCATTCCCGCGTCTCGCCTGGTGGTGATCGAGAACGGCATAAGTCCGCGCATCACGGCGTCCCACGGGGCAGAATCAGACGCGAGACAGAAGTCGGAGCGCCGGCTGATCGCCTTTGCCGGCCGCTTTGACCGTCAGAAGGGCTTTGACACCTTTCTCAAGGTCATGCGCCAGCTGGGCGAGGAGGCGGAGGGCATCGCCATCGGCAGCAGCATCACCTCTGGTGGCGCATTACCCGACATTCCGGAAAACGTCCGGATCCTGGGCTGGCAAAGCAGGGCTGCCGTGTTCGATCTTTATCGGCAGGCCGATCTTCTGCTGGTTCCCTCGCGGTGGGAAGGGTTCGGGCTGGTGGCGGCCGAGGCGATGCAGGCCGGCCTTGCCGTCTTTGCCAGCCGGGTCGGGGGCCTGCAGGACATCGTGGTCGATGGTGAAACCGGGCGGCTGTTTCAGGCCGATGACGTCGAGGGGATCGTGGCGCAGATTCGGTCGGCTTCGGACGCCGACCTTGTCCGTTTCGGCGAAAACGGGCGTCGCCGCTATCAGGAGCGTTACACGGCCGAGCGGATGACGCAAAAGATCACCGATCTTTACGAGGCCTTGCTGGCGGACGACAAAGGGCGCTGACAATGTCAGCGCCCGTCGCGGATTTCAGGTGCCTGCCCGTCAGAGCATGAAGTCCGACGCCGTCAGCTGATGGGTGCCGTTCAGCACGATGTTCAGGTCGATGTCGCCGTCATTGTCCACCATGCCCTGAATATAGGTCTTGTTTTGGACATGATCGACGTAAACGCCCAGATCGCCGGCGTTTTTCAGCCACTTGGACCCGACGAAATCAAAGCCCTGGTTGCCCCAGCGCCCCTCGTTGGCGTCAATGGCGCGCAGGTCGATCACGTCGCCCTTGTCCCAGCTGCCGATAGCGTTGCGCGTGGTGGCCTCGGTAAAGACAAAAGCGTCGGCGCCGGCCGAGCCTGCCAGATCACCCGGCGCTGACTCCCGGTTGCCCCCCTGCGAGCCGTTGCTGTCCGGGGCAGGGCCGCCGTCCTTGTTGCCCAGATCCTGGAACGCCCAATAGGCCTCGCGGGGATTGCCGTTGCCGTCGCGCAAGCCAAAGCCCGGCTCGAAGTTGGAATCCTTGTACGAGAACCACATGATCGGTCCGGCCCAAGGCTGGTCCTCGGCCAGGTCGACGGCCTCGCGCAGCATCCGCGCCTGGTCGCCATGGCTGACGGTGACGCCGCCGCCCAGTGTCTTGGCGCCGTATTCCGTCATCCAGATCTGCTTGTCCCCATCTCCATGGTCGACCATGGTTTTGCGGATCCCGTCTTCCATGATCTGCCAGCCGTTCCAGGACTGGTTGTCCGACGGGAACAGCGGGAAGGTGTAGGGGTGATAGCCGACCGCGTCGAAATGCCCGCCCGCGCCCGCGTCGTACATTTTCTGCAGATAGTCGACTGCTCCCCAGAAGCGCCCGTCCGTCGAGGGAATGGCCGCCGTGCCGCCGGTGATGACGGTGTCGTTGCTGTCAACCGCCTTGATCGCGTTATACGAGGCCTTCAGCACCTCGGTATAGTTCTCGGGCGTGATCCCGTGCTTGTTCTGTTCGTTCAGGATTTCCCAGTGGTTGACCACGTTGTCATAGCGCTCGGCAGCGGCGGCGGCGAAGCGGCCAAAGGCCTGTTGGTCGGCATGGCTTGAAAGGGTGCTTCCCACCCAGTCAGGCGTGTTGTTCAGCACAGCCGTGATCTTGATGCCCTTGGCGTCAATCGCGTTGAACACCTTGTCAACCAGGTTCCAGTTGAACCCGCCATCGCGGTTCGGCTGCACCAGGCTCCAATGGATGTCGATGCGGACCCAGTCGACGCCCAGATCGACATAGTCCTGCAGTTGTTGGTTCATTTCCCAGTCGGAGTTTCCAAGCAGCTCCCCGAACGGAGTCGCCATTCCCAACTGTCCCGGTTTTACTTTGGGTGCCATATCAGAGCAGTTCCCTTTGTTATTTTTTCCCCACCGAACGGGTACGCGATGATTGGTTCCCTGTCATTCAGCGCAAAATTGCCGCTGGCGGCAATTTGCCACCGCATCGGCTGTGTTATGCTCATCCACCCTTACTGCCAGTTGCAGGATTGAAATAATGTCCAATCAGCGATTCCGGCATGGCGAGCCTGGCGACGGTTGCAAGCAAGCCGACTGGCGGCAGGGGGAGGAGGAAAAGGCTCGCTGCCACCCTTCCGGATCGAGACCGTCCCGTTCCCTTTGAAGGTGTACGCGGCCGTTCCTTCGGCTGCCCAATGACCGGTGCGGGCGTTGCCGCGGCTTCCCGGATCCGCCGAGACAGCAGCGTCATTTTCAGGTCCGCTTGAAGAAAAGCTGCATGCGGGTATGTTACCGAACTGTCATAATTGGTTCGTTTTTGAAGGCACCGGATGAAACTTGATGATCGTGCCGAAAGGCAACAGGTGCCGCTGCGGCTGTTCCAGACAGCCTTCGTGATCCTGATCGGGGTCCTCTTCCTTGCCCTGTGGTACCTTGTTGCCTCGTCGCGCAACACTCCGCTGGACGTCTATCTTCGGGACCCGGCCGCCACCTATGCCTTTACGCCACTTGCCGGACTGATTTCCCATATCGGGGTCTTTGCCGTGTCGGCGGCAGGGGTCATCTGCATCTTTGCCTCGTTCCACCTGTCCAGGGGCAGGTCCCTGCTGGTCCTGGCCGGTGCCTTCAACCTGCTGATAGCAATGGATGATTTCTTCATGCTTCACGAGGAGATCCTGCCTCGCGCGCTGGGCGTTGCGGAATCGCTTGTTCTGCTGGCTTACGGCGCCATCGCAGGCGTGATCTTTCTGATCTTCCGGTCCTCGTTGACGGGGCGGGCCCATCTGGGGCTTTGTGCGGCCGCGGCCCTTCTGGCCGCCTCCGTGCTGGCCGACAACGTGATGCCCTATTCCATGGAGCAGGTCATCGTCGAAGACGGCCTCAAGTTCCTGGGCCTGATGGTCTGGTCGGTCTACTGGACGCGGAGGGCCCATCTTGCGCTGCGGGGCGCGGCAAGGGCTTCTGCCTGACGCTGGCCTGCGGCCTGTCCGCAACGCTTGCAGATGGGCCGCTTTTCGGGCGGGCCAGCATCTGCAGGACGCAGGACCCGGACCGGGCATCGCCGCCGCGGCCCCTGGCAAAGGCACCATCCCCATCGCTGGATGCGACAGGGACTCCTAATTTTCCGCCTTGGCTTGTCGTTCCTGGAAATGGGCCTGCAGGGCCTCCAGCCGCTCTGGCGTCCATCCCGGTGGGTCGGTCACCGCCAGCCAGGCGCCGATGTGATCGGCAGGGGCATAGCGATGCCCATGTCCCATCGGGACGTCCAGCGCGATGGCCATGTCAAAGGCCAACTGCAGCTCTGTGATGATCGGATACCAATGCAGGTCGTCCGAAACATCGGGGGCAGTGGGTGGCGTCATCCACTCGGGGCGCCGAATGGCGCTGTCGGGGCGAAAGAAGACAATTGGATCGCTGCCATATTGCAGAAAGACGATGCGCACATCCCCCCAGGGCGCATCCTGCTGCAGACCGTGGCGCCCATCGGTAAAGCGCACGACCTCGCCCGTGGTCAGGCGCGGCAGCCAGGCCGGAGAGTCGGGATCGCGTTCGGCCGTCAGCGTCTGCCAAAGCGGGCTGACAAAGGGCGGCCCGACCCACAGCGCGCCGTCGATGGGCTGGTCCAGCATCTCGTGCAGGCGCAGCGACTGCTGGGAACTGTGTGCCCCCAGGCTGAGACCGTAAAGATACAACCTTGGCCGGGTCTCGCTGGGCAGCTGCTGCCAGCGGCGGTGCACGGCCCCGAACAGCGCCCGCCCGGCTTCGGCGGCATGTTCGGGCTGTACCAGAAGCGAGATCCAGCTTTGCAGATAGGAATATTGCAGCGCCACCGTGGCCACGTCGCCATGATGCAAAAGCTCCAGCGGCTCCATTGCGGCGGGGTCCATCCAGCCGGTGCCGGTGGGCATCGCGACGATCAGGGTGGCGCGGTCGAACCCGCCCACGCGCTCCAGTTCGCGCACGGCCAGATCGGCACGCTCGGCCAGGCTGTCGGCCGCGTTCAGCCCGACATAAACCCGCAGAGGTTGCCGCGCGGCCTGCCCGGTGACGCCGGAGATCTCCTCCGGCGACGGAGTCCGGGTCACGAACTCGCGCCCCTCCCGTCCCAGGTCCTGCCACGCGACCAGGGACTGCGGGCTGCCGGGCTGCCAGAACTCTTGCGGCGGAACCTGGTCGGCCGGCAGCAGCGCGTCCAGCGCCTGCGCCGATCCGTCGATGCTGCGCACCACGCCCCGCACCAGGACCCCGCTGAAGACCTGATACGCCAACATCGCCGTCAGCACGAGACCCAGCACCCGTGCCTGCCGCGCCGGCAGCACCTGGGCAATGCGATGGCTGACATAGCGGACCAGTGCCGCCAGCAGCTTGAACGTCACCAGCAGGATGGCCGCGACGCCGGTCCCCAGTCCTGCCACGACAAAGGGGGCGATCCCTTCGGCGGGCGGCAGTGACATGGCCATGCGAATGTCGTTCTGCCAATCGGCCGACCGGCCCAGAAACACCGTCACGATGATCAGGGCCACCAGGCCCAAGGGGGGCACCAGCAGGCGCGCCTGCCGCTCGGTCATGCGGGGAAGGTGCAGATAGTGCCACAGCGCCTCGATCAGTACGGTGACGCCGTATCCTGCCGCAAAGCAGAACCCGGCCAGGATGCCCTGGATCTCCGGGCTGCGGGGAATGAGGCTGGGTGTCAGGGAACCCGCAACGAACAGCGCGCCCACGACCAGCCCCATCCCCGAGGTGCGGCGATCGAACCAGTCCAGGAACCTGAGCATCAGGCGCGTCATCGGCATTCTTCCATAGGTTGGCGAGACGACTCTGGTTTCGCGCATGTCCGATGCCTGCATACACCTTGTTTCCGGCGCAAGCAGCAGGACAATGGCAACGGAGTCTCCCGGTCGGTCGACCGGCGGTGCGGCAGGGCCTCCAGCGCCACCCAAGCCATGAGGCCTGTACCGTGGTTCCTGGGCTTCCTCTTGTTCCATTCTCGATCGTCCTTGGAAACCAGCAGACGTCGGATCGCAGCTTCCGTCACTGCCCGATCAACGAAAAGTAGCTCACATCGTCATGGTGCCGTTGTGGCGCTTCGTGTCGCGGAATCGGCCCGAAAGCAGGTCGAGCGTCATCGTGCCTGTGGTGAAAGAAGGGCTGTGCCGGCGTCGGCAAGGCGGCGGCCGAGGTTGTACCCGCCCTTCGGGATGACGATGCCAGATTGCACGGAGTGCGTCGGCCAACGGCGTCAAAGATGACGGAACCTCACACCCCGCCCGGTCTTGCAAGGTTATTCCCGCAGGGTCGAGGACAAGTGCGCTTCAGCGGCAAGTTCTGCAGCCGCCTGCGCTTTCCGGCTGAACTCTTGGGTCCTTGATGAGCGGCGAACCTTGTGGCTGCTTCGCGGGTCAGGAGCGATATTTTTATTCCTTCCCCGCATATTTGATCGTGTTTCCGGCAAGAAGCGTATTTACACAACGGTGCATGATGCCGTCTCACTGCAGGCTCGGGAGGTGGGGGATCGCCCGGGTTGCGCCGCCTTTTCTGCCGAAACATTACATTCACGGGGGGTTGATATGCCGACATCGCTGGTTCTGGAGCGCCAAGGGGAACTGTCGCTGCGTGAGATTGAATTGCGAGGCGATCTGGGTCCGTCCGACGTGCGCATCGCGATCCGGACCGTCGGCGTCTGCGGCTCTGACGTGCATTACTACACTCACGGGAAGATCGGACCCTTCGTGGTGAACGAACCGATGGTGCTAGGCCACGAAGCCTCCGGCGTGGTGACCGAGGTCGGCGGGCAGGTAAGCCATCTCAAGGTCGGCGACCGCGTCTGCATGGAGCCGGGCATTCCGGACTCGGCCTCCCGGGCGGCAAAGCTGGGGATCTACAACGTCGATCCTGCCGTCACCTTCTGGGCGACGCCCCCGGTCCATGGCTGCCTGACGCCGGAGGTCGTGCATCCCGCAGCCTACACCTATCGCCTGCCCGACAACGTCTCCTTTGCCGAAGGCGCCATGGTCGAGCCCTTTGCCATCGGGATGCAGGCCGCCTTGCGCGCCCGGATCCAGCCGGGGGACATTGCCCTTGTGACAGGCGCAGGTCCCATCGGGATGATGACCGCCCTGGCGGCGCTCGCGGGCGGTTGTGCCAAGGTTTACGTGTCCGATCTGGCGCAGCCCAAGCTGGACATCATCGGCGCCTATCCAGGGATCGAGACAATCAACATCCGCAACACGCCAGCGGCCGAGGCGATCGCCCAGGCCACTGACGGATGGGGCGCGGATGTGGTCTTCGAATGCTCGGGCGCGGCCCCTGCCATTCTGGGCCTGCCGCAACTTGCCCGGCCGGGGGGTACCATCGTGCTGGTCGGGATGCCTGTCGACCCCGTCCCCTTCGACATCGTCGGCCTTCAGGCCAAGGAACTGCGGGTCGAGACGGTCTTCCGTTACGCCAATGTTTACGACCGCGCGATTTCTCTGATCGCCTCGGGCAAGGTCGACCTGAAGCCGCTGATCTCGCTGACGGTGCCCTTCGCCGACAGCATCGCCGCCTTTGACCGCGCCGCCGAGGGACGCGAAACCGACGTCAAGATCCAGATCGAGATGCCGGCCGAATAACGGGCCGAATGACAGGCCGCCTGAAAGGAGCCCCCATGTATCTGGGACTTGATATTGGAACCTCGGGGGTCAAGGCGATCCTGCTGGACGACCGCTTTGAACAGGTCGGAGCCGCCCATGCCGCGCTGAGCGTGTCGCGTCCCGCGCCCGGCTGGTCGGAACAGGACCCGGACAGCTGGATCGCGGCCTGCGAAACGGTGATCGGCGAGCTGGCCGCCACGCAGGGCGCTGCCATGGCTGCGCTGCGCGGGATCGGGCTGTCGGGGCATATGCATGGCGCGACCCTTCTGGACGCAGCCGACCGCCCGCTGCGCCCCTGCATCCTGTGGAACGACGGGCGTTCGGCCGCCCAATGTGCCGAACTGGAGGCGCGGGCCGATTTCCGCGGCATCGGCGGCAACATCGTCATGGCGGGCTTTACCGCGCCCAAGCTGCTGTGGGTGGCTCAGAACGAACCCTCGATCTTTGAACAAACGGCCAATGTCCTTCTGCCCAAGGACTATGTCCGGCTGTGGCTGACGGGGGATCATGTTTCGGACATGTCCGATGCCGCAGGGACGCTGTGGATGGACGTCCAGCGGCGCGATTGGTCCGATGACCTGCTGGCGGCAACCGGCCTGACCCGCGCACAGATGCCCCGGCTGGTCGAAGGGACGGATGTGTCCGGCACGCTGCGGGCGGACCTGGCACAGCGGTGGGGCATCCCGCAGGTCCCCGTGGCCGGAGGCGGCGGGGACAATGCCGCAACCGCCTGCGGCATGGGTATCGTCGCCCCGGGAACAGGTTTTCTGTCGCTTGGCACCTCGGGCGTCTTGTTTGCCGCCACCGACCGTTTCGCGCCCAACACCGCGGATGCGGTGCATGCCTTTTGCCACGCCGTGCCCCGGACATGGCACCAGATGGGGGTCTTCCTGTCGGCCACCGACAGCCTGACCTGGCTGTCCGAGATCGCCGGCCGTCCCGTGGCCGAATTGGCAGCGCTGCTGCCCCAGACCATCACGGCACCGGCGGCGGCAGGCTTTCTGCCTTATCTGTCGGGCGAGCGCACCCCCCATAATGATCCCGCCGCGACCGGCGCCTTTTGGGGTCTTTCACGGGGCGCGGGCCTGCCGGATCTGGTCCAGTCGGTGATGGAAGGCGTCGCCATGGCTTTTGCCGATTGTGACAAGGCCATGCGGCGCGCGGGATCGAGCCTTGATGCCGTCTATGTCGTGGGTGGGGGGGCGCGTTCCGACCAATGGCTGCAGATCATTGCGGCGGTTACGGGACTGACCCTGCTGAAGCCGCAGGCCGGCGATCTGGGTGCCGCCCTGGGGGCGGCGCGCCTGGCGGCGGCTTGTGCAGAAGACGAAGTCTCGGAGCGGATCTTTGCCGCGCCCGGCATCGCAGGTGAGGTGACACCCGATACCAAACTGGCAGAACGCTATGCGGAAAAGTATGCGTCCTTCCAAAGCGCATTTCACCAGCTTCGCGCTCTCCGCTGATCATTTCTCTGGCTGCCGCTGACCAGATTCTCCCATTTCTGCTGCAATGCAGCGGGAATGTCGAATGCAGGGCACAACCACCGGATGACCTTCGGTCGGCCGCTGATGAAATAACCTCGGCAGATGTCAAAAAAGTATCAGAAAAAACCTGCTGCCGTCGTGGCCGCATGACCTGTGCAGTGATACCAAAGAATGAACGTCGGAGGGAGACTCGGCATCGCCAAGAGCGAGCCGTGCCGGCAGAAGGGAGGTCATCATGCAGCCAGATCTGGAGCTTGTGCATATCCGCAAGGGTGAATCCTTTGCCGCATGGAAGCATGGTTATCCCTTCCGGACGGTGCGCTGGCATTTCCATCCCGAATACGAGATCCACCTGGTCGTGGCGACCGCTGGAAAGTATTATATCGGAGACCATGTGGGCGAATTCGGTCCCGGGCAGTTGATCATGACCGGGCCGAACCTGCCACAGAACTGGATCAGCGCCATCCGGCCTGGCGAGATCGTTCCGCAGCGGACCGAGGTGATCCAGTTCCCCGAAAGCTTCATCGAGGCGGCGCGCGCAGCCTTTCCCGAAATGGAGGCCGTGCGTCACCTGCTGGAACGCAGTCGCCGCGGCATCCTGTTCGGCGACGACACCAGCCGCGCCGTGCGTCCCCTGATGCGGGCGCTGATCGAGGCACGTGGCGTGCGCCGCCTGGGGCTGTTCTTCCAGATCCTTGACCTGCTGGCCCATGCGCCGACATCGCAGAGTCTTGCCAGCCTCAGTTTCGTGCTGGACATGGAGCGGGCCGAGGAATCCGACATGAACCGCGCCATCGGTCACCTGCGGGAAAACCTGCACGAACCGCTGAGCGAAACCGAACTGGCCGAACTGACCGGCCAAAGCCAGAGCGCATTTTCCCGATCGTTCAAGCGGCATACCG
>VGDE01000054.1 GCA_016869875.1 Alphaproteobacteria bacterium
TGGCCTGTTTCTGGAAGCTCCGGAAGGCCTGGTCGAGCCGGCACCGCTGCCGGCAGGACTGGTATCAATCCCGGTGCTGGGCCAGATTGGCGGGCGGACGCTGGCCGAGGTCGCTGCCGAGTTGCAAAGCAGCGCGGATCACGCCAGCGGCATCGACCCCGCCCGCAAACCCGATGCACCACGGCAAAGCGCAACTGGCTGACGCCCTTAGTCTGTCTGGCCGGAAGGCGGCATCAGGTTCTCGACCTCAGCCGCTGCCTCGGCAATCTGCAAGCGCAGCCTTGCCTCCAGCGCCTCAAGGCTGTCGTCTTGGACCTGGTGCAGAAGAAACTCCTGTCCGCCCCGGCCGATCTCGTCCATGTCCAGCGTGCGGTTGGTCAGCAACCGCCCCGCCACATGAAGCCGCCACAGCGCCCGCCAGGCAGAGGCAAGCGTTTCGGCTGCCTGGGGGGTCAGCAGCCCGGCGCGCTTTCCCGCACGCAACTGGGCCAAGGTCGCGCGGGCCGGATCCGCGGCCCGCAACGCGCAGGATTGCGCCACAAGGTCGATGTCCTGCAACCGCCCCGGCCCCTGCTTGGCGTCCCAGATCCCGCCCGAGGCCTTGGCCGCAAACAGCCGCGCGCGCATCGCGGCCAGGTCCGGCATCACCGCACTGTCGCCTCCGCGCATCTGCAGGATCTTCAGGCGCAGCCCGTCGATCTGGCCTGCCAAGGCCTCGCCGTCCCGCCCCAGCCATGCCACGGGACGGGCGCGCGTCAGAGCCAGATGCTCCCATGTCCAGGCTTCGTTCAACTGGTAGCTTTCAAAGCTCTGGACGGATGTGGCAACCGGCCCTTGCCGCCCCGAGGGGCGCAACCGCATGTCAACCTCGTAAAGGCGGCCTTCGGCGGTCAGTGCCGACAGTGCCGTCACAAGAGCTTGCGTCAGCCGCGCATAATAGGGACGCGCCCCCAAGGGCCGTGGCCCTTCCGATCCCTCGGAACCGTCCGCGTCATAGATCACGATCAGGTCCAGGTCCGACCCCGCATTCAGCACCCGCGCACCCAGGGACCCCATTCCCAGAACAACCGCCCCGCGCCCCGGAGGCGCCCCGTGACGGCGGGCAAAATCGTCCGCCGTCACCGGAAGCAGGGCGGACAGGCAGGCCCCCGCAAGATCGGCATATTGTCCCGCGACCTCATCGGCATCGATCAGGCCGCGCAGGTGGTGCACGCCGATGCGGAACTGCCATTCATGGGCCCACCGCCGGGCGGCATCCAGCGCGCGTTCATAGCCGCCACCTGCCCGGACCAGCGCACGTTGCAGAACATCGTCCAGCTCCTCGCGCAGCCTCGTCTCTGCGGGCCAAGGCGCAAAGAAGCTGCCGGCCAGCACGCCGTCCAGAACGGCCGGATGCTGCGCCAGATAGGCGGCAAGCGCAGGGGCGGTGCCGCAGATGTCCACGATCAGCTCGATCAGCTGGGGGTTCGCCTCGAACAGCGAAAAAAGCTGCACCCCTGCGGGCAGGCCCGCAAGGAAGCTGTCGAACCGCGCCAAGGCCTCGGCCGGATGGCCCGATCGGGCCATGCGTGCCAGAAGCGGCGCCTCGATGCGGCGAAAGATCTGCTGCGCGCGATCGGACCGCAGCGCCGGATACCCTTGCCACCGCTGGATGACAGCGGCCGATTCATCCGACAGGACCGGTCGCTCCACCTGAACCTCGCCCGGAGCGAAAAATCGTTCGGTCAGGTCATGCACCCGCGCCAGCCGCGCCTTCAACCGTCCGCACCATGCCGCGTCGTCCGCCTCGCCTGCCAGTGCCGCGACGGTGCGCAATCCTTGCGGGTCCTTGGGCAGCACATGGGTCTGCGCGTCGTTCACCATCTGGATGCGATGCTCGATGTCGCGGTGCTGGCGATAATGGTCGATCAGCTCTTCGGCAGCTTCGGCCGGCACCCAGCCCTTGGCGGCCAATGCCCGCAGCCCGCCCACGGTGTCGCGGGCGCGCAGGTCGGGATCACGGCCGCCGGCGATCAGCTGGCGGGTCTGGGTAAAGAACTCGATCTCGCGGATGCCGCCCTGTCCCAGCTTCATGTTGTGGCCGGCGACCTCAAGCCGGCCGCCCAGGCCCTTGTGGTCGCGGATTCGCAGGCGCATGTCATGCGCGTCCTGGATGGCCGCAAAGTCCAGGTGCTTGCGCCAGACAAAAGGCCGCAGTTCGCGCAGAAAGCGCTCCCCGGCTGCCAGATTGCCCGCCGCGGCGCGTGCCTTGATAAAGGCCGCACGTTCCCAGGTCCGGCCCTCGGCCTCGTAATAGGCCAGCGCGGCGGCCGTCGAGATGCAGACAGGGGTAACCGCCGCATCGGGCCGCAGCCGCAGATCGACGCGAAAGACATAGCCATGGGCCGTCACGTCCGACAGGGTGGCCGCCATCTTGCGCGTGGCACGGATCAGGGCGGCGCGCGCCTCCATCTGGTCGGCTTCGGCATAGGCGGTTTCGTCGAACAGCACGATCAGGTCGATGTCCGAGCTGTAGTTCAGTTCCCCCGCCCCGCCCTTGCCCATGGCCAGGGCAAAGATGCCCCCCGCCTCCGCATCAGTCGCAGGCAGCTTGCCCCGGCGCCGCTCCGCCGCCACATGGACGCGCAGCGCAAGATCCACGGCCCGGTCGGCCAGATCCGAAAGCGCGCGCGTGACCTGTTCCAGCGGCCAGACCCCACCCAGATCGGCCAGCGCCGCCTGCAACGCCACCCGCCGCTTGGCCCGGCGCAGGGCAATGCCCAGGGCCTCGGCATCCAGATCCTCCATGCCCTGCGTTTCGCGCGCGACCACGTTGTCGTGATCCAGGGCGGCAGGCAGCCAATCAGCCTCGCTGCGCAAAAGACCGGTCAGGAAGGGACTGCTGCCGGCCGCTCCCGCGACAAGATCCCGCAGCGGGGCCGGAAGGTCAGGAAACAGGCCCGCGACATCCGCCCCGCGGGCAGGATCCATGGGCAGCGGCAGACGGGTGATGCGGGATACAAAGCTCATGGCGGCAACTCTTAGTCATGGGCCAAAGCTCGTCAACGTGACGTCGGGACGTCATTCTCCGTTAACGCTTTCCCTGCTTGGCCTGTCATCAAATCGTTGCTAGGCTTCGCCGACCCGACCGACTGGCCAAACGGAACCGGCAGCGCCCCTATGACGACCCCCGACCTGAACAAACGCCGCAACGGGCGCGCCTGATGCGCCATACCCTGCCCCATGCGCCACAGTTCTATGTGACGGCGCCTCAGCCCTGCCCTTATCTGCACGGTCGGGCCGAGCGCAAGCTGTTCACCGCGCTGCAGGGCGACAACGCGGCCGAACTGAACAACGCGCTGTCGCGGCAGGGCTTTCGCCGGTCCCAGAACGTGCTGTACCGGCCCAGTTGCGAAAGCTGCGTCGCCTGCATGTCGGCCCGCATCCGTGTGGCGGATTTCGAACCGACGCGCACGCAGCGGCGCATCAAGGCCCGCAATGGCGCCGTGCGACGGCTGGCAACCAGTGCCTGGGCGACCGAGGAGCAGTTCGAGCTGTTTCGCCGCTATCTGGACAACCGCCATGCCGATGGCGGGATGGCCGACATGGACATCTTCGAATTCGCCGCGATGATCGAGGAAACGCCGGTCAAGACGCGCGTGATCGAATACCGTTGCGACGGTGCCGACCTGACGCGGATCGTGGCGGGGGACGATCACCTTGCGGCGGTCTGCCTGACTGATGTGCTCGATGACGGGCTGAGCCTTGTCTACAGCTTTTACGATCCGCTGCTGCGGCCGGCCAGCCTGGGAACCTATATCATCCTGGATCACATCGAGATCGCGCGCGCGGCGGGCCTGCCGTATGTCTATCTGGGATACTGGGTCCCGGGCAGCCGCAAGATGGACTACAAGGCCAAGTTCGACGCGCTTGAAATCTACAAGGGCGGCGTCTGGCAGGACATCGGCGATCCGCGCGATCATTCCAACGAGGCGCATCCCCTTTCCGTCGATCCGATCGTGGAGCAGGTCGCCCGGATCGCCCTGCCGCAGTTCGACCGATAGCGGCTGACAAGGCACGAAAGAAAGTTTCAATTTCTTGCGTGGCTGCGTCACTTTCTCCGCCAGCACCCATTGACCCTGCCGGTGTGCGACCATAGTTTGCGCCGACGCCGAGACAGCATTCGCAACCTTTCGGCGAGAATCTCATGGATGGAGCAAGGCAATGTCCCGAACAATGACGGGTGCGAGAATGGTGGTCGAGGCGCTGCGGGATCAGGGCGTCGATACCGTATTCGGCTATCCGGGCGGGGCCGTGCTACCCATTTATGACGAGATCTTCCAGCAGAACGACATCACCCATGTCCTGGTTCGCCACGAACAGGGAGCTGTCCACATGGCCGAGGGCTATGCCCGTGCCACGGGCAAGCCGGGCGTTGTTCTGGTGACCTCGGGTCCGGGCGCGACCAATGCGGTGACCGGCCTGACGGATGCGCTGCTGGATTCCATCCCGTTGGTTGTCCTATCGGGACAGGTTCCGACCTTCATGATCGGCACGGATGGATTTCAGGAGGCGGATACCGTTGGCATCACGCGCCCCTGCACCAAGCACAACTGGCTGGTCAAGGACACCGACAAGCTGGCCGCGACGATCCACAAGGGCTTTCACGTTGCGACCTCCGGCCGGCCGGGGCCGGTGCTGATCGACATCCCGAAGGACGTCCAGTTCGCCACAGGCACCTATGTCGGGCCCAAGCAGGCCGATACCGGCACCTATCAGCCGGCCCGGAAAGGCGATCTGGCCGCCATCACGCGCCTGGTCGAACTGATGGAACAGGCCGAACGCCCGGTCTTCTACACTGGCGGCGGGGTGATCAATTCGGGTCCCGGCGCCAGCCAGCTGCTGCGGGAGCTGGCCGACGCGACAGGTTTCCCCGTGACATCGACGCTGATGGGCCTAGGGGCCTATCCGGCCTCGGGCAAGGGGTGGCTGGGCATGCTGGGCATGCACGGCACCTATGAATCGAACCTGGCGATGCATGGCTGCGACCTGATGATCAACATCGGCGCGCGGTTCGATGACCGCATCACCGGACGCGTGGCCGATTTCAGCCCCGGTTCCGTCAAGGCGCATATCGACATCGACCCAAGCTCGATCAACAAGGTCGTGCGTGTCGAGGTGCCGATCGTCGGCGACGTTGGCCATGTGCTGGAGGATCTGCTGAAGGTCTGGAAGTCGCGCGGCCGCAGGGTCAACAGCAATGGCCTGCGCGCCTGGTGGGCGCAGATCGAGGAATGGCGGGCCAAGAACTGCCTGGGCTTCCGCAACAGCGACACCATCATCAAGCCTCAGCACGCCATGCAGCGGCTTGAGGCGCTGACCAAGGGCCACGATCGCTACATCACGACCGAGGTCGGCCAGCACCAGATGTGGGCTGCGCAGTACCTGGGCTTTGAAGGACCCAACCGCTGGATGACCTCGGGCGGGCTGGGCACGATGGGCTATGGTCTGCCGGCCTCCATCGGCGTGCAGATGGCGCATCCCGAAGCGCTGGTGATCAACGTTGCCGGTGATGCCAGCTGGCTGATGAACATGCAGGAAATGGGCACGGCAATTCAGTTCCGCCTGCCCGTCAAGCAGTTCATCCTGAACAACGAGCGCCTTGGCATGGTCCGCCAGTGGCAGCAGCTGCTGCACGGTGAACGCTATAGCCAGAGCTGGTCGGACAGCCTGCCCGATTTCGTGAAGCTGGCCGAGGCCTTCGGGTGCAAGGGGGCGCAGGTGCGGGACCCCAAGGACCTGGACGCTGCCATCCAGCAGATGATCGATTACGACGGACCGTTCATTCTGGACGTTCTGGTCGAGAAACACGAGAACTGCTTCCCCATGATCCCGTCGGGCAAGCCGCACAACGAAATGCTGCTGGGTGAGGCCGAGACTTTGGGCGTAATCGAATCGGAAGGCGCGGTTCTGGTCTGAGCCGGCAGGGGCGCGGCCTCTGCATTCCGGAATATCTATGCCAAGATGAAAAGGCAGCATCATGAATGCACTGAACATCCAGAAGGGCATGTCGAGCCATTCGGCCTATGACCTGCGCAACCCCAACTCGCAGATCGAGGAAAGCCACACGCTGGCGGTGCTGGTGGAAAACGAGCCGGGTGTGCTGGCGCGCGTCATCGGCCTGTTCGCCGGGCGCGGCTACAACATCGACAGCCTGACCGTGGCCGAGGTGGACCATACAGGGCACAGGTCGCGGATCACTGTCGTGACCCGCGGCACGCCATCAGTGATCGAGCAGATCAAGGCGCAGCTCGGGCGGATCGTTGTTGTGCATGAGGTGCATGACCTGACCGTCGACGGGCCGGTGGTCGAGCGTGAACTGGGGCTGTTCAAGGTCCGTGGCCAAGGCGACAAGCGGGTCGAGGCGCTTCGGATTGCCGAGATCTTCCGCGCCAATGTGGTTGACTCGACGCTGGAGAGCTTTGTCTTCGAGCTGGTCGGCACTCCCAGCAAGCTGGATGCCTTTGCCGACCTGATGCGCCCTCTGGGGCTTTCTGACATCGCTCGGACAGGTGTCGCCGCCTTGGCCCGCGGCGTCTGAAGGCTCTTTCCTGTTCAGCCTTGAACCAACGCAAATGGACCGCTCAACAGGCGGTCCATGTGTCTTGATCCTGCCGAAATTTGGAACGTCAGCAGGCCGTACCAGTCAGGGTGACACTGAAGGGCAGGCCATCGTGTGACTTTGAGAGACTGACGCCAGGAGCCACGAGAGGCTCCGCGACAGGGGATGGGTGATCCTGAGAAGCCACCACCCGCAGATGTGGTTTAGCTGCTGCGGGTTGAGTCTCTGCCAGCAGCTTTGGAAGCTGCGGACAGCTTTGTTCGGACAGCATGGACACGCTGAAGGCGTGGCGAAGGTTGCCGACCATGCGCGTTTCCAGTTCGACCAAATCGCCCGGCTGAGGCCATTTGCACGGGTCAGCAAGGTTGGAGCTGCCTTGGAGATAGGCCAAGGTCGCCTGATCTTCGCACCAGATGATCGCCTTTTCGCGCGACCCACTGCTCCATACGACAACCCCGATCATGGGCGCCCTTTCACCAGAACGGCGCCTTGGCGCCTTGAGTTTACCAGCACGACATGTGCTATCCGAGCCTGCGCTGACTAAAGCAGAAAACCGCCGACTTGCTAGTCTTTTCTTGTGCGCGACCTATTTTTTTTCTCCTTGCGGTTGCTGTGTGTCGAGCGGGAAACAACCGCCGAAAATAATAAGTCAAGCATCTTTTGAGCCGAGAATCTCTACATAAATAAAATAATTATCAGTGCCTTAGCACTATATGCCTGCCGCATAGGCGGGTTTATGCACATTCCGTTATGGATGTTGAAGCGGCGCGCTTGGATCAGGATGAGCAAAGGGTGGCGCATATCGAAACGCTACGCGGCCGCTAACCCAAAAGCTGAAGACGAGCCCGGGATCATGTCCTGCAGCAGCTGAGTTGCCGCAGTATTTCTATATAAAGCTGAACAAATCGAAGATGTAGCGGAAGGGCATTTCTCGGTCGCAACCTCATGCGCAAGCCCTTGGGCGATGACGATTGAGGCTTTCCGAGCCTTCCGGAGAAAGACGAGACATCAATCGGGACGAATGGGAAATCCTCCCCAAACGAATCAGCTTGCGCGCGTTGGAACATGATTCGCGCCTCATTGCGCAGGCTTGAGCATTACCCAAATGGCAGAGCTAGGTCACGAATCACGTGGGTGATTCGCTGATAATGAAAGGCTCGTCCGGCTTCGAAATGTCCTGCAGGTCACGGCTGTGGCCTCATCGCCGGTATGGGCAAGCATGTCCTGCTCCGTGAGCATCCGCTGGCAAAGCAGTCGCTCCGTACGGCTCCGCAGGCGGAAGCAGAACGTCTTTGGTTCAGGCGTCGAGGTTGAAGCTGATCCCGGCGCCTGGACCAGAGCCTCGCCAGCAGCAGGCGGCAGAGCCAGAGCCGCCTTGCAGTGAACGATAGCGACGAGGTTTAGCGGACGCGGCCGGCCTGAACATCGCCCACGGCCCTCCGCACCTGCGCCAAGCGCTGTGCCCGTGACGGATGGGTGCCAAGAACATGATTGCCCGGGTCCGGAATGCGTTCGAACAGGCGGGAACCGTTGATCGGGTCGAACCCGGCATTGAGCGTGATGATCGAGCCGAGATAGTCGGCCTCCAGCTCCCAGTCGCGGGAATAATAGCGCGCACCGACCGAGGCCCCGATCTCTTGCGCCCGCTCGACGGCGGACTGGTCGCCCCCATAGGCCGAAGCGATGCTGCCAAGCACGACCGCAGCCGTCGAGGCGGCGCCGGATTTCCGGTCGAGATGGTTCAGGATATGGTGCGCCGCCTCATGTCCCACGACAAAAGCGATCTCGTCGGCGTTCCGGGTCTGGGCGATCAGCGACAGGGTGAAACCTACGATGGGCCGGCCGTTCCGATCCACTGTCTGGAAAGCGTTGGGCTCCAGCCCCGGACGGTCGTCCACGACAAAGACAAAGTCGCAGCTGATCGGGCGCGTACGGCGGTTCAGGCAGTCCTGGCGCACTGCAGGCTCCATCCGGCGCATCACCTGCACAAAGGTACGCGCGGCCCCGTCGGGCGTGCCGCTGTGCGGAGCCGAGGGTGCGGGCAGTCCGGGGGCCGGAAGCGGGACCGGGGCACCTTGGGGCATGGGCGGGGCGACGGGCATTGGCGCGCAGCCCGCCAGCGCCAGAACGACGGCCATGATCCCTGCCGCCCACCGGCCTCCGTTCATCTTTCGCATCCGTCCTGCCCTGTTTCCTGCCGATCCCGGCCGCCGCTCTGGTCGCGCAGTTTACTCTGCCCCGTTCCCGCGGCAACCCCGGCTGCTTGCCGCCGATACCAGTTCACGCGATTGTCGAAAGATCACCAAGGAGATTCGGATGTTCACCATCGAGCATGACTTTGACGCGACCGTGATCACCCTGATCGACGAGGCCGAGCCCCAGACCCGGCCGCTGAACGAGGACGTGGTCATCCTCGGCTTTGACGACCGCGTCATCCTGGAGCAGATGAGTCCGGATGGCGACGAGGTGGTGCGCGTCACCCTGACCATGCATCAGCTGACCGAACTGCGCCTGGCTCTGAACCTGCCCGAAGGAAATTACCGCATCGAAAAGCAGGGTTGATTCAGGCGCACCCGCGTGTTGCGTGCTGCCTGCCAGCGGATGACGGACAGCCGCGAGGGTGTCACCCCCAAGGCCTTGGTCAGCCCTGCCGTGCTGCCCTTGCCATCCTTTGACGGAACCGTGGCGTGGATGCGCAACAGGCCGCCGTGCATAGTCATTGCTCTGCGCCGCGCACAGTGCAATTCGCGATGCCACGCGGGCATGGTGCCTCAGACCCGTCATGGTCCGGCTGTGACGGTGCTGGTCGCGTGAGGCAAGCCCGCTTGCAGCCGGGCCACCCATCTGAGACACCATCGCCCAACGGCCGCCTCAAGGAGACCTTTCATGGACCACCGCAACGATGCCGCGCTGCGTTTCTTGGAAACCCGCCGCTCCCATCCGCCGAAGCTGATGAAAGGTCCGGGCCCGGATCGCGACCAACTGACCCAGCTGTTGACGCTGGCTGCACGCGTGCCGGATCACGGCAAGCTGGAGCCGTGGCGATTTGTGGTGCTGGGACGCCAGACGCTGGACGCTCTGGCGCCGACATTGCGTGCGGCGGTGCTTGCAGCGGGGCAGGACGAGGCGGCGGCGTACAAGGCGGCCTCGGCCTTTGCCTCGCCGGTGATCGTGGCGGTGATCTCGTCCCCGGTGGACAGTCCCAAGGTTCCGGAATGGGAACAGGTCCTGTCGGCCGGCGCGGTCTGCCTGGGGCTGGTGAATGCGGCACTGGCAGCCGGGTGGGCGGCCGCCTGGCTGACGGGATACGCGGCGCTGGATCGTGACTTCGGCCGCTCCTACCTGGGCCTGCGCGGGCAAGAGCGGGTCGCGGGCCTGATCCATGTCGGCACGCGCGGTGACACGCCGCCTGAACGCCCCCGCCCGGACATCACCGCCAAGACGGAGTGGCGCCCATGATGGTGCTGGCTGCCTTTGCACGGGGTTGGGGCGACCTGCTGCGGCCCTCGATCCTGCGGCTGGTGGCCTTGGGCATCGGCCTGACGATCCTTCTTTTCATCCTGCTGCAGGCGGCCATCTTCTGGTTGATCCGCTTGTGGTTGCCCGGCGGCTTTAGCCTCCCCTGGGTGGGCCAGATCGACTTTGCGACAATTTTCTCCTGGGGATCGCTGGCGCTGTTTCCGGTGGTCGGCTTTCTCCTGATGGCGCCCGTTGCAGCGGGCTTTTCAGGGCTTTTCGCGGAACATGTCGCCGAAGCGGTCGAGGACCTGCATTACCCTCATCGGCGCGGCACGGGCCTGGACTTCTGGGATGGGCTGCTGGAGTCGCTGGCGGTCGTGGCGGCGGTCCTGGGGGTTGCGATCCTGTCGCTGCTGCTGACGCCGTTCCTGGGACCCTTTGCCCCGCTGCTGTTCTACGGGGCAAACGGCTGGCTGCTGGGTCGCGAGTTCTTTCAGATGGCCGCCCGCCGTCACCTGCCGGAACCGCAGGCCCAGAATCTGCGCCGCCGCCACGCGGGCCGGGTCACCCTGACGGGGGTGCTGGTGGCGATCGGCCTGACGGTGCCGGTCTTGAACATCGCCCTGCCCCTGCTGGCCGCGGCCGCGTTCACGCACCTGTTTCACATGATCAGCGGACCCACTGGTCGAGATGCGAGATATCGGCACGAGTGATCACATCGCCCAGGATCACAAAGGCGATCACCGCCCACATCACCAAGGTGATGCCCGTGGTCCAGAACAGCTTCTTGCGCCAGGGCACCCCTGCGGGGGCGCCCGCATGGGTGCCGGGAAGGATCGCCCCCGCATCCGCCTGACTGCGCTGCCCGATGGGCATGACGACAAACAGGGTCAGAAACCACAGCGATGCGAACAGCACGATGCCGCCGGTCAGGTTCATCAGACTTGCTCCAGTTCGATCAGGCAGCCGTTGAAGTCCTTGGGGTGCAGGAACAGCACCGGCTTGCCATGGGCGCCGATCTTCGGTTCGCCCGTGCCCAGCACGCGCGCTCCTTCGGCCTTCAGCTTGTCCCGGGCCGCAAGGATGTCCTCGACCTCGAAACACATGTGGTGGATGCCGCCCGAAGGGTTCTTGTCCAGAAAGCCCTGGATCGGGCTGTTGTCACCCAAGGGATAAAGAAGTTCCACCTTGGTATTGGGCAGCTCGATGAAGACAACGGTCACGCCGTGTTCGGGTTCGTCCTGAGGAGCACCGACATGGGCACCAAGCGTGTTCTTGTACTGGTCTGCCGCAGCCCCGAGGTCGGGGACCGCGATTGCGACATGGTTCAGGCGGCCGATCATCTTTCCCTCCGTGTGGGCTGCTATGTAAGCGCTTCGCGCCTTTGCTCCAAGGAAAAGCGCAACCGTTAACCGGTTTTTAGCGAATCGCGGTTTTACTGTTCGTGAAGACCTGGAAGGAGGCAAGACATGCTGACCAAGACCGGACCAAGTGCCGACAAGCCCTTGCCGCAATGGCGTTTGTCGCTGCCCAACCGTCCGTTGACCGGCCTCACGGTGTTGGTGATCGAGGATTCGCGCTTTGCCAGCGAAGCCGTGCGTCTCTTGTGCCTGAAATCGGGTGCGCGGATTCGCCGCGCCGACTGTCTGCGCTCGGCGGCCCGGCACCTGCGCACCTACCGCCCTGCGGTGCTGATCGTCGATCTGGGTCTTCCGGACGGCGACGGCACCACGCTGATCGCGGAACTGCACGGGGCCGAGCCGCGCGTGCCGGTCATCTTGGGCATGTCCGGCAACCCCGATCTGGCATCGGAGGCGCTGAAGGCGGGCGCCGACGGTTTCCTGGCCAAGCCCGTTGAAAGCCTGGCCGTCTTTCAGCAGGCGATCCTGTCGGCGCTTCCGCCCGAAGGTGCGGCCTGGGGCCTGCGCGTCCTGCCCGATGACGTCATCCAGCCGGACCAGTCGGGTCTGCGCGACGACCTGACCCATGTGGCTGAAGTGCTGTCCAGTGCTCAGGACACCACTGAAATCGACTACATCGCGCGTTTCCTGGCGGGTGTCGCGCGTTCGGCCCATGATCCGGTGCTTGAGGCGGCGGCAACCGCACTGGCGCGCGATTATCAGGCAGGTTATGCGCTGGCGACCGATCTGGCGCGGATCAGCGGGATGGTCCAGGACCGCCTGTCGCGTGTGGCCGAGATGTAGGCCTCACGCCAGCATGCGGGGATCGGATCCCATCTCCAGCCCTGGAAAGATCCTGCGCTCCAACGTGCCCTTGGGCAGACCGAACTTGGCATGGAGCGCCCAGGCCGCATAGGCCCGGATGTCCCGCAACGGCATCAAGTCGCGGCCATCATACAGATCGCCTTCGGCCAGGCCAGGCCAATCTCCCATGGCCCGGCTGCTGCGAAGGGTGCCGCCTGCGACCAGCAAGGCGCCGCCCGTGCCGTGATCGGTCCCGGCAGACCCATTCTCCTGCGCCGTGCGGCCGAACTCGGTCACCGCCATGATGGTGGTGCGGTCCCAATGCGTCCCCAGACCCTCCTTCAGCACCAGGATCGTCTCGGCCAGACGTTGCAACGCCCGGGAGATGTTGCCGGCTTGTCGGGCATGCGTGTCCCATCCTCCCAGGGAGAAGCTGGCGATGCGGGTGTCGCGGTTCAGGCGGTCTGCGGCAAATTGGGCCAAGGCCAGATGCTCATCCCGTGCCAGTTCGGGCTGGCCCGAGCCCTGCAACTGTTCCGCGATCTCCATGGCCTGCCCCCCCGCTTCGCGGAACAGGGGATCGTCGTGATAGACATGGCTCAGCAGCAGCGCGGCCTGCGGTCCCAGGATCAGATTGGCCTCGGGCGCCCAGCTTTTCGCAGGGGCAGGTCCCTGCAGGATCCGCATGTCCTCGACCCCGATGGAATAGGCGGTTTCCGAAGCCTGATCCGGCATCTCTTGCAGCAGGCGGTTCAGCCATCCGTCCTGCTGGTGATCCAGGTCAATGTCCGTCCCTGTCCCCGCCTCCAGCAAATTCTGCCCATCGAAATGGCTGCGCTTGTCGCGATAGGGCGTGGAGACGGCAGGCGCAAAGGCCAGATGGCCTGCAGCCCACAGCGGCAACAGCGGCGACAGGCCCGGATGCAGCGCAAAGAAGCCGTCCAGGTCGATGGCCCCGTGATCCGGTCCCAGCGACAGCGTCTGGCGCAGCCTCCGCAGGTTCCGGTCTCCGTACGGCTGGAAGACATCGATCCCGTCCATCGCCCCGCGCAGGATGATGACCACCAGCCGGTTGTCGCCAGGGGCGCCGGCCAGGGCCAAGGGCGTCAGCAGCGGAGAGGCGGCGGCCGAACAGCCAAGGAGCGCCGCGGATCTGAGAAAAAGGCGTCGGCTGACCATAGCGTCACCTCCGGTTGAAATCGGCCGAGGCCAGGATCAGGGCAACGCCGTCGCGCCGGCTCTCTGCCTTGGGAACCGCCCATCTCAGCGCGGGCGAGGCGCTGTCGCCCAAGGCATCGGCCAGAACGCGGCGCGGATCGGGCAAGGGATCGACCAGCCGGGAGGGCTGGGTCATGGCCCAGTTGATGCGCATGGCCAGCCCCTGCGGGGTTGCCCAGTCGCTGGCCGCTTCGGGCCATCCATCGGGACCCTTGGGACGGGCCCAGGGCTGGCCCATGTTTCCCAACGGCTCCAGAAGGGACTGGCGCACATCCTTGCGGTGCATCCGTCGCAGCGCATCACCCGTCACTCCAAGCCCCCGAAGGCTGGTCACCAGAAACTCGAAGGGGGGGCGGACCTTCTGGCGAAAGCAGCTGTCCAGTTCCGGTGCCTCGGCCAGGGCGAGGTTCACCGCGGCCAGGTCGCCGCCCGTGTCGTGGAAGACGCCGGCAAGGCGGTTGATTGCGGACTGGGGCGGATCATCGGAGATGAAGTGAATGGCCAGCTTGCGCGCGATGTGGCGCGCCGTCGCCTCATGCGTGGCCAGATCGGTGATCGCGGCATGGATGTCGTTCAGGGTGCCGTGGTCGCGGTCATTGCCATAGGCCCGGCCCAGGATGATCTCGGCCCCCGGTTCGGAGTTCCGTTCCAGAAAGATCTCGGGCGACTTGTTGTTGTAGGTCAACCCGGCCAAAAGACGAGCCAGCTGCTCGACATCCTTCTGGGAATAGTCCGCCCCTACGCCCAGGCTGTGCAGCTCGATCATCTCGCGCGCAAGGTTCTCGTTGAGGCCGAAACCCTTGTCCGGGCGGCGGCGGGCCCTGATCGAGTTCGGCCCCACGGAACTGACCTGATCCAGGTACAGCAGCATTGCCGGATGCGTCTCGGCCGCGATCATCATCTCGGCAAAACGTCCGGTCAGGTGCGGGCGGATGGCTTCGTCCACCAAGGCTGCCGACAGCAGGTCCGTGTGCGGATTGCCGCCGCGCACCGCGAAGTGGCTGGCCCAAAAAGCCACCAGCCGCTCGCCGAACCCGGAAGGGGCATCCAGCGCGCGGACAAAGCGTTCAACGACCGCGTGAAAGTGCCGCCTGCCCATTTCCTGCCGATACTGCCGGTATTCCTCCTGGTCCCCGCCCTCGCGGGCCAGCTTGGCCAGGCGGAGAACCTCGACCTGCATCTCGCGGACGATGGGCATCGTGACGGCGTGCGCGTCCGGCCCCGACTGCCGCGCCGAGGCAGCCACGGCGGCGGCCGTGTCGGGTGAAGTCAAGAGTGGGGACAGGCCGAAGCCAAGGCGAATTGCGGCAAGCTGTCCATAGGGTAAGGACATCTGCACGTCCGGCGGGCCATGCTGCATGTGCAGCAACATGCCATGCCGGGAGGGACGATGTCAGATCACTCTTTCGGCAACACCCGCAGGCGCAGATCGCGCATCTGCTCGTTCGTGGGCTCGGACGGGGCACCCATCATCAGGTCCTCGGCGCGCTGGTTCATCGGGAACATGATCACCTCGCGGATGTTCTGCTCATCCGCCAGCAGCATCACGATCCGGTCGATGCCGGCCGCGCAGCCGCCGTGCGGGGGCGCGCCATAGCGGAACGCCTTGACCATGCCGCCAAAGCGCTTCTCGACCTCACTGGCCGGATAGCCCGCCAATTCAAAGGCCTTGAACATGATCTCGGGCTTATGGTTGCGGATCGCGCCGCTGATCAGCTCATAGCCGTTGCAGGCCAGGTCGTACTGGTATCCCAGCACTTTCAGCGGGTCGCCGTTCAGCGCCTCCATGCCGCCCTGCGGCATCGAGAAGGGATTGTGGCTGAAGTCGATCTTGCCTTCGTCGGTCTTCTCGTACATCGGGAAATCGACGATCCAGGCGAACTTGAACTGGTTTTCGTCGATCAGGCCCAGCTCGCGACCGATCTCGTTGCGCGCGCGTCCGGCGACGGCCTCGAACTGTTCGGGCTTGCCGCCCAGGAAAAAGGCCGCGTCGCCCTCGGCCAGGCCCAGTTGCATGCGGATGGCTTCGGTCTTGTCGGCGCCCAGTGCCTTGGCGATAGGACCTGCCGCCTCGGTCGAGCCGTCCTCGGCCTTGCGCCAGAAGATATAGCCCATGCCGGGCAGTCCCTGCTGTTGGGCAAACGCGTTCATGCGGTCGGCGAACTTGCGGCTGCCGCCTGTCGGCGCGGGAATGGCGCGGACCTCGGTTCCGTCCTGCTCCAGCAGCTTGGCAAAGATGCCAAAGCCCGAGCCGCGGAAATGGTCGCTGACCACCTGCATCTCGATCGGGTTGCGCAGGTCCGGCTTGTCGCTGCCATATTTCAGCAGCGCCTCGGCATAGGGAATGCGCGGCCAGTCCGCATCGACGCGCCGGCCGCCGCCGAATTCCTCGAACAGGCCCTGGATGACGGGCTGGACGGTGGCAAAGACGTCCTCCTGCTCGACAAAGGACATCTCCATGTCCAGCTGGTAGAAGTCCGTGGGCGAACGGTCGGCCCGCGGGTCCTCGTCGCGAAAGCAGGGCGCGATCTGGAAATACTTGTCGAAACCCGCCACCATGATCAGCTGCTTGAACTGCTGGGGCGCCTGTGGCAGGGCATAGAACTTGCCCGGGTGCAGACGCGACGGCACCAGAAAGTCGCGCGCGCCCTCGGGAGACGATGCCGTGATGATGGGCGTCTGGAACTCGGTGAAGTTCTGGTCCCACATGCGGTTGCGGATCGAGCGGATCACCTTGGAGCGCAGCATGATGTTGTTGTGCAGGCTGTCGCGGCGCAGGTCCAGAAAGCGGTAGGCGAGGCGCGTTTCCTCAGGGTAGTCCTGGTCGCCGAAGACCGGCAGCGGCAGTTCGTCCGCAGGGCCCAGCACCTCAAGATCGACGGCATAAACCTCGATTTCGCCCGTGGGCAGCTTGGGGTTGACGAGCGAGGCGTCGCGCAGCTTGACCCGGCCGTCGATGCGGATCACGGTTTCGGCGCGCAGCTTGTCCATCGCGGCAAAGGCGGGGCTGTCGCTGTCGGCCAGCACCTGCGTCATGCCGTAATGGTCGCGCAGATCGACGAACAGCACGCCCCCGTGGTCGCGGACCCGATGGACCCAGCCCGACAGGCGGACGGTTTCCCCT
>VGDE01000055.1 GCA_016869875.1 Alphaproteobacteria bacterium
ACTGTTGATCGCGGTAACAGGAACTCACGTGCAAACAGGTCCATTTGGACTTCTCTGCGCTGCCGCCTACTGTAATCCTCGACACGCTCAGCGCCAACGGGAGGCATTTCCGCGGATCGCGACGGGTCTATTGCATGGACTTCATCCCGTCGAGTGCCGTCGCCGAGCTCGACATGTCCTAGTTCGTGGGCAACCAGGAAGGCGTTTTCAAAAGGATTGCCTGTATCCTCATGCATGATGAGAGACAGCGAAGGGTCGTAGAGCGCACGGGCTCCGTTAAGAACAACGCTTCCCTTTGCTACGCATTCAATCTCAATCCCTCTCCGCTCAGCCTCGAAGAGGCACAGTGCGTAAGGATCCCAAGGATCTACACCACCCAGCAGCGCGGCCGCGTTAAGTTCAAGTGCCTGCCGCCGCGCAAACTCGATGGCGTCCATTGTCACTCGCTGTGCAGAATAATGCTGATCTCTTCCGGCGTGTGACCGCACTCCCTCAGCAGTTGCTCCAACGGGATCTTCGAAGATGCCTCTGGTCTTCCATCCGCCTTGAAGCTTGCGCCAAGTGGTAAGTGCGATGGCCCGGATAGGTAATCCAGAACCGCGTCCGTTGGGCTTTTAAGGGCTTTGGAAAGCCGCGCTAAAAATCCGGTCGGCAATGAGTCTGGCTGTACCTTCCTGTCACGTAGGCCAGCGATCGCCGAGCTCTTGATACCTAGAGCTTTAGCGACCTGCATGTTGAACTGCTCGGTCTTCAGAATAGATTTGGCCGTGGCCGGATTTGAGAATAAGGCCCAAGCGGCGTCCACGGCCGCACTGCTGGTTGTTACCGGCTCGTCTTCGGCGCCGATGTCCGCCAGCTCCAGTTCAAGAGCAAGATCCAGTAGTTCGTCGGTCAGCTCAGGATGGTTTCTCAGGTAGCTGTCGAGAATTGCTTTGTCATGCAGTGGCTCTATGGCAAAAGCGGCCAGAGTGTCTTCTGCGTTGTTTTTGCTTGCTTCAGACATCTATCTCTTCCTCCAAGAGAGCAACCCTGAGCTTGGCAAAGGCCCTGTCACGCCGGTTTCTGACAGTCTTTTCGACGCAGCCGAGAGTTGTGCAGATATCAGGTTTGTCGGGGTCATTCGATTCAATCGGGTATTCCTTGAGCAGGAGCACAACTACCTGGCGCTCCTTAACGGGTAATTTCATGATCGCACGCACAAGTCGTGACCGGTAACTTCCGTCATTGAATCTTGTACGGTCGAATGGATTGAAAGACCCTGCGGCCCTTTCGACCTCGGCCGAAACCGCTTCGTCATCATTGGTCGATAATGGCTGAAGCTTTTCGGCCTCGGCAGCTGACGTACGTTTCGCAGTAGCTCTCAGGCTGGCCACTGCGTGGGCAAAATTTACCTCATAGTAGTCCAAGCCATCATCGTAACCGTTGCGGTCATTTATCAGGCGTTTCAGGAAGCGATCCATGACATAGTCGCGGACATCGGTGGCATACTTCGAGAATCCGCTCCTGCCGTCCGGCAGATAGTGCTGACCGTTTTTGAGGGTGGCAGCGTGCTCCACCCTGGCCAACAGTGCTTTGAACAGAGTTTCGAACAGCCGATCTGTGTTGTCACGCTTGGAGCGCCTGACAAAACGCAAGAGGCATTCGCTAGGAATATAATCCAGATCGGACCTTGACCGGATTTGTGCCCGCCTGATCAGTTCGTTGTGTGGCAGTGTTTCCAGATCGCGCAGAAGGGTCGTTATCTCTGCACGGCGCTCATACAGGCGACCATCAGGCCGACGCTTCCTTAATGGTTCGATCACAACGAAATTCTCTAGCTACATCAATCATTAACAAGATATTCTACTTAACTTTGGCAACAAGCCAAGTACATCGTTGTGCATTTGACGAATAATCTGCCAGCCGTTGCTTGCAGACGAGATACTTAGGGGAACACCCTGTATGATGCGCTAGCTCGCAGGGAGAGCGAGTGATTTTCGCTTTTCGCTTCGGCCTCTCTTAGCAGAGGATGCACTCATTCTCGTGAGGAGGCATGTCAAGGGATCCCCGAGCTGTTCCATAAAACCCGTAGGTGCCGAAGCGGCGGCCGAGGATGCGCTGCCCGCGAGAACAGTGTCAAGCACGGCCATGGAAAATGTCTTGCTGACCCTTGTGCTCAGATTTCCGCCGGTAAGGCTGACTCAACGGACGCCTTCAGATGTGCAAGCGTCTCGTTCCGGCGGGCCAGTGTTTCATGCCATTCCTGCGCTTCGCGGTCCTTGAAGAAGGATGCGGAGGGCGCCAGCCGTGCGACGGCGTCTTCGACCTCATCCAGGCTGACCCGGAAGAACTCCTTGCGAAAGTTCGTCGTGTTGATCCTGCGATCCGCGAACTCCCGATGCAGAGCAGCCTCAAGGGCAGGGGCCTGATCCGAGTAGATCATGGCATGGGTATCGAAGCTGAAGGGGACTGACGCGTCTCCAAGTTCACGGACCCGATCATCCGGATCAAGGCGCCTTGTCAGCCCGATCTTCACGACGTCTTCGCCAAAGGAGCCAATGTTCGAGATGATGTAGACATAGCCGCATTTCGTCATCTCGGCCATCGCCCGGGCCCGCTCGGTTGCCGCATGCGCCTCGGCCAGCTGAGCTTCAAGTTCGGCGATCTTTGACTGATCGGCTCCCACTTCTGACCGGGCTTTGTCGAGGAGCTTCTGGTATTCGTGCTCGCGCTTTTCGGCCGCCTCGGCCTCGGCCAAGAGCTTTTTCTCCTCGCGCTCGGCCCGCGCCAATTCAGCACGTTCCTCTTTCTCGGCCTTCTGCTTTTCGCGGTATTCGTGTGTCAGGCGAAGCTCTTTGATTTTCAGTTCGACGTAGCCATGGCTCAGGCGCAAATCCAAAGACGTATTCGCGCTGTTGATCTGGTCTGCAGCCGTCCGGATCCTCTTTTCCATAGCGTTCATATTGTTCCTGCGGACATTTGCGATCGCTGCTTCGCATTCGCTGTTGAAGGCTGTCAGTGTCAGCTTGGTTTGGCGGTTCAGCATGGTTTGGCCCTTGGCCTTGCTGCCACTGACCTCCCAACCCGTTGAGCAGATTGTCGCGCCTTTGGCCGAGATCATGGTTTTCTGATCAGCACGCACCGCCTTGATCGCGTCCTTGAATTCCTCACTGTCGCTGAAGTCGAAATGGGGCTCGTAGACACCCAATTCGGCAAAGGACAGGCGCTCATCATAGACCGCCACCTGCTGTTCAAGTTGATCGAGCATCTTGCGCTTTTCGGCATAGGACGATCGAACCTCGTTTGTTGCCCGGCGTGTGCTATCGGCCTCGTCGCGAAGACGTTCGATTTCGACTTCAATGGAAAGGATTGGAGAGAAACGATCTTTCAGCGCCGAGGCGTCGGCTGCAGCGGCATCCTTTTCTTTTGCGAGCCGTCGTGCCTGTCCGCGTGCTCGCAGCCAAAGAACGAGCAAGACGACAGGGAGGAGCATCCAGATCAATGCGATGGCGATAATCGGGTCCATGAAATCACTCAAACGATGTGTCAGCGGAACTTTGCCGGTTTCTCGGCAGGCTGGCAATCAGTTGCTCCTCCCATTTCTGGGTAGGTCCGTTCAGCAATCCAGAGGAAGGCAAGGATCTACAGCGTCGTTTTGCAGCGCATTGCTTGGCTGCACCAGCAGCGGACTGCTTCTCGATTGCCCGTATAGACGACTGGGCTAGACCAAATGCCTGGTGGCATTTCGATCGGTGGGATTAATCGCAGGGAAAAGCGCCCAATTCCGCGTGAGAAAGGAAGTGCCAAAGGGAGGCTTTCCAAAGGGAACTCTCCTCTGTATCGAAGGGCAGCAATTCAGGAGCACGCGATGGACATCAACTACAATGAGCTGACGCTTGAGCAGCTGAAAGAGATCAACAAGAAATCGGCAGCTGCCATTGCCGATTTCGAGAACCGTCGCAAGAAAGAGGCCGTCCAGAAAGCCACCGAGATCGCCAAAGCGGCAGGCTTTTCTTCCTTGGAGGAGATGTTGACCGCTCAGCCCGCGAAACGCCAGCAGGCCGAGCCGAAATATCGCCACCCTGAAAATCCCGAGCTGACCTGGACGGGCCGCGGCCGTAAGCCAGGCTGGATCGCCGAGGCTCTGGAGGCCGGAAAGTCACTGGACGAGTTCGCGATCTGATCGCTTGCGCTTGCTTTGGAGGCATGCGCCCAAGGAAGTGCGCATCCGTCAACCCGATCATTCGGCCGGGATGATAACGGTTAAGCATCTTCCGCTGCGATCTGCCTCAGCTTTCAACAATCTTTTTCCGAAAGGGTCCATCATGGCCACAGGTACCGTCAAATGGTTCAACTCCACCAAAGGGTTTGGCTTCATTCAGCCCGACGATGGCGGGCAGGATGTCTTCGTGCATATCTCGGCCGTCCAGCGTTCGGGTTTGGCCGAGTTGGTCGATGGCCAGAAGGTGTCCTATGACCTGGAGCGCGACAAACGGTCGGGCAAGATGTCGGCCAGCAATCTGCAAGCAGGCTAAGGCGAAGGTGACGTCCTTGTTCACCATCGCACTGCTATGGGTGAGGACGCACCACAAGGCGAGGTCAGGCATATTGCCTGACCTTTTTTCATGATCGCTCGCCCGGCAAGCCATTTGGGGGAGACCAGGAATGACCGAGAACCGCAGTGACGCCCGCGCGCGTGCAGAGCTTGTCTTCAGCAAGCTTCAGTCGCCTGCGTCGGCGCATGATCGCGCCTTTGACGAGATCAACGCCATCCGAGCGGCCGAGGCGGAGAAGACCCAAAAGCTTCGTGAAATGCGCCTGGCCAAGGAACTGCAGGAAAAAGAGGCCTTGAAGAGCGGTTCGACGATTGGCCGCCCGGAAGCGCCCTGAGCCTACCCGCGCAGGGTTCAAGCCTGCTGGCGGCGATAAGCCGTGTCCTCTCTGTGCGACAAGGCGGCAGCGGAGGACATCTGTTCACGCCTACGCAGCCGAGCCGAAACCCTGAGCTAACGTTGTGTGCCGTTCAGCCGGGCGTTCAGCATGGTGATCTTGCGGTATTCTTCTCGACCGGTGACTTCGATGCCCACCCATGATGGACGGTCGAATTCGGTGTCCTCCGCCGGAAGTTCAATCTCGGCGATGACAACGCCGGACAGGATGCCGGAGTAGACGTCCACTTCCCAGACAAGATCGCCACAAGGGACAAAGAACCGGGTCTTTTCCAGCACGGCTCCGGCGCAGTGGCGATCGAGAAGAGCAACAGCATCCTCGAAAGGGATCTCGTACTCGTATTCTTCACGGGATAGTCCGGTGCGGGCACCCTTGATGGCCAGCGTGGCCCTGTCGTCGGTGATGCGCACACGCACCTTGCCTCGGTCTGAAGAGGCAATCAGCCCATCCCGGAGCCGGACGGACCGAACAACACCCGTTTGCCAATCGCCAGACGCCACGAGGAACTTGCGCTCAATCTCAACGGCCATGCAGCCCCGCTTCAACGTCAACACGGGCGCGACTAGCGGGGCAGGGGCGCTAAGGCAATAACAAACACGGGGAGAGGGCTTCTCTCACTTCCCTAAGGGCAGCTTCGCCCAAGGACCATGTCCGGTCTCTCTTTAAGGAATTGCCGCGAGCAAAGGCAGCGGGCCATGATCATCAAGCACTTGCCATAATTGATGGCATAATGGTGCGGGGAAGGCAGGGACCGCCTGTTTATGCAACATTGCATAGGCACCAATGGCAGGATGCCGTCACATCGGCACCATGCATCTGCAGCCCAAAGCAGGTGAGTTGAGCGTCCAGCATGCATTTGCTGCATAGCAGCAATTTGCAATCGTTGATTGTGCAGGCGCAGCAATAGAGCGATCTTGGAGTTGTTCGAAGCGTGACCCCATCCGGGCGGGCGCAGACGGACACGGAACATAGCCGCCCCATTTGCGGCACCTTGATACGACGGACCTCTCCTCCTCCCTGAGGTCCGGACGTTGGCGGCAACGGCCTCTCCTCCTCCCACGGCCTTGCCGCACCTTTACGCGGCCCTCCCTCCTCCCTGGGCCAGCGTTTGCGGCGGCGCCCCTCCTCCTCCCTGGGCGTCGCCGCCTTCATTTCAGCGAGAAAAGACCCTGTTCAACGTCAGGACTTATTCACAATCTCTGTGGATCGTTTTGCCGCAGGATCGAGATCCATTTGCGCTCGCGCCCAAGCGAGGCCGAGCTTTCTTCGATGCCAAGGATACCAGGACAAGAAAAAACCCCTCTGCATCTGCATTGGGGGTTCGTTCGTCTAACCGGGATGGCTTTGGCTTAGAAGCCGCGCGCGATCCGCTCGATGTCGCCTCGGCACACACCGATATCGTTCAGTTCGCGATCCGACAGGCGGCTCAGTTCGCGACGAGTCACGCGGGCATCGTTCCACGCGGACAACATCGAGAAGAAGTTCGCGACGACATTGCCAACGCCCTCAACAGCAACACTGCGGTTCAGTTCGATCGTCGACATGCTCATCACCCGTTTAGAAATGCCCGACCTTCGGGCAGTTGCTTCATAAATATGGATATAGATTGTGCATCTGCAGAAATGTAGCGTTCAGTTTGACAAGGCTGCTATGCACACTTTGCAAGTTAAGAGTTTGTAACAGCGCGAGGATTTTCGGTTCGGCTTACAAGAGCCGCATCGCAGCATCTGCTCTGTAGCAGCAACCTCTGCGACGATCATTTCGAGACTCTAATCCTCTGGGGACCTCAGGACGACGGGATGCCTGAGGCCGTGGTACAGCCTACCAAAGCACAGGGAAGGTTTGCGGCACAGCTTCCTTACGCAATCTGAATTCTTCCATCTATCCCATCCGTTCACTTGCAAAGCTGCCGGGTGAGGCGGGAAAGACGACGGTCTTGTTGCCGTTCAGGAACGCCCGTCGGTGGATATGGGCGTGAATGGCGCGGGCCAGCACCTGTGCCTCGACGTCGCGGCCCAGGGACACATAGTCCTCGGGTGACTGGGCGTGGGTTACACGAATGGTGTCCTGTTCGATGATCGGGCCCTCGTCCAAATCTGCAGTGACGTAGTGGCTGGTTGCACCGATCAGCTTCACTCCGCGCTCAAAGGCCTGCCTGTAGGGATTGGCACCCTTGAAGGAAGGCAGGAATGAATGATGAATGTTGATGATCCGCCCTGACATGGCCTGGCACATCTGGTCCGACAGGATCTGCATGTAGCGTGCCAGCACGATCAACTCGGCCCCGGTTTCCTCGACCACCGCCATGATCCGCGCCTCTGCCTCGGGCTTGTTCTCCTTGGTGACGCGGATCATGTGGAAAGGGATGTCGTGGTTCACCACGACCTTCTGATAGTCCATGTGGTTTGAGATCACCGCCACAATGTCGATGGGCAGCGCGCCAATCCGCCATCGATACAATAGGTCGTTCAGGCAATGCCCGAACCGGCTGACCATGATCACAACCTTCATCTTTTCAGATTCATCGTGAATCGCGTAGGTCATGTCAAAGCCTTGGGCCACCTTGGCAAAGCCGTCGCGCAAGGCCTCAAGGCTGGTTCCCGTCTCGGGCACAAAGCTGACGCGCATGAAAAAGCGCCCGGTCTCGGCATCATCGAACTGGCTGGAATCAGTGATGTTACAACCCTGTCCCGCCAGATAGGCCGAGATTGCCGCAACGATCCCTCGGGTCGACTGGCAGGTGACGGTCAAGCAGTAGTTGGTCATCGAAGACATTCCATGATGGCAGGCAGCAAAGCCTGCTTTTCGTTGCAAAAGGTTGTTTGGGACGGCAGCCGCGGCACACTGCCTCGCCGGATGCCATTCCGTCAGGCGGTCAGGCCCTCGGGCTCGGGCAGGCCGTGTGCGCGGCAGCAGGCGGTCAGCGTATTAGCCAGAAGGCAGGCAATGGTCATCGGACCTACGCCACCCGGAACCGGAGTTATGGCGCCCGCCGCCTTGATCGCATTGGCAAAGTCCACATCACCCACCAGTAGGGCCTTGCCGTCCTGCTCAACGCGGTTGATGCCGACATCGATCACGGTTGCTCCTGGCTTGATCCAGTCGCCCTTGACCAGTCTGGGGCGGCCAACGGCGGCAACCACGATGTCAGCCCGGCGGCAGATGTCGGCGATGTCACGCGTGCGCGAATGGGCGATGGTTACGGTGCAACTTTCGGCCAGCAACAGATGTGCCATGGGCTTGCCAACAATGTTGCTGCGGCCGATCACGACGGCATTCAAACCTGTGAGATCGCCCAGCCTGTCGCGTAGCAGCATGAGGCAGCCCAAGGGCGTGCAGGGCACCATAGCCCGCTGGCCCGTGGCAAGCCGTCCGGCGCTGAGGATGTGAAAGCCGTCGACATCCTTGGCCGGATCAATGGCATTGATGACGGCGTCGGCATCCATGTGTCCCGGCAGTGGTAGTTGCACCAGGATACCGTGGACAGCCGGATCAGCATTGAGCCTGTCAATCAGCGCCAGCAGTTCGGCTTGCGAGGTGGTGTCGGGTAGCTTGTGCTCAAGGGAGTTCATCCCCGCATCGCGGGTCTGGATGCCCTTGTTGCGGATATAAACCTGGCTTGCCGGATCCTCGCCCACTAGAACCACAGCAAGGCCTGGCACGAGACCCCGATCCGCAAGACCGGCGACATGCGCGGCCACTCTGGCTCTGATCCTGGCGGCAAAGGCTTTGCCGTCGAGAAGCACCGTTTCAGGCATCGCATTCATGCCGTAACCTCCAAGCGTCCGGCAGTTTCGGTTAGCGCGTGCCAGATCGTGCCGGCGGCCGAGCGCATGCCCAGAACGGCCAGCCGGTCGTCGGCCCGGCGGATGACAAAGACGCTCATATGGTGGAAACCGGTGCGGGTCGCTTGGCCCGCCGTGAAGCAATGTGCCTCCACGTTCACCAGCTTTTCCAGCAGCGCGCGGATCGGTTCGGCCCCGGCATCTGAGGTGATCTCGAAGGCCGCGAAGCCATCGGTCTGTTCCGTGACCGAACATCCGAGGGCGCGATGAGCGATAGCGTGGGCAAAGTCGTCAGCTGCACGTCCGTGTCCTTCGACCATCCACTGATCCGGACCGATCCAGAAGACGGCGATATCCTCCGCTTCGATCCATTCGCCTGGCCCAGGCAATGGCAGGTCGGGGGCGCCAGCGTCGCGGCGCAGGGCCACCGAGGCAAGGGCCAGGTTGGCGTTCTCGGTCACGGTCAGGACGCCGAACCGCGCGGTTTTCGGCTTGGGCGCGCCAAGCGCGCAGGTGGGTTGCAGGTCAGGCACGCAGACGCACTCCTTCCGGGTCGACGAAATGGGCAGATACGACGCGCAGCATCACGCTTTGCTTCTGCAGCGGATTGGCCGCGGTGATCACCTCGCCCATCCGTTCGGCGCCGTTTTCAAGATAGCCGAGGCCAATGGCGGAACCGACGTGGGGCGAGAAGCAGGCCGAGGTGATCCAGCCCTGGTCGTTTGCCGTGTCCTGCACAGCTCCTTTAGTGAACAGGTGCGAACCTGCGACGACCGGGTCGGTGGGATCAACCGGTTGCAGGCCGACCAAAACGCGGCGCTCCGCGACCATCCCGTCGCGGCGTGACATGACCGCACCGATCGAGTCCTTCTTGGTCGAAACCATGCGCCCCATGCCCAGCATCTGTGCCGTGGTTTGCCCGTTGAGCTCGTTGCCCGCGGCATGGCCCTTTTCGATCCTCATCACGCCAAGCGCCTCGGTGCCATAGGGCGTTGCACCAAGATCGGCACCCTTTTCGATCAACCGCGCCATCAGCGCATTGCCATAGCGGGCCGGGACCGCGATCTCGTAGGCCAGTTCGCCCGAGAAGCTGATGCGGAACAGCCGTGCGCGCAGTCCGCCGCAGATCGTCAGGTTGGCGCAGGCCATGAAGGGGAAGGTCTCGTTTGAGAGATCGAAGCCGTCAACGACGCGTTCCAGCAGCTTGCGCGCGTTGGGACCGGCCACGGAAAGCTGCGCCCAGGCATCGGTGGTCGAAATCAACTGCACGTCCAGCTCCGGCCACAGGCATTGGCGGCAGAATTCCATGTGCCGGTAGATGGTCCCAGCATTGGCAGTGGTAGTGGTGACGACATAATGCGTCTCGGCGAGCCGGGCGCAGGTGCCGTCGTCCCAGGCAAAGCCATCCTCTCGCAGCATCAGGCCATAACGGACCATGCCGACCTTCAGACTTTTCATTGCGTTGGCATAGACGCGGTCCAGGAACTCGCCAGCGTCGCCGCCCTGTACATCGATCTTGCCCAGTGTTGTCACGTCGCAGATGCCGACGCCCTTGCGGGTTGACAGAACCTCGCGGTCGACGGTCTGGCGCCAATGGGTTTCGCCGACCCGCGGAAAGTACTGCGCCCGCATCCACTGGCCCACCTCGACAAAGATCGCCCCCTGCGAGGTCGCCCAGTCATGCGTGGGCGTCAGGCGCCGAGGACGGAAATGCGGTCCTGTATCGCCGCCTCCCAGCACTGAGAGAGATACTGGCGTATAGGGAGGGCGAAAGATGGTCGTGCCGGTCTGGTTGATGGACTGGCCGGTCAATTCCGCCATCACCGCAAGCGCGGTGACATTCGACGTCTTGCCCTGGTCCGTCGCCATCCCCAGCGTGGTCCAACGTTTCAGGTGCTCGACGGGACGCATGTTTTCCTGATGCGCCAGCTTGATGTCCTTGACCGTCACATCGTTCTGGAAATCGACCCAGGCACGATCCTGACCAGGCACGTGCCACAGCGGGTACTGGTTGAGGCTTGCGTCCTCGGCCTGGGGCAGGTCGGGCAGACCTGCCGTGATGCCCAGAGCCTCCAGTGCAGCCCGCGCGGCCTCTGCCCCCGAGGCCAGAGCCCGGGCAGTGGAGCCTTGGCCTGCCGCCGCACCTGCGATGGTCAGGCCAGGCACAAATCCCTCTTGGGCAAGGAACGCCTGCGCGGCTTCGTTCCATTGTGGACGGCCCCGGTGGTGCGATGCGAGGTGCAGGTTCGGGTTCCAGCCGCCGGCGATGCCAAGCGCACCGCAGTCCAGCCATTCAGACGTGCCGCCCTGCGTCACCTGGATCCGGCGCAGACCAAGACGGCCCCTGCTGCCTGTGACCTGCGCGCCCGCAATCGTGCGGTAGCTGCCTTGGGACAGGATGTCCGTGCGCGCATCGATCACTGCGGCGATCTCGACACCCTTGGCAGCAAGGTCCAGCGCCGTGCGGTGGCCGTCATCGTTGCTGGTGAAGATCGCCACGCGCTGCGCCGGGCTCACAGCCCAGCGGTTGGCATAGGCCCGCAGAGCCCCCGCCAGCATGATGCCGGGGCGATCGTTGTTGGCGAAGGGAATATGCCGCTCGGTCGCACCCGAGGCGAGGATCGCGCGCCTTGCCGTGATCCGCCACAGCGTCTGGCGCACGCGCTTGCCCGGCTCGGCCAAGTGGTCCGAGACACGCTCGACCGCGCCATAGATTCCGTGGTCGAAGGCGCCCCAGACGGTCGTGCGGCGCATCACGCGCAGGTTCGGCAGAGACGCGAACTCGGCCTCGATCCCAGCGATCCATTCTGGTGCGGGCATCTCCAGCGGATTGCTTTCCGCCAGCAGGCGGCCTCCGAGGCGGAAATCCTCGTCTGCAAGGATCACGCGCGCGCCGGTCCGCGCCGCCGTCAAGGCCGCCGCAAGGCCCGCGGCACCGCCACCGATCACCAGAAGGTCGCAATGCAGATATCCTGCATCATAGCCGTCGGGATCGGGCCGATGGGTCAGGCTTCCCAGGCCCGCCGCGCGCCGGATCGCCGGTTCGTAGAGCTTTTCCCAGAAGGCGCGGGGCCACATGAAGGTCTTGTAATAGAAGCCTGCCGTCAGGAAGGGCGAGAACAGGTCGTTCACCGCCATCAAGTCAAAGGACAGCGACCCGATCCGGTTCTGGCTTCGCGCATCAAGGCCGTCGAAAAGCTCGGCCACGGTGGCGCGGGTGTTCGGCTCCTGCCGGGCGCCGCTGCGCAACTCGACAAGAGCGTTCGGCTCCTCGGACCCGGCCGAGAAAACCCCACGCGGGCGATGGTACTTGAAGCTGCGACCCATCAGCCGCACGCCATTTGCAAGCAGGGCCGAGGCGAGCGTGTCACCGGCATGACCGGTGTAGCTCTTGCCGTCGAAGGTGAAGCTGAGGCTGCGCGATCGGTCGATCAGCCCTCCGGACAGACGTGTCATGCCGCACCGCCCTTTCGCGCATCGCGCGCCAGTTCCGCTCCCAGAATCTCGTGGGTCACGGTGTTGCGGGTGACAACCAGCCAGGACCGGTCACCTTGTTCGTGAAACCACAATTCGCGATGGATGCCAGCGGGATTGTCGCGCAGGTGAACATAGTCGTGAAACCGTTCTGCGGCGTCCGGCGCCATGCCGTCGGGACGGTCCATGAGCGAGGCATCGCCCAGGTAGCTGAATTCCGAAGAATCGCGGGGGCCAAGAAGGGGGTGGGGGATCAGCATGTCGGTAATCGGTCCAGAAAGGCCTCAGTGCAGGTTGGGCGTTGCGCCCATGCCTTTTTCATCGATGGGATAGCCGCGCGCGAACCGGTCCAGGCGATAGGCCCGGGCGGACTCAAGCGGGGTATCGGTGGCCAGCAGATGGGCGAAGGCATAGCCCGAGGCGGGCGTCGCCTTAAAGCCGCCGTAGCACCAGCCGGCATTCAGAAAGAGGCCCTCGATACGCGTCCGGTCGATGATCGGGCTGCCATCCATCGACATGTCCATGATCCCGCCCCAGATGCGCAGCAGGCGCGCACGCCCGATCATCGGCATCAAGGCCATGCCGCCCTGCGCCACATCCTCGACCACCCCAAGGTTGCCGCGTTGGGCATAAGAGTTGTAGCCGTCGATATCGCCGCCAAAGACAAGGCCGCCCTTGTCGGACTGGCTGACATAAAAATGCCCTGCTCCGAAGGTGATGACGCCGTCGATCACAGGCTTCAGCCCTTCCGATACGAAGGCCTGCAGGACGTGGCTTTCGATGGGCAGCCGCATTCCGGCCATGGCCATCACGCGGCCGCTTGAACCAGCAACGGCGACACCGACCTTGCCTGCGGCAATATAACCACGCGAAGTTTCGACGCCGCAGATGCGCCCGTTTTCGATCCGCATGCCAGTGACTTCGCAGTTCTGGATCAGGTCCACGCCCGCACGGTCCGCCCCGCGGGCATAGCCCCAGGCCACGCCGTCATGGCGCGCGGTCCCTGCCCGGCGTTGCAGCAGGCCCCCTTTGATCGGAAAGCGGGCATTGTCGAAGTTGAGCCAGGGATACATGGCACGCACGCCGTCCCTGTCCAGCAGTTCCGCATCGGCACCGGCAAGGATCATGGCGTTGCCGCGCCGCCGATAGGCATCGCGCTGCGCATCGGTATGCAGCAGGTTCAGGATGCCCCGCTGGCTGACCATGGCATTGAAGTTGAACTCCTGCTCCAGCCCTTCCCAGAGCTTCATGGAGAACTCGTAGAACGGCTCGTTGCCCGGCAGCAGGTAGTTCGACCGGATAATGGTCGTGTTCCGCCCGATGTTGCCTGACCCCAGCCAGCTCTTTTCCAGAACGGCAATACGCGACTTTTTGAAGGTGTTGGCCAGGTAATAGGCCGTCGCCAGCCCATGCCCGCCACCACCAATAATCACATAGTCGTAGGAAGGCTGAGGGTCGGGGTTGCGCCACATCGGCTTCCATCCCCAATGGCCAGTCAGCGCTTCCCTGATGACCTTGAACCCCGAGTATCGCACGGTTGCTGTCTTCCTGCTGTTCTATTGTCAGGTTGCAGAGTAACCGTCACGCCGATGCCACACTTGCCTAACAAGGACGGAGTGTTGCCTGTGGCGGACAGCGAGTTATATTTTTGCGACAAGGAGATGCGCGATGACCAGCCCCACCCCCTTGCCGCTGCGCGTCGGCTTTATCCTCACTCCGGATTACTCGCTGATGTCGCTGACATCGGCGGTTGAGCCGCTGCGGGCGGCAAATCATCTGGCGGGCCGGGAGTTTTACCAGCCGGTTTTCTACTCAACCGACGGCGGCTTTGCGGCCTCCACGTCCGGTGGCGGCTTCAACACTCTGCTCTTGTCAAAGGCGATCCCCGTCGACCTCGCCTTTGTGGTCGCGGGCGGCAATCCGCTGCGCTACGAAGACGCGGCCCTGTCGCGTGGGCTGAGGGCTCTGCAAGCTGGCAGGATCCCATTGGGTGGCATTTCCGGCGGGGCCGCCATCCTTGCCCGCCTCGGGCTCATGGAGGGTCGGCGCTTCACGCTCCATTGGGCGCATGTCGATGCGTTGACCGAGGAGATGCCGGACCTGTTGATCGAACGCGCGCTTTATGTCGTTGACCGCGACCGCTACAGTTGCGCGGGAGGCGTGGCGGCATTGGACATGATGTGTGCGATCATTGCCCGCGATCATGGCGCGGAGTTCGCCCGGTCCGTGGCGGAATGGTTCATTCACCCTCGCGCTCGGCGCGCGGATGAACCACAGCGCTCGCCCACGGCCGAACGCCTTGAGTTGCGCCATCCGATGCTGGCCTCGGCAGTCGAGTTGATGTTCAGCCATCTTGCCGACCCCTTGTCCCCCGACCAGCTTGCCGCACAAGCCGGATGCAGCGCGCGCCAGTTGCAGCGCCTCTTCAACGACCGGTTCGGTTGTTCGATGATGCAGTTTTACCGTGAGATGCGGCTGGAGAAGGCGGACGAACTGATCCAACAGACCGCGCTTTCCATCCTCGATGTCGCGCTGATGACCGGGTTTGCCAGTGCCGCCCACTTCTCGCGCAGCTTCGTTGAGCATTACGGCGTCAGCCCCAGCCAGCGAAGGCGGAAGGCGCTCCCTGGGCGGGGAATGGCGCATGAACAGGTATCCTAAAGAATCTCAGTCGTGAAACACCGGCCCGGAACGCCTGCCTTCGCATTTTTAGCCTATGACATCTGAGATGTTGTCTAGCCTCCATTGCAACTGAGGCGCACTATCAATGGGCCTTCCTCACTCTCCAAAGAGAATAGCTGCATGCATGTCGTGCCTGTAGATTGCTCAAACAGAGCAAATTTCTCAGATCTCGGTGGACAAATGCTGAAGGACGTGCCAAGCTGTGTGCAGCTGTGGTAGTGGTTCGGTAGACGGGCTTCTGCTAGGCCCCTCCTGCACGGCACCGCGTTGCTAGGGTCCAGACTCATTGAATTTCACAGCCAGAACAAGACGGTTGCGGCGAGCGTGATCGCGGAGAAGAAGGTTTCTGGGCAGCGGTCGTATCGGGTGGCGACGCGCCGCCAATCCTTCAGACGGCCGAACATGATCTCGATGCGGTTGCGCCGTTTGTAGCGCCGCTTGTCGTATTTGACGGCCTTCCTGCGGGACTTTCGACCGGGGATGCAGACCTTTATCCCCTTGTCTTTCAATGCTTCTCTGAACCAATCAGCGTCGTAGCCCCTGTCAGCCAGCAGCCAACCCGCCTTCGGCAGACTGCCCAGAAGAGCCGCGGCGCCTGTGTAGTCGCTGACCTGGCCGGCCGACATGAAGAACCCGATCGGCCGCCCCGTGGCATCGGCAACGGCGTGCAGTTTGGTGTTCATGCCGCCTTTTGTCCGCCCGATCTGGCGTGCGCGCCCCCCTTTTTCACGCACAGGCTCGACGCCGTGCGGTGTGCCTTGAGATAGGTCGCATCGATCATGATCGTCTTGTGCTCGGCGCTCTCAGCGGCCAGGCCGACCATGATCCGGGCGAAGACCCCGTTGTCACTCCAGCGCTTCCAACGGTTGTAGAGGGTCTTGGCGGGCCCGTATTCCTTCGGCGCATCACACCACCGCAACCCATTGCGGTTGATGAAGATTATGCCGCTGAGAACGCGGCGATCATCGACGCGGGGCTTGCCATGACTCTTGGGAAAGAACGGCTTCAGGCGTTCCATCTGGGCATCGCTCAGCCAGTAAAGATTGCTCATCGATCAGGTCTCCTTGCGGAGCCTGAATCATGCCAAACGCCTGAAATCAATGGGTCTGGAGCCTAGGACGACTGTCTGCAAGATACCTTCCTGTTGATCACCCCGGTAGAGATCCGGGCAGGGTCAGTGTCGATCCAGATGCTGCCGGACACGGCGCATTGCCACTAAAGTTCGCGAACCTCGGCCTTGGTCAAGCCCGTGGCCTCCTCCACGCAGTCTGGCACGTCAGCCAGCTTTGTGCGCAGATTGCGGCCAGAGCTGGTCAGCGCAGTGCGCATAAGGCGCTCATCGGCGTCGTCGCAGGCGCGGGTGACCAGAGATGATGCAGCAAGGCGCTTCAGGACCGGTGTCAGGGTGATCGCAAGGGTTTCTGGGACAGTCTCAGCGACTTCTTCTTTCCCGACGAGGACCGCTGCACCTATGCCGAAAGGCTTTCGCGCGGCTACTTGGTGATCGTGAGTGGGGTGACCGGCGGCGAATATGAGACCGCCCTGGACATCCTGGATGACGAGGGCAGCGTGAATCTCGACGAACGTGCCGAAAGCTGGTGTTCCTGTAAATGCTGGATCAACTTTCCTCAGAAGCGCTGGCGCAAAATTCCCCACCCTTCGGGTTCGGCGATCAGCCGTTCAGTTGATGGGCGCCTTCGTTT
>VGDE01000056.1 GCA_016869875.1 Alphaproteobacteria bacterium
TGCGCCCTTCCTCCTGCTCATATCGCAGGCAGGCCAGCCGTACCTGACGCGTTAAGCGGCAGCGCGTCACGGTACCGGCGAATAACTGGCCGCTGCAATTGTCACTCTCCCCGTGCTTGTTCCTCCTCCTCGAAGCAAGGGCGGGGCTCCGGCCCCCGACAGCGCCAAGAGCAAGTGAAGGATGAAGTCATGACCCACTCCCGTCGAGCCGAGAAACGACAAACGCTGGCAAAGTCAGCCGCGTCTGCCATTGCAGTCGCATCCGTTCTTGCGACCGCACCCCCGCTCTGGGCGCAGGACCTCGACGTTACGGGGCTTACCATCAAGGAAATCCAAGCCGGCCTCGAGGGAGGCGCCTTCACCTCCGAGGAACTCACGCGCGCTTACCTCGACCGGATCGAGCGCTATGAGCCTTTCTACAATGCGTTCGTTCACATGAACCTGGATGCTCTTGCCGAAGCCCGAGCGGTCGATGAGCGTCGCGCGACGGGAGAAACGCTGGGACCGCTTGCTGGAGTGCCGACAGTCATCAAGGAGGCCATGGACGTGGCTGGGCTTCCCTCGACCGCAGGCTGGGCGCCCCTGTCGAGCGAAGCCGGCGGCATCGACCTCATCCCGGAGAGCGACGCGCCGGTTGTGGCCCGTCTCAGGGCGGCAGGCGCAGTGGTTCTTGGCAAGACCAATATACCGGCCTTCAGCGACGATGGCACCCGTGCGAACTCGAGCTGGGCCGGCCCAACCTTCAATGCCGTGGATCGAAGCATTGTGCCTGGGGCAAGTTCGAGCGGAACAGCGACCGCCGTTGCGGGAAGCTTTGCGCCATTCGGTCTTGCTGAGGAAACCGGAGGCTCCATCCAGAACCCCGCGGCCGCACAGAGCCTCGTTGGCATCAAGCCTACTTTTGGTCTGGTGCCGAACACGGGAGTTGCACCTCTCGCGGGCTCCACGCGCGATGTCGTCGGCCCGATCGCCGCCACCGTCGAGGACGCCGCCCTCGTTCTCGATGCTTTGGCGGGCTACACGGCCGAAGACCCCAAAACCGTGGCTTCGATCGGGATGTTGCCAGAAGGTGGCTATACCTCGCTTCTGGATGAGGGTGCTCTGGAGGGCGCGCGCGTTGGACTTTATGGACCTGGCTGGCGTGAGGAACCCCTCTCAGACGAGGCACAGGCGCTTTACGAGGAGGCCATCGCCGGTCTTGAAGAGGCAGGCGCCGTGGTGGTTGAAGACCCATTCGCGGGAAGTGGCTTCCATGACCTGAGGGAGCCGAAAGATAGTTACGATCCCCGCGGGACCGAGTCCCTCGCCTACGACTTCAACAGCTACCTTACGCGCCTGGGATCGAGCGCGGCCGCAAGTTCAGTGGAAGAACTGCAAGCCATTCTGGACGTCGACCCGCTTTCGGACGAAGGCCCACTTGGCTGGTATGCAAACGCCCTGCCGGTTCTGGCCGAGTCGCGGGAGAACCCGACAGCCGTGCCGGACCTTTCTGGCTTTCATGCCCTACGGGAAGAGTACCTCCAGTCCTTCAACGGGGTGATGGCAGAACACGATCTCGACCTTTTGGTCTTTCCGCAAATGTCCTCCGCCCTGCCGGGCATTTTCGAGGAGGACAAAGACTATCCCGCAACGACAGTTTCCGAAATCAACATCCTTGGTGTGCCTGCGGTAACAATGCCCGCCGGGTCCTTTGGGAATGGTTCTCCGTTCAGCCTCATTTTCATCGGAGAGTTGTGGGATGAGGCACAGCTACTCGGCTTCGCGCATGCCTACGAAAGGGCCGCTGGCAACAGGATCAAGGCAGAGCTTGTAGAAACTCCTTACGAAGAAGCGCAGGCAGCCGAGTAATTACAACAACACGTTCTTTGCGGGCCTTCGGGCCCTCAAGCTCCTTGCGGGCGATCAATTTGCCCGAACGGCATTCTTGGACTGAACGACGCCCAGCCGGCCAATAGGCTGATCCGCTGCCGCTTTCCCAACGGCCTCAGGTCCAAGCGGAGCCATTGCCCAGACTTGTGAGGGACATTGGTCCTCCTAACCAGGTGGTCCTCCCAGTGAAAGGTTCTGTCCAAGTCCCGCTGCCGATGGCAAGTGGCGAGCGCTACTTTGCTGCTCCTCTGCCTCCTCGCGCTTCACCGAACCAAGGCGCATCGTCGGGCGCAACCGCCCCGCCAATCCCTCACCCTTCACGTAGGCGGGCGCGATCAACCGCACATCGTTGCCAAGTTTGCCGATCTCACGGCTCCAGTAACGGGAGCCGCAACAGGCTTCTATTGGGCGTTATTGCAGAACTCAGCGTTGAAGCAAGATTTCCCCTTACCCCATTAAGCTCAGGCCAAGCATTCGATCTCGGCGGTGCCGAGTGCGTTGAAGCGGTTCATGAGGGCGATGCGGATGTGGACGCCGGCGGTTTGTCCGTCGGGGTCTCGCGAGGCGATGCGCGCGCCGAAGGATGTGGGGCCGCGCATCTTTGCCTCGATCCGGCTTCGCACATGCCGGCCGGACCCGTGCGTCCAGTTCGCCCGACCAAAGCGCCTGGTCGCGCGCAGGATGTCGTTGCGGGCACGGGCGGCAGGGCCGTCCTCCTTCCCGAGGCGTCCGTTCCTGCGAATGGGGATAACGGCCGTGCCGCCGCGATCCGGAATTGCCGTATGGCATCGTCGGGTGTCGAAGGCGCCGTCGCCGGTCGCGGTGCCGACCTGTTCACCGGCCGGGATCTGATCCGGCAGATCCGGCAGCACCGGGCTGTCGCCTTGGCGGCTTGAGGTGAACTCCACCGCCCGGATGTCGCCGGTGGCGGTATCCATGACCAGATGAACCGCTGCCGGTACTGGCGTCTGCGATGCGTGCCGTGCTTGCGGGCCAGCCGTTCTCGTTCATCGGGCTTACGCGGCCCCACTGGGGCCACGGTCCCTCTTCACCCCAGGAACTTGATCCCATTCGGCGCGGCGCTCGGACCCATGGCGCTTGCGCCTCATTGTCGACCAGCAGGTTCAGCGGCCCCGGCGCGCGGCGGTGGGGTATCTGAACGGCCAGGGTCTTCTGCCGGCGGCTCAAGGTGGAAAAATCCGGCACCGGCCAGTCGAGCCCCGCCATCTCCAGACTGCCGGCCACCATCCCAGTTGTTTGCCGGAGTGGCAGCCCAAAGAGCACCTTCACCATGAGACAAAACTGGATTGCTGCATCGGGGAACACAGGCGGGCGGCCGGGTCGCCCCTCCCTGTTCGGCCTACCACGTCATGTCCCTGTCCAGCCAGATCAGCAGCGAGCCGCGCCGCCTCAGGGCCTCGTTGCAGGACGTCCAGTTCGTCGTGCGGTAGCGGGCGGCTTCAGGCTTTGTCATGCGAGCACGCTTAGCCTACCAGCGTGGGCGCGTGAATCCTGCGCCAGGCCGAGTTCTGCAACAATGCCGTTCAGATGGAAGGTGATCCAGCACAGGCTTGGCGAGCCATTATCGGTCCCCTCCTTGAACGCGTGTGGCCACGTGAGCGCGCCCGGTGCGAAAGCGGCTTAACGCATCATTTCGCCGAGCTTGCGGTAAAGGCTGGCAACGCCTTCCCTGAAGCATTTGATCAGTTGAGGCCATATCTCACACGGCTTCCGAGGGGTAACGGCGTGTACCCGATCAAGAGATCTAATGCCCCGGAAGATTTCCCACAGCAAACACTCAGTTTGCTGTGGTGTCTGGTAGGGCCTGGCCATGAAGGTCATCGATCTGATGTGCCAGAGATCCTTCAACGTTTAACGGAGGCTGATCCCGATATTGAACTTGATCGGCGCCTTCAATTGTTAGATCAGATCGCAGTACATTATGAGTAAGCCACTTCGGCGAGGTTGCAGTGCTTATATCGCGCTGACGAAAGAGAAGACGAGCTTCCTGAGCATCACCACTGCCCTCCCATGATGCTCATCCGCTGATGATTGCTCAGTTCGCCTACATCCAGCGAGCTGATATAATGTGGCGGCATCGACCCCTTGCGATTGCCTGCCCTGTATGCGGCAGCGCGATGTCCGATAAGTGTTTCCTCGACAGCGTATCCGCCAACATCTGCGGAGGCTGCCTCCAGCCAGAACATTCCGTCCCGGCCCGTGACGATAATGCCGTGACGCAGAGTTAGCTTGGCCAAATCGTCGACAAAGGCTCCAATTTTTTCGGGTGTCATCACCGTTCTTTCATGATCTCGATGTTTGTGTTGCCGAGCCCCTCGATGACGTGAGTGCCGTCCGAGGCATTTACTCCAGCCTTGGCTCAAGAGAACTTGGCCTGATGACTCAGCTGTGCTGCGGAGACGAACTTCAGAATCCGAGAAAACGCGGCGGTACGCTATCGGTCAGCCAGACCCCGTTGTCTGCCTGGAAAAAGAGATGCCCCTCATGGTGCATTCGTAATGCTGAAACTCGCAAAACAACCGGTTTGCCATGCCTGCGCCCCACGGCTTCCGCGGTCGCATTGTCAGCACTGAGGTGAACCTGTTGCCTTTGCCCGGACTTGAGGCCCTGGGCAAAGATATAGGCCAGGTTTCGCCGCGCGGTGCCGTGATAAAGAACTTCTGGCGGGATGCGCGCCTCCAAATCCAGGACCACCTTGACCGTGTGGCCCTGCGCAGCTCGAATGAATGCTCCGTCATCAGAGATCGTGAAGCGCTTCTTGTCATTCTCTTGGACGAGAGCAAGAAGTTCGTCGCGCGACATCCGATAGCCTGCTTTTCCCAAGGCAGGTAGCAATTGATCAATGCGGGCCCAGCCCGCTGCGTCGAGAGTTAGGCCAATTTCCTCAGGCTTATGCCTCAGCACAAGGCTCAAGTATCTGCTTTGTCGCGACATCAGGCATCCTACATGGTTACAGACACTAACAAGCTTGGCTTTTTCCAAAACAGACGAAGGAAAATCATCCACAAAATGACGCAGCGTTCGTAGCGGATGGCGATGCCGCGCAGTCCTTCCTGCGGCCGAAAGCTTCTCGATGCGGTAGCGCTTTCGGTAGAGGCGCTTGCTGTATGGAGCCGGTTTCTTGCGCTTCTTGCGGGGCGGAATGCAGGCACGGATGCCACTTGCGCAGCGTGCCGGGGGAAGGCGGTTGGACTGTTTCCCCGCGCCGGCCGGCTTGACCCCGCTTAACAGGCTTTTCGAACAAGATCTCCATCGCGCGCCGCTGAAGACGAGGCATCGCAACCTGCATCGAGGCATCCGTGCGAGTTACCTTGCCGGCCACTTCGACTTCGAGCAAAACTTCGACAAAGGCCAAGCGCATCGCCAGTTCATCCGCCTGCCTCCCATCAAGAGACGACAGGATCGTGGCTTCCGACTTTTGGCGATTTTGCATTTCTTCCGGCAGGAATGCATCGATCCGATGGGTCAGCAACCCCTTCTGAACCAGATGGGCGATTCTTCCATCGTCGAAACTCTCGGCTACTTTTCCCATCCGTGCGGACGAAGACATATCCCCGATCCCGGCGTACATGCGTGCGATAGGAGACGCCGTCGACAATCACTTCGTCATGGAAACCAAGCGCATATTTAGGCGCTTTGAACGAGCTTTGAAAATCCAGCCTCGCAACAGCCGTCCGACCGCGCGAAAGCCACGTCCGCGCAGACCCACTTCCGAAACAATGTCGCTGATCCGCCGCGCACCAATGATTCTACGCATGGCACGCCGGACGGCCGCGTCCGCTTCAGGGTCCACTTCTTTAAGGCTGTCGAGGAAGGACGCGTTGTGCAGTTCGATCGGGCAAATGTCTCGATCGGTCATCAGCACCACATCGTCCGCGAAATCTGCGGTGACACGATCGGCAATTTCGCGCGCCTGCGCGAGGAAGTTGGCACAGAAGCGCTTCCTGCCAGGCTTCACCATGACCGCCACACGGTCACCATTGCGCTTACTCACCCGAAAATCGAAGAAGTGACGTTTCTGCGCACCCGTCTGCGGTTCCCTCCAGGCGAACATGACCGGTCTCTCGACGTCGACCACATCAGGTCTCATTGCCAGCACCAAGCCAATGTTCATCTCGATATCTTTGAATTTCCACGACCTGCGGGATCACACCCCCACTCCGGACGACCATGTGGCCCGAGAAGGGGCTGTCGGGTTTAAGCTGAACTGGGCGGTCTCCCCTCGGCGCGAGGGGCAGCGTGATCGGGATATGGTTTTCGGCGTGCACGACCGTCTCCTGCTTAGGGCCATCAGGAGCGATGCCGACATCTTGGGTCGGGTCGCTCGCATCAGGCAGCCAGTTCCAGCGGCCGCTCGGTTGCGCCGCTAAACAGAAGCTTGGTCAGTTTCAAACGAGACGAAGAAAAACATAGTTAATCTGGCCATTATGACCGAAGAGCTTCGCGCACGGCGGCGAGGATATCCATGCGCTTATGGGCGGACATGCGCTCGATCTGGTCCTCGATCAGCCCAATGACGCGAGGACGCAGCTCTTCGACCTCCTGATCGCTCCACAGCCCGCCGCTCAGCCCGATTGTGGGGATGAGGACGACGCCAGCGTAGGAGACTTCCGCAGACAGGTCGTCCACGCGTCGGATGGCGATGAGGGCTGGATTAATCTTGATCTGCTTCACGATTTCTCCCTGTTCGTCCAAGCCAACTCCAAGACCGAGCTGGCGACGTTGGCGAAAAAACTCCTCCTCTCCTGGACCCGGCATTGAGAAGCGCTCTGTGAGGCGGTCGAGCTCGTCTTTATCCGACATCGTGACTGCCCTCCTGATTGTCATTATAGAGATGAGCCATTCATGCCTTCCTGTCTTTTCAGGAAAAGAGGTCCAGCCAAGGCACGCTTCATGCGCTTCGAGATAGATGTGCGCGACGCCATGAAGTCCGGCGCGCCTCCCTGACCGGACGGCCTGGCGGAGACCCCAGCCCTGTCCTGACGGGCAAGCTGGAGGACGCCTACAAGGCCCTGAGGCTATAAGTCGTCGAGATGAACCCCATGGCTGACATGGAGCTCTTTCGTCGCAACATCACGATGGTTCGCGCCAGCTCCATTGCCATTCTCCACCTTCTGCCCGACTTCGCCCATCCAATCCAGGTACGATTCATTCGCCAATCCATGGCAGACCTGTGCCGGCCGCAGCCGGCACAGGTCATTGCATCATCAGAGTCACCGGAGCACGACCGGATGCATCAGGCGCCCTGGAGGTTCTCGAGGTCCGCACCCTCAAGATCCGCGCCATCGAGATCCTCAACCTCATCATTGCCCAGCTGCCTCTCCAGAGACTGCCTCACAAGCCCCACAACATATGAAAGGTCGTCAGGATCGCTCAGCCGAACCTCAGAGTTTCCATTCCCCCAGCGGCCCACACCAGTGACATCCACGACCATGTTGCGCGGGTCGCGCAGCTCATGTGGATCGATGTTCAGGGACAGCCGCAGGGCCTTGGCCTGCGGAACGACATCTACGAAGTTGGTCTCCGCCTTGTAGGCAACGTAGAGCTTCAGGAAATGCTCGGTGACACAGGCGTCCAAAGCTTTTACCTCACGCCGGAATTCCTCGAAAAGCTGCCGTATCTTACCCGCGATCAAATGCGGGTGATCCTCGATTGAGTATCCAGTGGAGTCGCTATCAGGCTGCCGATATGTGTCGAGAATGTCCTTGGGGATGTCGGGCGCAGCCCAAACCTGGACAGCCTGGTGCGCCATCCGCTCTGCCCTTTTCTTGATCTCGGTCTCGTTCCACGCCTCTACCTGCCCAAGCCCCTGGTTTACCCGGAGCGGGCTATCCTTGAAACCACCCTCCATGTCGCGCTTCTCCGCGAACGGCTTGTCGCTGTATTCGGAGTTATAACCGGTCAGGGTCAAGTTGCCGATTGTATGAAGCCACTTCTCCTGCACGGCGCTCCAATTTTCGCCTAATGCCTCCCGCCACTCCTTCGGCAGGTTCTCGTTCTGCGGCATGATATGCTCGATCGTGTAGTCGTCGACGAGGACTCGCTCCTTACGTCCGTGGTTCTCGAACTTCCTGAGCCAGTATGAGCGATTGCGGAAGTTGTAGAGATCACGGTCCTGCAAGCGCGCCATGAACTCCTCATCGCGGGGGAAGCGGCGATAGGAGCGCATGTTGAGGAAGTGAGCCTTCACGCTTTCCAGATAGCGGTCCTTTTTCAGCTCCCGACCAAAGTTGGCGAAGGTCTTGTTCACGGAGTTTGTCGGCACCGCGCAAATCGCGCGGCGGAAGACATAAGCTTCGATCATGCGGACGATCTCAAGGAAATCCGCTGAAGTAATAATTCCGGTATCGTAGTCGCGGTAGACCTCCATCAGGAACGGGTAGGCCACATCGACCTTCATCTCGCGCAGATCCTTGAAGGCCAGCGCGAGCGCCTTGTCCTTTTCATGACCAAGCACGAGCGCGCAGTAATGCTTGGAGAACTCCCACACCTCCTTCACCAAGCTCTCGACTTCACGCCCTTTGCCGGTCTGCTCGTGTGAATAGGACTTATAGGCTGTATAGACGTCGCCCTGCCGAGGGATCGAGCCTGTCACCATAGTCAGATAGTGACGCATGAAGCTGTCGAAGTGGGAGAGATAGGCGCCTTGACCGAAACCTTCTTCCATCTTGCGCCAGTAGAGCTCGTAGAGTCGGGTCTGAAGTTTTGGCTCCAAGCCCATCAGCACGAAGTTGCGAATGAGATCCGCCTGCGACAGCTCCTTTCCGGTCGAGTTCATGCTCTCGAAGATCAGCTGCGGATTGTCGGTGTCCCGGTTAAGAGCCACGTCCACGATCATCAGCTTGTTCAGACCTGTGCAGATATCCACTACGGCTTCGGGGTCCTGCTTCAGCAAGAGGAGGAACAGCTCGTAGTTCTCCTTCACCCTCAAGGAGGGTTGATCGGGCAGATCATGTCCCGCAACGACCGCGTTCAGCGTCGTTCGGTCCGTCTTGGACAACAGGAGTTTGTATGCTCGATCGCCGTCCTCGAGATGATCGATCAGATAGCGGTCGCGGATCTTCCTGGCTGAAAAGCCGGTGACCGGCTCGCCATCCTGAATGGCCCGCGAAAGCGCCGTCAGCAACAGCATGATCGATGTCAAACGCTGCTGTCCGTCAATGACGAGCTGCGGCGAGGGGTTGGTGTTCGTCGAGAGGCTTTCCTCGACATAGACGATCGATCCCAGGAAGTGGACGGGAATGTGCGTGCTTTGGCCCGCCCGGCGCACATCGTTCCAGAGTTGGCGACACTCCTTCTCCGTCCAGCTATAGGTGCGCTGGTAGATCGGGATCACGAATTGCGGGGCCTTGCTGATGAAGGTCAGGAGGTTCGCATCGGTTGCCTTCATAACAAGGTCTCCAGTGTAACATTTCCAACTTCGCCAAACTTGCTGACGGCAGCAGCGTGCATTTTCCGGGAGCCACCATGGACCCTTCTGGGACACCATGCCAGTGGGCCCCAAGCTAAAATGGAGTGGCTTCTTCGACTGCTTGCCCTCATGCCTTCCTGATGCATGAGCATGTTAGCCGTTTGCAACCCAGCCGAAAGAGACCGGCCAAAGTCAAATTACTATTTCGGTTCCAATGTGAGATGGAGCAGTTACTTAGGATTTCGTTACGACGTCAATTTTTGCCCTAAAACACCGAAAATTGATCGAGTTTGTGATGCCAAGATGGTGTCAGCCGAGGGCCAGGCTGGCAGGTAGGGGTCGGCTTCCATCCCTTGACCAATCATTTGAAAATTAGTGACGATCGAACATTCCTTCCCGGCGCCTGCTTGCACAGCAAGTCGGATCAGATACCCTGCCGCAAGTATTGATTCAAGGTCACCATGGACAAGCGTCTTCTTTCTGAACGAGATATTTGCAGCAAGTTCATCTTGCCTGCGCTGATCAATGCCGGCTGGGACCTGCAATCCCAAATCAAAGAAGAAAAGACGCTTACCGCAGGCCGCATCATTGTCCGAGGGAAATTGGTCGCAAGAGGCAAGAAGAAGCGAGCTGATTACGTTCTCTACGTAAAACCCAATATTCCAATCGCTGTAATCGAAGCCAAAGACAACCGTCATTCCGTTTCCGACGGTATTCAGCAAGCACTCGGCTATGCCGACTTGCTTCGTGTCCCCTTTGCCTTTTCCTCCAACGGAGATGGCTTTGTCATGCACGACAAGACCGGGCATTCGGCGGACATGGAAAGTCATCTGAGCCTGGAGAAATTTCCGTCCCCCGAACAGCTCCTTGCCCGCTACCTGGCCTGGAAAGACATGGGCAACGTCGAGGCGCAGACCGCGCTACACCCCTATTTCGACAGCGGGAAAGAGCCCCGCTACTACCAGATGAACGCGGTGAACGCGTCGCTCGAAGCGATTGCCAAGGGACAGGGCCGCTTGCTGCTTGTCATGGCCACCGGCACCGGCAAGACGTTCACGGCATTCCAGATCATCTGGCGCCTGTGGAAGTCTGGTCGAAAGAAACGTGTTCTTTTCCTGGCTGACCGAAATGTGCTTGTCGATCAGACCATGGTCAACGATTTCCGCCCTTTCATCGGGTCCATGGCGAAGTTGTCCACGCACGCAAAGACGATTGAGCGTGCGGATGGGACCGAAGAAAAGCTCACGCTGGCGATGGACCGCAAACGCCGGATCAACACCGCCTATCAAATCTACCTCGGCCTTTACCAAGCGTTGACCGGCCCAGCGGAAAGCCAGAAGATCTTCAAGGAGCTCAGCCCGGATTTCTTTGACCTGATCATCATTGATGAATGTCACCGCGGAAGCGCGGCGGAAGACTCGGCCTGGCGCGAAATCCTTGAGCACTTCTCGAGTGCCACGCAGATCGGCCTGACAGCTACGCCAAGAGAGACGGAGTATGCATCCAACATCAGCTACTTCGGTGGACCGATCTACTCCTACACTTTGAAGGAAGGGATCGAGGACGGCTTCCTCGCGCCCTACAAGGTGATCAAGTGTCACGTCGATCGAGACGTAGAAGGTTACCGGCCGGAACAAGGGCAGCTGGACCGGGATGGGATCGAGGTCGAGGACCGGATCTACAACACAAAAGATTTCGACCGAACTTTGGTTATCGACGACCGGACCAAGGTCGTCGCCAAACGGGTCACCCAGTTCCTGAAGGAAAGTGGAGATCGGATGCAGAAGACCATCGTCTTTTGTGTGGATCAGGAACACGCCGGTAGAATGCGGCAGGCTCTGATCAATGAAAACCAGGACCTTGTTGCGAAGGACCCTCGCTACGTCATGCGGATCACCGGGAATGACAAGGATGGCCTCAACGAGCTGGCGAACTTCATCGACCCCGAAGCCAGCTACCCTGTGATCGTCACGACCTCTCGCCTACTCAGCACGGGGGTGGACGCCCAGACGTGCCGCCTGATTGTCCTCGACCGTGAAATCGGCTCGATGACAGAATTCAAGCAGATCGTCGGGCGAGGTACCCGCGTCCACGAGGATACTGGGAAATATTACTTCACCCTGATGGATTTCCGCGGGGCAACATCCCACTTCGCGGACCCGGACTACGACGGCGATCCCGTGCAGATTTATCAGCCCGGACCTGAAGATCCCATGACTCCACCTGAGGACGAGGACGCGCCGAACACGGTGGACAGCTCTGATGACGAGGAAACTGTTGTCGTCGATCCAACACCACCAGGCTCCGATCCGGATGGCGCTGACCCTGATGACGGCGGCCGCTCGGATGCTCCGCGCCGCAAGGTCTATGTCGACGGCATTGGCGCGACGATCATCAAGGAGCGTGTCGAATACCTCGACGCCGACGGAAAGCTGGTGACCGAGAGCCTGTATGATTTCACGCGTAAGCACCTTACCCGGCGGTTCGCCTCCCTCGACGATTTCCTGCGCCGCTGGAAGGAAGAGGACAAGAAGCAGGCCATTATTGATGAGCTTGCGGAGGAAGGGCTCGACCTCGAGCTCATCGGTCGCGAGATCGACGCCGACCTCGATCCCTTCGACCTTGTCTGCCACGTGGCCTTCGGCGCAAAGCCCCTGACACGCCGTGAACGCGCTGAGAACGTCAGGAAACGGGACATTTTCAACCGATACGGCGATCAGGCCCGCGCGGTCCTCGAGGCTCTTCTCGAGAAGTATGCAGATGAAGGGGTGCTGACCCTCGACGACACGAACATCCTTCAGATAAACCCATTCTCTCACATGGGCACGCCGATCGAATTGATGCGCGCCTTTGGCAAGAAACCTGACTACTTCCGGGCGATCCACGATTTGCAGGAAGCCCTCTATGACGAAAGCGCCTGACCAAAATGTCCATGAGAAATCTTGTCAAAACCATCCAGGACGTCATGCGCAAGGATGTCGGCGTCGACGGTGACGCGCAGCGGCTGTCGCAGCTCGTCTGGATGTTCTTCCTCAAGATCATCGACGATCAGGACGAGGCGCTGGAATTCACCCACGACGGCTATACATCGCCGATCCCCAAACACCTGCAATGGCGCGCTTGGGCGGCGGACCCCGAGGGAATCACCGGCGACGACCTTCAGGGCTTCATCAACACTCAGCTTTTCCCCACCCTGAAAGAGTTGCCCGCCACTACGCCGCGCGCCCGCGTGGTCCGCTCGGTCTTCGAAGACGCCTATAACTACATGAAATCCGGCCAGCTCATGCGGCAAGTGATTAACAAGATCTCCGAGGTCGACTTCAACTCCTTAACTGAACGCCAGCACTTCGGCGACATCTACGAACAGTTGCTGAACGACCTGCAAAACGCAGGCAACGCAGGCGAATACTACACGCCCCGCGCCGTCACCTCTTTCATGGTGCAGCAGCTTGATCCGCGCCCCGGCGAAATCCTCATGGACCCGGCCTGTGGCACCGGCGGCTTCCTCACCTGCGCCATGCGTCACATGCGCGACCGCTACGTGAAGCGCCCCGAAGACGAGGCCACGATGCAAGCCTCCCTGCGCGCGGTGGAAAAGAAGCCACTCCCGCACATGCTCTGCACCACCAACATGCTGCTCCACAACGTAGAGGAGCCATCCTGGGTCAAGCATGACAACACACTTGCCCGTCCGCTCATCAGCTGGACCAAGGATGAACGCGTCGACATCGTCCTGTCCAACCCGCCCTTTGGCGGCAAAGAAGAAGACGGGATCGAAAACAACTTCCCCCAGTTCAAGACGCGTGAGACTGCCGACCTCTTCCTCGCCCTCATCATCCGCCTGCTCAAGACAAACGGCCGCGCTGCCGTGGTCCTGCCCGACGGTTCGCTCTTTGGCGAAGGCATCAAGACCCGGCTCAAGGAACACCTGCTCAACGAATGCAACCTCCACACCATCGTGCGGCTGCCGAACTCGGTCTTCAAACCCTACGCCTCCATCGGCACCAACCTGCTGTTCTTCGAGAAGAAATCGCCGACGCAGGACATCTGGTATTGGGAACACCGCGTCCCCGAGACGCAGAAGGCCTATTCCATGACCAAGCCGATCCGGCTGGAGCATCTGGACGACTGCGCCGCATGGTGGGGCGGGCCAAGCCGTGAGGGCCGCGAGGAAGGCGACCGTGCTTGGAAGGTCTCCATCGACGAGATCCGCAAACGTGGCTTCAATCTCGACATCAAGAACCCGCATGTGGAGGCCGAGGACTGGGGCGACCCAGAGATTCTGCTGAACGACCTGACTAAGGCCGAAGCCTCGGTCGAGAGCCTGCGGGCCGAGCTGAAGGCCATCCTGACTGAAGCGCTAACCCGATGAACGCGGAACGGCTGCTGGAGGTATACGGGCAGATCAGCGAGACGCCTGACGCGATCGCGCGGTTGCGGAGGTTCATTCTGGACCTTGCGGTTCGTGGGAAACTTGTGGAGCAGAACTCTACCGACCTGCCAGTTAAACTCGCATCGAAAAAATCACTCAACACGCCACTAAAGACTGTTCCCTTGGGGTGGAGCGCATCAACTGTTGGGCGGATGTTCGTTCTTCGATACGGCAAAGGACAAAAGGCGAGCGAACGTCTCGAAAACGGCCCTGTGCCGGTATTTGGCTCCAATGGAATAGTCGGATACTCGAAAGAATTCCTTACCGATAAAGGTGCTATCATTGTCGGGCGAAAAGGTTCTGCGGGCGCTCTCAACTTGTGCGCGGGCCCTTCGTGGACAACAGACGTTGCCTATTTCGTCGAAGCACCAGAAGAGTTCGATATCCAGTATCTATTCCTCACCCTGAAGTCTCTGAATCTCGACACGCTCGGGAAAGGGGTGAAACCCGGCTTAAGTCGAGCAGATGTATATCCTCTCGCGATACTTATCCCTCCCCTCGCAGAGCAGCATCGGATCGTTTCCAAGGTTGCTGAGCTCATGGCGCTCTGTGATCGGCTGGAGGAGGCACGAAAGACCCGCGAGGAGACGCGCGACAAGCTCACCGCCGCCAGCTTCGCCCGCCTGACCGCCTCCGGCAAGACGCCCGAGGACTTCCGCGCCCACGCCGCGTTCGCCCTCGAGGCTCTCCCGGCCCTCACCACGCGCCCTGACCAGATCAAGACCCTCCGCCAAACCATCCTCAATCTCGCTGTTCGAGGGAAACTGGTGGAGCAGGATTGCGCGGATGAACCAGCGAGCCATCTTTTGAAGAGGATTGAAGAACGGCGCGACGAACTCTTGTCCTCTGGCTATCCGAACCCATCAGAGGCCAAAATCCAGCGCAAGAAGCAAGAACAGCAGACCATCCCTGCCGGCCTGCCAGAACTTCCGCTTGGTTGGTGCTGGTCGACGCTTCAGCGTTGCTCGCTGATGGTCATAGACTGCAAGAACAAGACGGCTCCGTATTCCAGCTCAGGCGTCCGTCTGATCCGCACCACTAACGTGCGCAACGGTCGGATGAACTCGAATGACCAGAAGTTCGTGACCGAGGCCACCTACGAAGCATGGAGCCTGCGAGGGAAGCCTGAGCCTGGCGACATCCTGATCACACGAGAAGCTCCAATGGGAGAAGTCTGCATCATCCCGGAAAACGAGCAGATTTGCCTTGGACAACGCATGATGCTGTCGCGCCTCGTGCCAAATACGATCAATGCGCGCTTCCTGCTGTATTCGTTGCAGGACCCAGATCTCATGGAACGAGTGCAAGACAAGCCGCTCGGCATGACTGTCCAACATCTTCGGGTTGGTGGCGTTGAAACTCTCTTGGTGCCACTTCCCCCTTTGGCGGAACAACACCGGGTCGTGGCGAAGATCGACACCCTCATGTCCCTCTTAGACCGACTGGAGGCCGCCTTGACGACCGCCGACACCACCCGCACCCGCCTCCTCGAAGCCCTCCTCCGGGAAGCCCTTCAGCCAGCCAACGAAGCATTGGAGGCCGCCGAATGACTTTCCGCGTTTTGGATGCTCTGCCGATCCTACTGTCCAGGTATGGGGAGACCATCAACAAAGTTCCCGACGATCGGAACGGCAGGAAGGGATACGAAAACAAGAAGGTGATGGGCTTTGACACAGGGAACGGAAAGGTTCTTGCGCTGGATGTCGAAGAGTCCAATCTGAACTGTGTAAAGATCTGGATCGAGCCGCCATCGCCGCCAACGCTTGCCGGGGTGACGGTGCTGCCCACAAAAGAGAGCCATGACCTTCATCGGGCGGCCCTGATGAGACTGGGGCACAAGAAGGGCATTTATTTGCTGACTGAGACAAAGAACGCGTTCGAGGGTCTTCTCGCCTGGTATGCTTGAACACCGGCAGAAACCGCCGAGAAGCACGAAGCTCTAAGTGGCAAGTCTACTTAGAACGCATTTGTGGGCCGGGGTTTTTCTCCGGCCTATGCGGGGATGTTGAAGCACGCAAGAAGAGCTTCAACATGCGTCCGTCAAGCAGCGCCACGCTTTTGAACGGTTTCGATCTCGAGTGCGTCTTGGGTGAGCGCCTCGCAGATCGAAGCCCGGTCAAACGCTGACGAAGAACCTCAAAAAATTAGGAGAGATTACAGGAGTCCGCTTCGCCCCCGACAAAACGGCCAAGATTAGTATCGAACCAAGCAAGCAGCGAGAAGCGGAAGATCTTGATGGACTGCCCCCATTGAGTGGTCCGGATTGGTTGTTAGTGCATCGCCGGTCTCGGGTTCAATGGGACAACGGTTTCCGGTGCGGGTGGACGGTAGCCAAGTGAGCTGTGCGGCCTGACGGTATTGTAGTGGCGCCGCCACCGCTCGATCAGGATCTGGGCTTCCCGTAGCGAGTAGAAGGCCTCTGCGTTCAGAAGTTCGTCGCGGAACCGGGCATTGAAGCTCTCGCAATAGCCCGTCGTCGGGAAAACAGTCCACCGGACCGTTTTCTGACCCTCCTCCATCCCAAGGTGATCCTGGCTCAATGAAAGCGGTCTTGGCGCCAACGGCCGTGATCCAGTTTCGCACCTGCGTGGCAATGAATTCTGCGCCATTGTCAGATCTTATGAACTCCGGCGGTCCCCGCATGATGAACAGGTCCGTCAAGGCATCGACCACGTCCGTAGAATTCAGCTTGCGCTCGACACGGATCACCAGCGCCTCCTTTGTGAAATCGTCAACGATATTCAGCGTGCGGAAGAGCCGCCCGTCCTGCGTCCGGTCCTGCACGAAGTCGTAAGACCAGACATGGTTCGCACGCTCCGGCCGGAGCCGGACAGGACCC
>VGDE01000057.1 GCA_016869875.1 Alphaproteobacteria bacterium
AGGTTTCGGCGGGCGGCGCGCTCAGTCCGCGTGGCGACTGGCGCGCGCCGTCGGACAGCGTGGCGGCCCCCTGGCTTGAAGAGCTGGACGGCGTCCCCGAGATCTGGCCCGGCCGCTGACGCGGAAACATTCACGGCCTGGGCCTGCTTCGGCGCCCGGCAGCAGGAGGTTCGGGATGAGCGATCGCATCTGGACGGCTTCGGCGGTCACCTCGGGCTTTGCCTTGGGCGGGTTCTTTGACGGCGTGCTGCTGCACCAGATCCTGCAATGGCATCACCTTCTCAGCCTTGTTCCGGGTGTTTCCGACCTTCGCCAGCAGGTTCTGTGGGACGGATATTTTCACGCGGCCATGTATCTGCTGGCGGTTCTGGGGCTGATCGGCCTGTGGCGCAGGCGGCAGCTGGCCGCGCCCGGTCGGATCCTGCTGGCACTGTTGCTGATCGGTTTTGGTCTGTGGCATGCCATCGACGCGGTTCTGTCGCATTGGATCCTGGGGATCCATCGCATCCGGGTGGACAGCGCGACCCCCCTGCTGTGGGATCTGCTTTGGCTGGCGGCTTTCGGACTGCTGCCTCTCGCGGTGGGTTTGGCCATGCAGCGTGGCGGCGGCGGTCGCGGACCCTCGGGTCGCGCAGGAACGGCGCAGCCCGTCCTGTTGCTGGCGCTGGCAAGCCTGGGTCTGGGCGGATGGGCCCTGCGCGTGCCGGATGACATGCCGCTGACGGCGATCGTGTTCCGCGCCGGCATGGCGCCCGAGCAGGTCGCGTCCGTCCTGCAGGATGCCGGGGCAACGGTGGTGTGGTCCGACCCCGGCATGGGCATCGTGCTGGTTGACATGGAGGCACGGAACCGGCGCGACCTTTACCGACAGGGCGCCCTGCTGGTTGGCGGATCGGTCGTTCCTGCCGGATGCTTCACCTGGAGCCGCACCTGAGCGGCCAGACCTTCCGTCCAATGTGCAACGGACACAGGGTCAAGCAGCAGCGGCAATCAGGAAGGATATCTGCTGAGCCTGCGCACCATCCCGCCCTGACGAACGCAGCGTTCCGGTGGGATGGGATGCGCTTGAAGGGGCAGGTTCGTCAGATGTTCTCAGGAAGCGACCAACAGGGCAGGTTATCTTGCCGGCCGCAACTCGTTCTCCTGAAGCTGCTCTGCCAGCACGCGGACCTGTTCCCGTATCTCGGGAATGGCCGTGATTTCCCAGAATGCGGCACGGGAGGCGGGACCGATGACGCGAATGCGAGGATCGGGGCGTCCGGCAGCGTCCAGCAAGGCGCGACGTCCAAGCCCAGCCGCAGCGGGTCGATGCGGGCGCGGCCGGACCCCAACAGGTCCGCGATCAGGGGCGTTGCATGTTCATGGGGATCGCGCAGGATGCCGCGACAGTCGATGACGCGGACAGCCTCCAGCGACTGCGAGCTATCCCGGCCACGTGGCCGCCACAGGACCGTCACGCGGCCCCTGGTGCCGGAGGCGCCTTCGAAGCGGCCGGCAAGCAGGCGCATCTGGCCGGACCGCAGGGCCCGTTCGATCGGCGCCGCACTTTCCGGGGGCAGGCGATGACGGTGAACCTCCCACCAGGGTGCCGCATGGCGCAGGAAGCGCGCCCGCTCGGCCTGGGGCAGGTCGCGCCACAGGCGGCGCAGGTGCGGGCGCAGGCCATCAACGGCATCGCGCCAGGTGCCCCCGTGCTGTTCGGCCCGCTGTGCAAGTTTGCGCAGCCAGGACATCAGCGCGCTGACCGGCGCCCCCAGGGGAACCTCGGCCATGCTGATCCGAAGGGGCTGGCCCGGGGCATGGACACGGGGCAGTTGCGCACGCCGGGAAATCGCGACGATCTCTCCCTGATGGCCGGCGGCCAGCAGCGCACCGGCCTGGTCGATCATCGACAGGCCCGACCCGATGATGACGACGCGGCCATCGCGGGGCGGCGGCGGCGCGACCTGCCACGCGCCCAGCACCAGGCTCTCCGGATCCGGTTCGGGCAAGGCGTGGCCCGTGGCCAGCACCGCCGCATCGGCGGGAATGACCTGTCCGTCGTCAAGATGCGCCGCAACGCCCCTGTCGGTGGGTGCCAGCCGAAGGCAGGTCGCCCGCAGACAGCGAAGTCGTCCATCACTGGCCAAGGGGGCCAGCAGGTCGGTCATGTAGGCACCATAGGTGCCACGGCTGACAAAGCAGGCCCCTGTCGTCTCTTCACCCCGGTTTGACAGCCAGCGGCCGAAATGTTCCGGATCATCCGCATAGGCGCTCATGTTGGCAACGCGCGTGTTCAGCAGATGGGAGGGCTGGCTGGTGGAATAGGCCACGCCGCAGCCCAGCATGTGGCGGCCCTCGATCACGGACACCCGCACTGCGGCCTGGGGATCGCGCAGCAGATGGGCGGCCATCAGCACGCCGCTGGCCCCCCCGCCGATGATGACCACATGGGGCAGATGCGCCACGCGAGGCGCCGGAACGATGGTCGTGATGTCGAACTTCATGGCGGCATTCCTTCACGTCAGACTGCTGCAACGAAGACCCCGATCCACAGGGCCAGATTCAGGGCGATGGCGCCAGGAACAAGCAGGTCGCGCTGAGGGGGCTCGGTGCGGGCCTGGTTGAGGCGCAGATGCGATTCGGTATGAATGTCGAACATGGCTGGGTTTCCTCTTGCAGGATGGACTCAGGCGGAGATGCGGGCAGCGGCAGGTGTGCCACCCCAAAGACGGCGCAGGATCGACGGACGCTGCGTCCGGACCAGCAACTGGTCGCGCAACGCCTTGCCACCCGCCCATGGACCAAAGCCCGAGGCTGCGTTCACATGACCCGCATGCCCCAGGTCATGCAGCACCGAACCCCAGGTTTCGGCCAGCTGGCGGCTTTGTTCGAACGGCATCCAGGGGTCGTTCCGGCTGGCGACAAGGATCGACGGCTGATCGAAGGGCGTGTGCGGAAGGCCGCCAAAACGACGGGTGCGTTCAGACTGGGCCGGATCGGCAGGCGCCACGAGCAGGGCGGCGCGGACGCGCAGACCGGGCCAGCGCGCCAGCAGATGGGCGATGGTGATGGCCCCCAGCGAATGACCCACCAGGATGCTATCGGGATGGCACATGATCTGGACCGCCAGAGCAGCCTCCCAGACCTCGCGGACCGGGCGTGAGGGGTCGGGCATCTCAACCATCATGGCGTTAGGGTCGGTGCGGGCCCACCAATCCTGCCAGTGTGGCGCGGCAGAGCCGTCGAGGCCGGGCACGATCAAGGTCTTTGTCATGGGGTTCTCCTCGCTAATCTCTCATAACACTACAATGTAAGTCGTGTATTATGGTTCCAAAGATCGCTCCTGAAAGGGAACAGGATTCTAGCGGTCGCGGGTGTTGACCGGGTAGGCGGTGGTATAGCGCAACCGTTCCATCGCGAATTGCGAGGTGACGTTCTTGATCGGCACCGCGTCGGTCAACGCGCGGTAGAAGGCGTCATAGGCGGCCATGTCGGGCACTGCCACCCGCAGCAGATAATCCACGTCGCCTGCCATGCGCCAAGCCTCCATCACTTCGGGCAGACGGCTGATGGCGCGGGCAAAGGCTTCGCGCCAGGTGCTGCCGTGGTCGGGCGCTTCGATGCCCACGAAGACGGTCAGGCCAAAGCCCAGAAGTCCCGGATCGGCCAAGGCCACACGCCGGGTCAGCACGCCGGTGGATTCGAGCTTCTGGATCCGTTTCCAGCAGGGCGTCTGGGACAGGCCCACCTTGTCGGCGATCTGCGCAATGGGTGTAGTTGCATCCTCCATCAGCGCGGCGATGATCTTGCGGTCGATCAGGTCGAGGGTCGGGGATGAACTCATCTGACGATTCCTTTCCCCTCAAGCATGCCGCAATACTGTTATTTGTCTAGCGGGTTTATCGTCATAACTTTGGCTGATGCCGGATCAGGACAAACCCGTAGCGAATGGTCGTCTTTTCTGGCCTCCGGCGTAGATCTGCCTTATACCCTGTCGGCACTGGCATCGGGGGCCTCATGATCACGCAAAAGATGAAGTACGCGCTCAAGGCCCTGCTGGTGCTGGGAGACGAGTTTCAGCGCGATCGCCCAGAGGCCCTGACCATCGAGGCCATCGCCAAGCGCTCGGGCGCCCCCAAGCGGTTCCTCGAACAGATCCTGATCGAGATTCGCAATGCCGGCATCGTTGCCTCGATCCGCGGGCGGGCTGGGGGCTACATGCTGATCAAGCGCCCCGAGGACATCTCGATCTCGGAGCTGCTGCGCCTGATCGACGGGCCGATCGCTCCCCTGCCCTGCCTGTCGCGCCGTGCGTATCAGCGCTGCGACGACTGCACCGACGAGGCCAGCTGCCGCCTGCGTCGCGTCTTTGCCGAGGTGTTCTGGTCCTACCTGATCCTGATCGACTCGCTCAGCCTAGCGGACATGCTGGGCTCACCCGAGGTGGCGATGCAGGTTTCCGGCGGCTGAGACCGGAAAAATCAGCGCCTTGCGGCATTGTGCGTTCATTTGCCAGCGTCCTGTGCCAGAGAATAAACTTCTCCTGACTCATCCAAAACAGATACATTTCTTTTCTTGATAAACTCGACCTCATCTGTCGTTAATTAGGTATTGGCACTGCCAGCCGCTGACAGGAAAGGACGACAGATGAGCACGCGCCACAATTTTCCGGCCCACCGCCCGCTCTGCGCGATCACCCTGATCGACCGCCGGACAGGACGCCCCCATCGCGTGAACGGTGCGGCGCTGGTCGCCTTCAGCCGTGATCCGCAGATTGCCGCCAGCGAACTTCTGGCCGGGCGCGATCCGCTGCTGTGGGATACCCGCGTCCAGCCTCTTCCCGGCGGCCCACGCCACTGACCCTCAGGAGGACCAAGCCATGCAAACCATCGCCGCCAGCACTGCACTCCAGGGACCTCAGCTTGCGCGCCCTTCCGACCCGCGCGGCTCGAGCACGGTGCGCGACACCAAGACGACCGGCCTGCCCTTTGGCCGCCTGACCCCTACCGGCATCTGAGCCGCACCCTCTCCCCCGCCGGGGACAGCGCCACACCCCTTTCCGCCTGACCGAGGACCGTCATGACCATTCGCTTTACCCACTTCCCTCCGACTGCTTTGGCGCTGGCCCTGCTGGTCATGGCACCTGCCGCCCAGGCGCAAAGCCTCCTGAATGTCAGCTATGACCCCACCCGCGAACTGTACCGCGAGGTCAACGAGGCCTTTACCGAGCAATGGACTGCGCAAGGCAATGCGGCCCCCGAAATCGAAACCAGTCACGGCGGGTCGGGCGCACAGGCGCGCGCCGTCATCGACGGGTTGAACGCACAGGTGGTCACCCTGGCCCTGGCCAGCGACATTGACCGCGTCGCCGAGGCCACTGGCAAGCTTCCCGCCGACTGGCAGTCCAAGCTGCCTCATAATTCCAGCCCCTATACTTCGACGATCGTCTTTCTGGTCCGTGACGGAAACCCGAAGGGCATCCAAGATTGGGGCGATCTGGTGAAGGACGGGGTCGAGGTTATCACGCCCAACCCCAAGACCAGCGGCGGGGCGCGCTGGAACTATCTGGCCGCCTGGGCCTGGGCCGAGAAAAACGGCCGTGACCCGGCCCAGTTCGTGGGCGAGATGTTCACCCATGTGCCGGTTCTCGATACCGGCGCACGGGGCGCCACCACCACCTTTGCGCAACGCGGCATCGGCGACGTCCTGCTGGCCTGGGAGAACGAGGCCTATCTGGCGCTGGCAGAACTGGGCGAGGATCAGTTCGACATCGTGGTGCCCTCGCTGTCGATCCTGGCGGAACCGCCGGTGGCCCTGGTCGAGGGCAACATCGCCAACGAGGAGCAGCGCAACCTGGCTGCAGCCTATCTGGACTTTCTCTACACGTCCAAAGGTCAGGCCCTGGCCTTCAAGCATTACTATCGTGCCTGGGACGACAGCGCCGCCAATCCCGAGGACGTGGCGCGCTTCCCGGACCTTGAGCTGGTCAGCATCGACGATCTGGGCGGATGGGCCAAGATCCAGCCCGAGCACTTTGGTGACGGCGGAATCTTCGACCAGATCTATACCGCGAAATGAGCCGCACCATGCGCACCCCCCTGATCCAGCGGACCGCGATGCCAGGCCTGGGCCTGTCGGCCGGGATCACCGTGACCATGCTCAGCATCGTCGTGCTGCTGCCCATCGGCGCCCTTTTGTGGAAGGGCGTCAGTTTCGGCCCTGCCAATGTCTGGGAGGTCGTGAACCGCGAGCGGGTCTGGGCGGCGCTGTGGCTGTCCTTCCGCCTGTCCTTTCTCGCGGCCATGTTCAACCTGGTCTTCGGGGTGATCCTGGCCTGGGTGCTGGTCCGCTATCGCTTTCCCGGCAAGCGGCTGGTGGACGCGGCGGTGGACCTGCCATTCGCTCTGCCCACGGCCGTGGCGGGCATCGCCCTGACGGCGCTTTATGCCCCGAACGGCGTGCTGGGCAGCCTGGCCGGCCAGATCGGCTGGAAGATCGCCTATACCCAGTGGGGCATCTTTCTGGCACTGGTCTTTGTGGGCCTGCCCTTTGTCACGCGCACGGTCCAGCCGGTCATCGAGGAAATCGAGGCCGAGGTCGAGGAAGCCTCGGCCACGCTCGGCGCCTCGCGCCTCTACACCCTGCGCCACGTGGTCGCCCCGATGCTGATGCCCGCCGCGCTGACCGGGTTCGCGCTGTCCCTGGCGCGGGCCGTTGGGGAATACGGCTCGGTCATCTTCATTGCCGGCAACATTCCCCTGCGAACCGAGATCGCGCCCCTGCTGATCGTCATCCAGTTGGAGGAGTTCAACTATGACGCCGCCGCCTCCATCGGCATCGCGATGCTGGTGATCAGCTTTGCCATGCTTCTGGCCATCAACCTCATCCAGATCTTCAGCCGCAGAAGGATCGGTCATGTCTGACGCCACCCTGCACCTGCCCCGCAGCGTCCAGCCGGTCCGCACGTTCCGCAGGCCCACCGAAGAATCGCCCCTGGCGCGCGCGGCCCTGATCGTCATTGCCCTTGGCGGTCTGGCCCTGCTGGTCGGCGCACCCCTTGTCGCGGTCTTTGCCGAGGCACTTGCGCGCGGCTGGGGCGCCGCCGTGGCCAGCCTGCAAAGCCGCGATGCGATGTCCGCGATTCGGCTGACGCTGCTGATCACCGCCATAGCCCTTCCGCTGAACGCGGTTTTCGGCATCGCTGCCGCCTGGTTCATCACCAAGTTCGACTTTCGCGGCAAGGCCTTCCTGATCACCCTCATCGACCTGCCGTTCAGCGTCAGCCCGGTCGTGGCGGGCCTCTGCATCGTGCTTCTGTTCGGGGCGAACTCGACCCTTGGCGGCTGGCTGGTGACGCAGGGCTATCCCATCGTCTTTGCGGTGCCGGGGATCGTGCTGGCCACCGTCTTTGTGACCTTCCCCTTTGTCGCGCGCGAGCTGATCCCCGTGATGATCGAGCAAGGTCGCGCCGAGGAAGAGGCCGCGCTGACCCTTGGCGCCTCGGGTCGGCGAACCTTTCGCACGGTGACATTGCCCAACATCCGGTGGGCGCTGCTTTATGGCGCGCTGCTCTGCACCGCCCGCGCGATGGGCGAATTCGGGGCGGTCGCGGTCGTGTCCGGCAAGATCCGCGGCCAGACCGCAACCATGCCGATCACCATCGAGATGTTCTACAACGAATACCTGTCAGTGGCGGCCTTTTCGATGGCGGCCCTGCTGACCGGCTTTGCCCTTCTGACGCTGACCCTGAAAACCGTGCTGGAGCTGCGTCACGCCGACCAGCTTGCAGCCACCCGCAGACACTGAGAGGCTCCATGCATATCCAGATCGACGAGATCGCCAAGGAATTCGGCGCCACCACCGCGCTGCATCCCGTCTCGCTGTCCATCCCCTCGGGCGCGCTGGTGGCGCTGCTTGGTCCCTCGGGCTCGGGCAAGACGACACTGTTGCGCATTCTGGGGGGGCTGGAGTTCCCAAGTTCCGGGCGGGTGATGTTCAACGGGCAGGATGCCACCGGAATGACGGTCCAGGACCGGCGCGCGGGCTTCGTGTTCCAGAGCTATGCGCTCTTCCGGCACATGACCGTCTTCGAGAACATCGCCTATGGCCTGCGCGCGCGGCCGCGGGCCACGCGCCCCACCAAGGCCGAAATCGAGCGCCGGGTCCTGAAGCTGCTGGACCTGATCCAGCTGCCCCAGATCGGCGACCGCTATCCGACCCAGCTGTCGGGTGGTCAGCGGCAACGCGTGGCCCTGGCCCGCGCCCTGGCCATCGAGCCGCGGATGCTGCTTCTGGACGAACCCTTCGGCGCACTGGATGCCAAGGTCCGCAAGGAATTGCGCCAGGGCCTGCGCGACATCCATGACGAGACGGGACTGACCACGGTCTTTGTCACCCACGATCAGGACGAGGCGATGGAACTGGCGGACCTGGTTGTCGTCATGTCCATGGGGCGGATCGAGCAGATCGGCAGGCCTGTCGACATCCGCCAGAAACCCGCCACCCCGTTCGTGCGCGACTTTATCGGAGCCTGATTGTTGAAGTTCCCGGCACAGGTCGCCGTGCCGGGACAGTCCGATTGCATGCGTCGCAACATGTGGCTTATCGGCAATTCCGCGATGCTGTTCATTGTACAGGTCGGACGGCTGTCTGTTACGAACCGGAAAGAAGCCGCTTGCCGCACATGTCGCAAAGGAAAGGCCGGACGGCATGCGCCGCCGCGCCATCCCCGGCCGCAACAAAGATGCATCTGCATCGGTAATAGCCCCGTCGGCAGAACACGCCCCTGATCCGGCAACACCCGTGCAGGCGCAGTCGCTGCCACAACCTTCGGAGTGCCGCTCCCCCTGCCTTCCTGAGGGTGAAACAGCCCGATGCCTGCATCTGCAAAGTTCCCGGACCCGCTGGTCCGTTTTCTGCCGGAACGTGATTGACTGCGGGCGCGTCAAGGCCAAGTAAGGGTGCTGACCTTCACCACCCGCAGGAACCTGATGTCCAGCATCTGCCCCATTATTCTTTCCGATGATCATGTCGCCCGCGTGGCCGCAGCCGAGGGTCCGCTGCATGACCCTCGCTGGAGGATGCTGGAGGATGACGACCTGGACGCGCTGGCAGACCGGCTGACGCAGGACCGGCTGCGCCCGATCCCGATCTTCGCCTATGGTTCGCTGATCTGGAATCCCGGTTTTGCCGTCCAGGCACGCCGCCGGGGCCAGGCGATCGGGTGGCATCGCAGCTTTTCGATCTCGTTGGATCATTTCCGGGGCACCCCCGAACGACCCGGCCTGATGCTGGCGCTGGCACAGGGGGGATGCTGCGACGGTCTGGTGCTTGAGGTGGAACAGGGCACCGAGGTGGAGTCCCTGCGAGCCATCCTGCGCCGGGAACTGGTCGCGCACGAACTGTCCGCCAACGCCTGCTGGATCGAGGTCGAGACCGAGCGGGGGCGAGAGGACGCGCTGACCTTTTATGCGGACCCGGTGGGCGCAGAAGTGGCGCAGTTGACGATCGAGCAGCAGGCGCATCGGCTGGCCCGCGCCGCAGGCGCCGCGGGATCCGGGGCCGAGTACCTGCTGCGTACGGTGCGGGGCCTGGCCGAACACGGCATCTATGACTCTTATATCTGGACGCTGCAGCAGTTGGTCGCGGAGGAGATCGATGCCGACCTCCGCCACGCATCGGCGGTCTGATCAGGCCCATCAGTCCCCCGAGCCAGCGGAAAAAGGCAGCACGGGTGCCGCCCCGTGTTCAGGACCGGTCAAAATCCCACAGCGGTGGCTGGCACGCTTGCGCGGCGATCTGACCTGTGGCGGGTGCGGGCCGATGCCCGCACGCCGTCGGTGTCACATCCAGTCGAGTTCGGCAGTCATCGGGACAAGCGGCCCCGGATCCGGCAGGCCCGACGGCGTCAGGCGTGCCGGCCCGTCGAGGTCGCCGACGGCCACCGGTCCGGGGAACCGCATGAGGCTGATCCCCGAAGCCTTGTCCAGATTGCCATCGCCATCGTTGAGGAACGTATGGAGGTGGGCGCTGCGCCCTGTTGCAGACGTGACTCCGACATCCAGATCACCATCCTCATCAAGATCCCGCAGGAACAACGACATCAACGACGCGCGGTAGTCGATGATCTCGGTTTGCGGTCCCTCGATGAACTTGCCCGTTCCATCGCCGAAATGAAGACTCAGCTTGCTGGGGCCGTCAAAATCTGGCGAGCCCGCCACCGCGACGATATCCAGGATGCCGTCGTTGTTCAGGTCGCCCAGTGCCAGAGGACCCGGAGGGCCGTCGATCGTGAGGGTTGAAGCTGAACCAAAGCTGCCATCGCCATTCCCCAGCCGGATGCTGATACTGTGGTCGGTGCTCTCGAAGTTGCTGGGGTTGGCAGTGACCAGGTCGAGCACGCCGTTCCCGTCAAGATCGCCCAGTGCAAAACCACCATGTTCGCCAGCCAGCGATGGGCCTCGGGCAAAGCCGCCCCGGCCATCACCAAGCCACACGCTCAGCCCGCCAGCCTCCGCACTGGCCATCAGAAGGTCGAGGTTTCCGTCGCCGTTCAGGTCACCCAAAGCTCCGGATGGGAATTCACCCGACGAAACCTCCTGCCTTTCACCTTGGGTGAAGGCGCCGGTTCCGTCACCCAGAAGCAGGGTGACCCCATCGCGTTGCAGAACCAGGATGTCGAGGTTTCCGTCATTGTTCAGGTCCCCCGGCAAGAGGGTCGCCTGGTCAAGCCCCGGCGCCACCGACTGCGGTTCACCAAAGCTGCCCGAGCCATTGTTCAGGCGCAATTCGATCCCGCTCTCTCCCTCGAAAACGATATCAAGATCGCCGTCCCGATCCATGTCGCCCAGCACGAGCGACCCGAACCGTCCCGGCAGGTATTCCGCACGGTCCGACCCACCCTGTCCGTTGCCGAAGTGAAGCTCCAGTGAGCCGAAGCCATTGGCCACAACAAAATCGCGGGGCGACTGCTCGGGCAGGTCGTTCACCGTGACCGTGATCGCAGCGGTGTCGGATGCACCCTTGGCATCGGTGACGCGCAGGGTAAAGCTGTGGCTGGTCGCTGATTCAAAGTCCAGCGGTGCGGTGGCGATGATATTGCCCTTGCCGTCCACGCGGAAAGGAACATCCGTGGCAGGATCGCCATCGTGGTTCTCGACGATCCTGTAGGTCAGCCGATCGCCGTCCGGATCGCGCGCCGGGACACGGCCGACAACAACGCCCGGCGCATTGTTCTCGTCCAGCGCAAACTGGAACTCGTCGGCAGAAAAGGCAGGGGGGGTGTTGCGGGGGACCACGACCACATCGGCGCTGCCCAGTTTTCTGATGCCATCCGCCATCCGGACCAGGATCAAACCGTCGGCGCCCGGTGTGGTTGGGTCAACGACCTTGTAATACTGCGCCGCGCGGTCACCCTGCAGATAGCCCGCAAATCTGAGCGTTGTTCCCGCACCAAAACCTTCCAGGCGGATCAGGTCCTGCTGGCCGGTACCGCTGGTTCCTGCCCCGTGAAAATCGACCACCGTGTCGACAAGGCCGCGGTGGCCATTGTCTTGTCCCCGCGACAGGACCAGATCGCCGGGCGAAAAGACGAACTGGTCCGAGCCTCTGCCTCCTACCAGCACGTCCGCACCGGGACCGCCAGCGATGCGGTCCGAGTGCTGCATGCCCGTGACCAGGTCGTCGCCTGCGCGGCTTTCCTGCGCGACAGGAACCAATCGGAGTCGGAGGTCGTGCACTGTCCGGGAGACAAGCCCGGTAAGCTTGCTGGTAAAAAAGTTCATCATGGAAGGTTCCTGCTGCAGGAGGCTGGTTATGTCTGAACATGCTGTCCCGTCACTGGTCGTCAACACAAGAGGGCGCCTGGTCCGAACTGCAAAGATTAACGGATCCGTTTCTCACAAGGCACAGGTCGATCTTCTGCCGGTCAAGGCGGGTAAGGGTTGCGACTGACAGCCGCCACGTGCCTTGCCCATGCCTGTGCAGCTTGCGACAGATAAAGAGGTTTGCGGCGGCCTCCGGACGAAGACTTGCGAGATGATTGCAGTTGATCTTTTCGACACACTGCCGCGCTGTTTCGGGATCAAATCAGGAACCCGGTCGTTGTCCAGCAAGGGCCGTTGTCCACCTGCGGACGCGGACCGCAGGAACAAGGGCCGGCCCGACGACGAGGGATGCCCACACCACAGGAAGGACAGGATGACGGACCTGACACTTTGGCATGTGCCATTTTCGCGCTCCAGCCGGATCCTGTGGCTGCTGGAAGAGATCGGTTGCCCCTATCAACTGGAACGGCTGGAATGCCCTGACACGCTGGATGCGGCACTGCATCCCCCCCGCCCACCCGCGCTGCGGGACGGCAAGGTGACGATGCACGAAACCGGCGCCATGACCGAATGGCTGTGCGAAACGCGCGCGGCCGATCTGTGGCGTCAGCCAGGCGGCGCGGGGCGCATCGGCTGGCTGGACTGGCTGCACTTTGCCGAAACCTTGCTTCAGCATGTGGCGCGTCGTGCGGAACCTGCGGCATCCCAACGTCTGTCTGCGGCTCTTGACCTGCTGGATGACTGGCTGGAGGACTCTGATTGGCTTCTGACCGAGTTTTCCGGCGCTGATTGCCAGCTTGGATATTCCCTCTGGATGGCCGACCGGATTGCCTCTGTCGAAGCGCGGCCCGCCGTCGCTGCCTACCTTTCCCGCTGCACGGCCCGCCCTGCCTTCCGAAAGGCTTTCGGCGGCCAATCCAGTTGGCCCAAGAATGTTGATGAACGGCCAATCTGATCCTTTGGACTTGTCCGGCTACCTGCAAGTTCTATAGAAGCATCCAACCATCGACGGCACGAAGATTCAAAAATACCTGCGCGTGAACCATCCGGTTCCCGTTTGAACCAGCAGCGCGTAAGGCAGCATGGGGATCCGCAAGACGCACCGGACCCATATGTCATGGTCATCTTCGACTCGACTTAAGGGAAATCGATAGCAGCTCTGGTCGCGCCGCTATCACCCGGGCGTGCTCTCGATCAGTCTATCTACAACTTCAAAAATGTGGCCTCCTGTCGGAAGACGGTGTTTCGGCAAATTCATGAGCAAGCAAGAATGGCCGGAGGCATGGTTCTTGGCGCTTGACGCTCAGCAACTTTTTCTCAGCCGCCGATGCTGTACTTCGAGAGTATCTCCAGCCCCCGAACCCATCGATTTCAGGCGCCCGGATCATGACGGACCCGGCCCGCGAAAGCTCCGTGAAGGCGATCATCATCATGGATGCAAACGGTCCGAAGGCATTGCCCAGCCTTGCGCCTTCCTGCGCAAGAACGGCATGCGCGCCAGACGGACCCGAACAAAGAGCGGCACGAGCACCAGTCCGAACGTAGCCACCGATCCCAGGGACTGCCCGACCGGGTTCGGCACCTCTGCCGGACCGACGGCGGCGACAGCGCGGGGCGGTGCTGCCGGGCAGCCTGCCACGGGCCGGCGGGCTTCTGCCGGACAAGGGGCTGTGATGCGGTCTGGCCGCAAGAGGTGCTGAAGGACAAGGGGGCGAAGCTGTGCGTCCCGGCCCAGAAATCCCGCAAGGCCTTCGTTACCTGCGTCAAGAGGCGCAACCGCATCAGGAGCATGCGGCCGGCTGGAGGAAAATGCGCGTCGCCACCCGATGCGCCCGCTGCCGCGAAACCTTCTCAACCCTCGCTCTCAAAGCCCCGTCCCTGATGGGGCTCTGATGCTCAGTGTGGCCGGACCTTGAATCTCAGGATCCCGTCGTTTCTCCATGCGCACATATTGGACGGCCGAACCATCTAGTTGCTCGTCAGGACACGCCAAGTTCCGGCTTGGTTCCGGCTCCCCGGCCAGAGCAGAACAGTCCCGGGGCGCCTTTGCCCGTTCCTGGGATGGTCGAACATGACCTCGATCCCGTTGCGGTGGCCGGAACGGTGCGTGTCGGCGTGATGGAGGTGCCGCGGGACATCAGGCCCGAGTGGAAGGGCCCTGTTCCCTTGTCCTTCGGGGCCTCCCGCGACTCGCAACCCGCCCCGGCTGGCAGCCCGGGTGGATTTCGGGTCGCGGTGCCGTCGCCGGGTCCCGGAACAGCCGCCTTCAGGGGCCTGTCCTCATCACGGCAAAGATACCCCTTCGCGGCGCCCGGAGCGAGGGCGGGCCGCCGGTTGCCCCCTCGCCTCCACCGGTTGCAAAGGGTCCCGCGCCGACCTTGTTTCCTGGCACCGCGCACCGTTGCGGCTGATGACGCTCGTGCCGTCTGGAACGCGCCGGCCGTGACGGCGGGACAGGCCGGCGCTCCCGGGAAAGAAGGGCGGCAGGCGGGGCACCTGCGCCTCCGCCGCCCCGAAAGGGTCGCTTGTCGTTGACCTCTGCACGCCGCCCGACGGAGGCTGCAGGTCCAAGATCAACGGGTCGGGATTCTAAAGCGAGAAGGACGAACGAGGATCAACATAAAAGACATGGTCGTCGATCAGTTGAACACGGTCCATTCTTGGCGCCCACTTTGGCAGCACAGCCGTGGTGTGGTAGTGGTCGGCGCCTTTCAGTTCCGGCATCGGCCCTTCAAGCAAGGCACGCGCGGCGAAGCGCACCGCCTTTTCCCACGCCTTCAAGTCATCGATCGGCGCGAAGTCGTAACGCGAGGTCATGAAACTGAACTGCGTCGGAACAACGTTGTTGCAGGCTGTGTCGCCCCAGCGGTGCGGCACGGCAGCACGCTGAAGAATCACCGAAGCTACAGCGCGTTGGCCAAAATCCTCCTGATCACGTGCCTCGTGGTAGATGGCCACCGCGATGCAGGACAGGTCGCTGGCATTGCGCAGCGACGCCGGCGGTACCGGTACGGGGGCACCGTTCACGATCTGACTTGGTGTGGCGGGACGGGGCAGAGGGCGGGACGTCTTGACCTTCGCGGGACGCGGCACGGGAGCAAGGACGGCCTTTAGTGTCAGATCGGACGGCGTTGACGTGGGGTGAGGATGCTTGCGGATGTTGGCAGGGTGCACGACGTCACTCTCCAGCCTCACCGGTCGCGTGCCTTGGTCCTCAAGAGAGGCCATCGGCTGCCGGTGGCGGTTCTCGCCGCTGCGATCGTGAAACAGCACGCCCAACGACCAGGTGGCGACGAGGGCGATGACAGTGACGAGAACCGCACGGATCATCGAGCTACTCCTTCCATCACTCTTGAACGGCACTTGGAGTGAAAGCGTTCCGGTACTGACCTATCCTTTGCCTCAAAAAAACTTCGAGGCCATTTTCCGCTCATTGTTCCGATTAGTGCTTTGACCTGAAGGCAAGCCGATTTTTCCGGTAAGAACTATTGCTTTTGAAGAACCGGACGGGGACGGACTCACCGGAAATATGCAAAGCGCAGGAGGCTGTCTCGTTGATCTTGGGCCTGCAGCCTTGGTTGGGCGCACGCAGAGGTCAACGACAAGCGACCCTTTTGGGGCGGCGAGGCGTAGGTGCCCCGCCTGCCGCCCTTCTTCCCCCCAAAGCGCCGGCCCGTCCCGCCGTTACGGCCGGCGCGCTCCAAACGGCATGATCGTCATCAGCCGCAACGGCGCGCGGCGGTGCGGAGCGCCAGGAAACAAAGCCAGCGCGGGACCTTCTGCAACCGGTGGAGGCGAGGAGGGCGAGCGGCGGCACGACCCTGCTCCGGCCGCCGCGAAAGGGCATCTCCGCTCCTATAAGGCCAGGACCGGCCTTGGAGGCGGCTGTTCCGGAACCCGGCGCCGCCCGCCGGAAGGCGCACCGGACGGCGCCCGGGCTAGGTTCAGCAACGGGGAACCACAGGATCAGCGGGACCTCCCGAGCGGCCGACAGGCGCAGATCAGGAGGCGCTCGGATGGATCATTTGCCTGCGCGCGGGCGGCAGGAACATCGGGCGGCCTGCCGTCACGGAAGCCGGAGGCCGTCCAGCCCGCCTCTTCCTGATCCTGGGCCGGGTAACACCGCTGCCGCAGCCCGTCCGGGCTGCCAGCCGGGGCCGGTAGGGCTACGGGTCGCGGGAGGCCCTGGAGGACAAAGGAACAGGGCCCTGCCACTCGGGCCTGATGTCCCGCGGCACCTCCATCACGCCGAAACGCACCGTTCCGGCCGCCGCGACGGGATCGAGATCATGTTCGGCCATCTCCAGGACCGCGCAAAGGCGTCCCGGGACTGTTCCGTTCTGGCTGGGGGGCCGGAGCCCAGCCAGAACTTCGCGTCTGCCTTTAACAGCCCGAGGTTGCTCTGCTCCCCAACCTTCGCCGGATGCTGGGGTTTTCCGGCTCGGTCATGGCGGCGGGCTGGTGACGCCGCCGGGTAATGCAGCGTGATCGGGACGTTGTATCCGATCGCGCTGTGGGGTCGGTCTTCGTTGTAGTGCCGACGCCAAGTCTCCAGTTTTTCCTGCGCGTCCGCAAGGCTCATGAACCAGTGCGCGTTCAGGCATTCCGACCTGAGCTTGCTGTTGAACGCCTCGATGAAGCCCCTCCCCATCGGGCTCGATCCGGTGGCGCCACGATGGCTCGATCCGTGGGCTTGCCAGGGCGTGAGAAGT
>VGDE01000058.1 GCA_016869875.1 Alphaproteobacteria bacterium
GTCCTCGTCGGGCTCGTGGATCCAGAAGTCGGTGAACAGCGGGAATTCCTCGCCGTCCGGGCTGCCGGTCTTGATGGCGAGGCCGCGGGCCGAAAGGCCGTACAGCGTGTTGCGCGCCACGGCCCGGAAATAGCTGGCGCCCTGGAAGACCAGGAACTCGTCCATGACGCCCGGCCGGTTCAGCACCGTGCGGACCCGGAACCCCGACCAGCCCATGTTTCCGATCGTGGTGAGGTCGGCCCCGTCGGGGAAATGCGACGGGTCGAATTCCAGCATCGACGGGTCGAAGGGGATCGGCTGCGGCATGCCGCCCCGGACGAGGTTGATCTGCACCGGCTCGTAGAAGATCATTCCGGGCGACAGAAGGTCGATGCCGAACTGCTTGCTGCCTGCCCAAGGGTCGCGGTCCCGGCGAAAGCGGATCGCGCGGTACTGGTCATAGTTCAGGTCGGCAAAGCTGCCGACCAGCTGCGAAACGGGCTGGACATAGACCTGCTGAGCCCGTTCGGCCGCCAGAGCCGCCACCTGCTCGAAGCCGAATGGCTCGGGCATGGGGGGGCCGAATGACTGGACGTCGCCCTCCTGCGGGACCTGGGCCTGCGCCGGGATCGCCATCAGCGATCCACCGGCAGCCAACGCAGTTGCGGCATTAAGAAATTGGCGACGCTTCATGTTCGGAGATGTCTCGAAAAACCCTGTGGATTATAATCCGACTGCCGCAGTGCAGCAAGCGCGCTGACGATTGCCTCCGGAAATCCGCCGATACTGCCCGGCGATCCGGCATGCAAGCAACATGGTGGTTACTGGCGCGCAAGCCAGGACGTGACGGGACCGCGCACGCTGGTCAGGCCCTCGGCCTCGGCCATTTCGATGACCTGCCGCAACTCCGCGATGGAAATGCGGCGAATCAGATGCTTGACCGGACCGATCGAGGCGGGGCGCATCGACAGGCGCCGGATGCCAAGGGCGGCAAAGACCAGGGCCTCGATGGGGCGTCCCGCATCCTCGCCGCAGAAGGACAAGGGCACGCGGGCCTCCTCGCAGCGGACGATGATCTGGCGCAGCATGGCCAGGAACGACACGTTCAGCGTGTCGTAGCGACGGCGTACGCGCTCGTTCTCGCGGTCCGCGGCAAAGAAGAACTGCTTGAGGTCGTTGCCGCCGATCGAGATGAAGTCGCACATCTCGAAGAACCGCCGGGGCGCAAAGGCCAGGGAAGGTGTTTCCAGCATCGCCCCCACGCGCACATCGGTGGGCATCTGGTGACCCAGCCGCTGTTCGCGCGCCATTTCCTGCATCAGCATGCGGTGGGCGGCCTCGTATTCCGTGATGTCCGCGATAAAGGGAAACATGACGTGCAGCGGCCGGCCGACAGAGGCTCGGATCAGGGCCTGCAGCTGCATCCGCAGCACGCCTCGCTTGTCCAGGCCCACCCGAATCGCGCGCCAGCCCATCGCGGGGTTCGGCTCGTCCTGAGGCTTCATGTAGGGCAGCACCTTGTCCGAGCCGATGTCCAGCGTGCGGAACATCACCGGCTTGCCCTGCGCGTTGTCCATGACGCGCGCGTAAAGCCCCGCCAGCTCGGCCCGCCGGGGGACGTGGTTGCGGATCAGGAACTGAAGCTCCGTGCGGAACAGCCCCACCCCTTCGGCGCCCGATCCTTCCAGCGAGGGGAGGTCGGCCATCAGGCCCGCATTCATGTACAGCTGGATGGTCGTGCCGCAGGTGCCGGTGGCCGGCAGATCGCGCAGGCCGGCATAGCGGTCCTGCGCCTCGGCCTGCATGGCGATCTTGTCCAGGAACGCCTTGTGGACCGATTCCTCGGGACGCAGGTGGACGATGCCCTGATCGCCATCGACCAGGATCGGATCGCCGTTCAATGCCTCGCTCGTGATGCGGCTGGCATGGATGACAAGCGGGATCGCCAGCGCGCGCGCCACGATCGCGGCATGGCTGCCGACGGACCCTTCCTCCAGAACCACGCCCTTCAGGCGCCGTCCGTATTCCAGCAGTTCCGCCGGCCCGATGTTGCGCGCGACCAGGATGGGCCGTTCCGGCATGGCGGCGCCCGTGTCTGTGCCCTGGCCCGTCAGGATGCGCAGCAGGCGGTTGGACAGGTCGTCCAGGTCGTGCAGCCGGTCGCGCAGGTAAGGGTCGGCCGCCATCTCCAGGCGTGCGCGGGCGGCGGACTGCTCCTTTTCAACGGCGGCCTCGGCCGACAGGCCCAGGCGGATGTCCTCTTCCATGCGCTTGAGCCAGCTGCGCGAATGGGCGAACATGCGATAGGCCTCCAGCACGGCGGCATGTTCGCCTTCCCCGCCCATGTCGGCCGCGGCAACCATCTTGTCCACGGTGCTGCGCAGCAGGTTGACCCCTTCGTGCAGACGCACAAGCTCCTTCTCGGGGTCATCGCCCACAGGATTGGAGATCACGACCCGCGCCTCGTGCAGCCAGACGCGGCCCTCGGCGGCGCCCTCCTGGCCCGTGCCGCCGCGGATCATCAGGGGGAAGCGATGCGCCAAGGGCAGGCCATCGGCCTGTCCCCCCTGAAAGGCGCCCAGTTCGGCCATTTCGGCCAGAACCATCGCGACCACTTCCAGGCCATAGACCTCGTCATCGGAAAATTGTCGCGCGGTGGCGCATTGCACCACCAGAACGCCCAGCCGCTCGCCCACGCGCTGGATCGGGACGCCCAGAAAGGCGGGAAAGACCTCCTCGCCCGTTTCGGGCATGAAGCGAAAGCCGGGCTCGGCCGGGGCATTGGCGGTGTTGACGTTGCGGCCGGTGCGGGCGACGCGGCCGACCAGCCCTTCGCCCAGCCTCAGCCGGGTCTGGTGCACGGCCTCGGGCCGCAGGCCCTCGGTCGCGCAAAGTTCCAGCGTGTCGGCATCGCGGAACAGGTAGATCGAGCAGACCTCGGACCCCATCGAATCGGCGATGTGGTGGGTGATCTGGTCAAGGCGGTCCTGGCCGCCACCGGCAGCCGCCAGGATCTCCTTCAGCCGCCGCAGCAGCTTGCGCGAGTCGCTGTCCGTGCGATCCTGCATCGCTTGCCCGCCTTCTGCCTGCGCAAAGACCCTGTTCCCGGGCCGCCCGGAAAGGTTCAGGCCTTGTCCAGTTCAAAGGCATCATGCAGCGCCTGTACGGCCAGTTCCATGTATTTCCGGTCGATCAGCACCGAAATCTTGATCTCGGAGGTCGCGATCACCTTGATGTTGACGTTTTCGTCCGCAAGCGCCTTGAACATGCGCGCGGCCACGCCCGCATGGCTGCGCATGCCGATGCCGACAACGCTGACCTTGGCCACCTCGGTGTCGATGTTCAGTTCGTCATAGGCGATCTGGCCAGCCTGGCGGGCCTCCTCCATCGCGCGCTTGGCACGCTCGACCTGGTTGATCGGAACCGAGAAGGTCATGTCGGTCACCGAACCCGGGTGATCGTCGTAATCCTTTTCCGAGATGTTCTGGACGATCATGTCCACGTTCACGCCGGCTTCGGCCAGAGGCGCAAAGATGGCCGCCGAAATGCCGGGCCGGTCCTCGACCGTCACCAGGGTGATCTTGGCCTCGTCGCGCGAAGAGGCGACGCCGTTGACGACTTTCGATTCCATGATTTCATCCTCATCGCAGATCAGCGTGCCGGAATTCTCGTCGGTGTCCTCGAAGGAGGACAACACCCGCAGCCGCACCTTGTAACGCATCGCCAGTTCGACGGACCGGGTCTGAAGGACCTTTGCGCCCAGGCTGGCCAGTTCGAGCATTTCCTCGAAGGCGATCCGGGGCAGCTTGCGCGCACGTGAGGTGATGCGCGGGTCGGTGGTGTAGACCCCGTCCACATCCGTATAGATGTCGCAGCGCTCGGCATCGAAGGCTGCGGCAAAGGCCACGGCGGTGGTGTCCGAACCGCCGCGGCCTAGCGTGGTGATGCGGCCTTCGGGCGACACGCCCTGAAAGCCCGCGACCACGGCGACCTTGAAGCCTTCGGCGAACTTCTGGTCCAGGTTCTTGCGGGGAATGTCCACAAAGCGCGCGGCCGAATAGGCGGCAGTGGTATTGATCGGCACCTGCCAGCCCTGCCAGCTGCGGGCAGGCACGCCCATCTCCTGCAGGGTCAGGGCCATCAGGCCGGCGGTCACGTTCTCGCCCGAGCTGACGACGGCATCATATTCGCGGGCGTCGAACAAGGGCGAGGTTTGTTCGACCCAGCCCACCAGCTCGTTCGTCTTGCCCGACATGGCGCTGACGATGACGATGACGTCATAGCCACGCTCGACCTCGCGCTGCACCTTGCGGGCGGCGTTCTTGATCCGGTCCAGATCGGCCACCGAGGTGCCGCCGAATTTCATCACCAGAAGCGGCATCACGGGCCTCCAGCCAGGGGTTTACTGTCGGCGGGGCTTTTATGGGGGGCGTGGAGAAAGGGCAAGGGCCTGCGCGCGGGCGCCTTGTCAGTTCGCGCGTTTGCGGGGGATGAAAGGCAGGGGTGCCACGGGCACGCCCTCCTCCATCAGCTTGCGGGCCTCGTCGGGGCGCGCCTCGCCATGGATCGCACGGGCCGGGCGTTCGCCCTGGTGCATGGCGCGGGCTTCCTCGACGAAGCGCAGGCCGACATAGTCGGACTTTTCCTCGACCTGTCGGCGCAGCGCCTCCAGTGCGGCCTCGGCCGGGTTGCGCGGCGCGTTCAGCGGCGCACGGGCTTCGGCCACGGCGGGGGCCATCAGCCCGCGATCCACACGGGTCGATCCGCATTGCGCGCAGGCCACCTGACCCGCGTCCCGCATCGTCTCGAACCCGTCGGACGAACGGAACCAGCCGTCGAAATCGTGCCCCTTTTCGCAGCGCAAGGCATAGCGGATCATCGAAACGCTCCTGTCATCTGGCTGTTATATCGGGTCAGGCGCAGGGTTTCGCAAGATTGTCCAGATGGTCAACCAGGGCTGCCGGATCGCCGGCGCGCGAGGTCAGGACCGTCCGGGCGCGCTCGCCCATGGCTCGCGTCTCCTGAGGGCGGGCACAAAGCCGGCCCAAGTCCTCGGCCAGCGAGGCTGCGGTGACGGCACGGGCCGCGCCTGCGGCCTCCAGCGCGTCGAACGCTTCCAGAAAGTTGCCGACATGGGGGCCGTGCAGCAAGGCACAGCCATGGGCCGCAGGCTCCCACGGCGTATGGCCGCCATGGTCGCGCAGGCTGCCGCCGATCAGGCAGATCCCGGCCCGGGCATACCACCGGGCCATCTCGCCCAGGGTGTCGACCAGCAGGACGCCCCCCTTGGGCATGTCCTGCGCCCCCTGGCTGCGGCGGGCCAGGGGTAGACCGCGCCCGGTGGCCAGCGCCGCGATGTCATCCGCGCGCCGGGGGTGGCGCGGCGCCAGGATCAGCCGCAGATCAGGTCGTTCCTGCCGGATGCGGGCAAAGGCGTCCAGGACGGGACCATCCTCGCCCTCATGGGTCGAGGCTGCCAGGACCGTGCGGTCACGCGCCTCGTCAGGGGCGGGCGGCGTGATCGCGGCCGGCGCCAGCAGCTTGAGGTCCAGGCGCGGCAGCAGCGCGGCTGCAGGCAGACCAAGGCACAGCAGGCGCGCCTCGCTGCCCTGGTCCTGGGCCGACAGCGCCTCGATGCGCCGAAGCATCGGGCCGATCACGCGGGGCAGCCGCCCCCATGTTCCGGCCGAGCGTTCCGACATCCGCGCTCCGATCATCGCCTGCGCCACGCCCCGTTCGGCCAGCACGCGCGACCGCAGCGGCCAGAACTCGCCCTCGATCGTGACACAAAGACGGGGGCGGGTGGCGGTCAGGAAACGTTCCAGCGCGCCAGCCAGGTCAAGGGGCGCCAGCCGGGCCGCAAGGCCCCAGCCGCGCGCCAGGTCGCGCCCGGTTTCGCTGTTGGCGGTGACCTGCACCGCATGCCGCGCGGCCAGTTCCTCGATCACCAGCCGGGCCGAGGTCAGCTCGCCCACCGAGGCGCCGTGGATCCAGATCGCGGCCGGCGACGGGGGGGCTTCGTCTACCAGCCGCTCGCGCAGGGCCGCGGATCCCCCCATGCGTGCGCGCAGCCGCAGCACGGCCTCAGCGATGCGGGTCGTGGCGTCGTAGATCATGCAGGAGAAACCCTCGCGCAGGTTTTGTTGGAGGTGGGTACCGGAATCGAACCGGTCTTCACGGATTTGCAATCCGGTGCGTAACCTCTCCGCCAACCCACCGCCGTCGAGAGTGCGCGTTTCTTAATGGATTGGCGCAGGGCTTGCAAGACGTGACGCGGCATGAACCTGCAGGCCCGGATGTCCGCCGTTGCCGCCAATGGGGAAACATGCGAATAAGCGTGCAAGTAGCTCGATCAGAGGTTTTCCAGATGACCGATTTCGCCGCGCGCCGCACGATGATGGTGGATACGCAAGTCCGGCCCAATGATGTGACCAAGTTTCCCGTCATCGAGGCCATGCTCAACGTCCCGCGCGAGGATTTTGTTCCGGCAAGCCGCCGCTCGGTCGCCTATACGGGCGATAACCTGGACATCGGCCACGGCCGCGTCCTGCTGGAGCCGCGGACGCTGGGCAAGATGGTGGACGCGCTGGACATCCAGCCCAACGAGCTGGTGCTGGATCTGGCCTGCGGCCTGGGCTATTCGGCGGCCGTGATCGCCCGCATGGCCGAGGCGGTTGTTGCGATCGAGGAGGATGCCGAACTGGCCGCCGAGGCCGAGCGGCGCTTGTCCGAGGCCGGCATCTACAACGTGGCGGTCCTGCGGGCACCCCTCACGGTGGGGGCCCCCAAGCAGGGGCCCTACGATGTCATCCTGATCGAGGGCGCCGTCGAGGAGGTGCCCGCCTCTATCACCGATCAGTTGCGCGACGGGGGCCGCATCGGCGCCGTGTTCCGCGAAGGGGCGCTGGGCATCGCCCGGATCGGCCATTACCTGAGCGGCCATGTCAACTGGCGCTATGCCTTCAACGCCAATGCCCCGATGCTGGCGGGCTTTGCGCGCGGGCGGGGGTTCTCGCTGTGAGGGGGCTGGGACGCATCGCCGGTCTGGCCCTTCTGGCCCTGGCCGCCGCGCTTCCGGCGCGGGCCGAATCGCTGGCCGACACCATGGTCGCGGCCTATCGCCATTCCGCGCTGATCGAACAGAACCGCGCCGTGCTGCGCGCCGCCGACGAAGACGTAGCCGCCTCGGTCGCGGCGCTGCGTCCGGTCGTGCAGTGGATCGCAAGCCACAGCCGGCAGCGCGTGCAGGATTCGGTCACGACGCGCTCGACCTCGCTGACCCTGAACGCTTCCGTAACGATCTACGATTTCGGGCGGGGGCAGCTGGCCATCGACGGCGCCAAAGAACAGGTGCTGGCCACCCGCCAGGCGCTTGTGGCGGTCGAGCAGGACGTGCTGCTGACTGCCACGCAAGCCTATTTCAGCGTCCGCGAGGCCATTCAGCAGGTTGCCCTGCAGGAGAATTCGGTCGAGGTGCTGTCGCGCGAACGTCAGGCCGCCCAGGACCGCTTCGACGTGGGCGAGATCACCGTTACGGATGTCGCGCTGGCCGATGCGCAGCTGGCGGCCACACGGGCGGCGCTGGCCGCGGCCAATGGCCAGCTGGAGGTCGCGCGCGAGGTTTATCTGGCCGCCACGGGCCGGCAGCCCGGCGCCCTCACCTCGCCGCCGCCGCTGCCCAGCCTGCCGGCCAGTCTGGACGAGGCGCGCCAGATCGCGCAGCGCACCCATCCGTCGATCCGCCAGGCACAGCGGCAGGCCGCCGCCGCTGAGATCAGCGTGGCCGCGGCCGCGGCCGAACGCAACCCGACCCTGCAGGGAACGGCCGGCGTCGGCGTGTCGCGCAGTCCCCAAGGATTGTTCGGCGACTATGACACCCGGACCACAGCCTCGGCAGGGCTGGAGCTCAGCCAGACGCTTTATTCGGGCGGACGTCTGCCTGCCGCGCATCGCCGGACGATGGCGCAGCGCGACCAGGCGCGGTCCGGCCTGCTGAACGTGTCCCGCCAGGTCAGCCAGGCCGTGGGCGAGACATGGGCCAATATCGCCGTGGCACGCGCGCAGATCACCGCGATCGACCAGCAGATTTCGGCGGCGCAGCAGGCCTATAACGGCGTGCGCGAAGAGGCGCTCCTGGGCGCGCGCACGACGCTGGATGTTCTGGACGCGGAACAGTCGCTGCTGCAGGCGCGCGCCGACCGGATCACGGCCGAATCCAACCTGCAATTAGCGCATTATCAACTTCTCTCGGCTATGGGTCTGTTGACGGTAGAAAACCTCAACCTGGGAATTCCGACCTATGACCCCTCGCAGTATTACAACGCGGTGCGCGACGCACCCTTCACCAGCAAGCAGGGCGAAAATCTCGACCGCGTGCTGCGCGCGATCGGCAGGAACTGACGCCATAGGCGTGGCGCGACATGTCTAGGTCGCGCCGCCAGCCCCAGCGTCCCGCCGTTCTTTTCCCGGCCGCCGCTGCGACCCTGACCGAGCAGGGCCACTCCGCTCGTGTTCCGCCCCGGACCGAAGCGGACAGAATCGGAAAAGAGATCGGCTCGACCATTCTCAGCATCCGCGAGATGATCGAGGCTGCGGGGGCCGTGGAACGGCCGCGGCTGACGGTGGTGTCCCGCGATCCGCAGGATCAGCCCTTTCCAGCGGCAGAGGTCGTTCCGCCCCGGGCCAGCGCCCCGGTGCAGCCGGTCCTGCCCATCCCGCACGTGCTGTGGTGCCGCAGCGGACAGCAGGCTTCGACGCCGCTAAGCTGGCCGCTGCCCACGCTGCCCGTCGCCGTCCTGCCGCATCCCGCGGCAGCTGTCCTGCCTGAACCCGCGGAGCCGCCCGCGCTGCACCGTATCCTTGCAGGCTGGCGCGACTGGTTGCTGTGGACGTTGGCTCCGCCGCGCCTGCCCCTCAGGCAGCGCCGATCGCCCAAGGACGGTGCAGGTGACGCAGCCGGGCAGTCCGCGATCCAAGGTGGTCCTGCCGAACCCGGTCCGCGCTCTGAGGCGGCAGGGGGTGGTGCGTCCGTTCAGCCAGAGCAGTCTGATGGTCCCGGAGTGTCCGCGCCGGCGTCATCGGCTGCGCCCTTTGATCTGCCCCTTCGCGTGGCCATCGAGGTCGAGGCGCTGTTGCATGACGATCCGCATCTGCGCAACGGCCTGCGCGAGATGGTCCAGGAAGAGCTGCAAGGTGAAATGGGGCAGCGCTTTTCGGCGAACCTGCGCGCCGTCATCCGGCGCGAGATCACGCAGGCGCTGGACGACCGGCTGACGCATCTGTGAAAGGCTGCCGAGGTCAGGGGACGCAGACCGCATTGACCTGCTAGTCGGCCGGGCGCGGTTCTCTCGCCCCCCGTTCGCCGGCCCTTGGCGGCGCAGCGGGGGGCTGTTCCGGCTCGGAACCCGAACCTACAACGATCTTTCGCCAGAAGCGGTCAGTTGAGGAAGGTTTCCGGATCGACGCTCTCAAACCCGCGGCGGACCTCGAAGTGAACAACGCCGTCCTGCCCTGCAGTTCCCAGCGCCTGCCCGGCTGTCACGCTGTCGCCCTTGGCCACATTCACGGCGTCAAGCCCGGCATAGACGGTCATCAGGTCGCCCTCGTGCCGAACCACGATGATCGGCACGCCCGAAGTGTCGCGGGTGATCGCGGCGACGCTGCCCGCTCCGGCAGCCGCGACGGCGCTGCCGGTCGGAGCCGCAATGTCGATACCGTCGTTGCGACCCTTGTCGTAGACACGGACAATGGCCCCATTGACCGGCATCCTGAACCGCCCGCTGCCCGAGGCTGCGGTGCGGGTGGCGCCCAGGTCGGTCTGGGGGGCATCCGGCGCCGGCGTGCCCGCCGGGGGCGTGGTCTCGTCGGGCAGGGGTTGCGCGGCCGAGGGCGGCTGCGGCGTGGGCGTCCCCCGCCCGGGGGCGGTTGTGGCCAGACGGTCGGGCTGCTGTCCCGGCTGCGGCACGATCAGGCGCTGGCCGACGCGCAGGCTCATGTCCGCCGGCAGCCCGTTCCAGGCCGACAGGTCCTGCACCGTCACGCCATAGCGCCGCGCGACTGACCAGGCGGTCTCGCCGGCCGTGACGACATGTTCGCGCGGACTGGTGCCTGTCGGAGCGGCCGGGGCAGGGGCGGCCTGGCGCGCGAACGGATCGCGCACGATGGCAGCCGCGCCGGCGGCCGGCGCTGCCGGCGCCGCGACCCCGACCTGGCGCGGCAGGACCAGCACCGCCCCCGGCATCAGCGGCCCGTCAACGGGAAGCGCGTTGTGGCGGGCCAGTCCGGCAGGGTCAAGCCCGAGCCGCCGCGCGATCGAGGTCGGTGTGTCCCCCGTCTGCGCCACTGCGACCTGCCCGTTGCCAAAGCTGATGACCCCCCGCGCATCGGGCGCGGGACGAGGGGCGGCGGAGGCGGCGGCCTCGGCCGTTCCCATGCCGCCCATCAGCCCGCGAAGATCGGGGTCGAACCTGCCGTTCGCGCCGCAGCCCGCCAGCGCCAGCAGCGCCGTCAGCGTGACCGCCCTGACCGTGAAATCCCTGTGCATCATCATGTCCCCTGACCTGCCTCTTGTCGGCCGGGGATCATGTGTGGCCCAATCCCTCGACCAGCGGAACGAACCGCACCTGCCGCAGCTCGTCGTAATCGAACCCGGCTTCGTGCCGGGTGACCCGGATCAGGGTCTGCACCGCATCCGACTGCCCGACAGGCACGACCATGATACCGCCGATCTTCAGCTGTGCCAACAGCGGCCCCGGCGGATCCTCGGCCGCGGCGGTCACAAGTATGCGGTCAAAGGGCGCCTGGTCGGGCAATCCGCGCGAGCCGTCGGCCACCTGCGCGATGATGTTGTGCAGCCCCAGTTCCTGGAAGATGACCTCGGCCTCCTGCACCAGGCGGCGGTGGCGGTCGACGGTGTAAACGCGCCGGCAGAGCCCCGACAGGACCGAGGCCTGATAGCCCGAGCCGGTGCCCACCTCCAGCACGGTGTCACGCGGCCCCACCTCCAGTGCCTGCGTCATCAGTCCCACGACCGAGGGCTGGCTGATCGTCTGCCCGCAGGGAATGGGCAGGGGCGTGTCCTCGTAGGCGCGGTCCGCGAACTGGCCGCGCACAAAGAGGCCCCTGTCGATCCGCTCCATCGCCTCCAGGACGCGCGGATCCGTGACGCCGCGCGACCGCAGCTGGAACAGAAAGCGCATCTTGCGCTCGGCGGGGCTGTCGTCCTCCGGGTCACTCATTCGGCGGCCTGTTCGGGAAGGGGAAGGTCGGTGTCCTGCAGGGCTTCGGTCAGGCCGCGCAGCGAGGCGTGGCAGGTCAGGTCGGCGCGCATCGGCGTGATGGCGACGTAACCTTCCATCGCCACGGCCACGTCGCTGCCCGGGCGTGCCGGGGCCTGCTGCGATCCGCCCGCGATCCACATGAAGCGCCGGCCGTTCGGAGCGGTATAGGGCACCACGCCAAACCGCGACCCCTGCCGCTGCCCTTGCGGCGCCACCCGCAGGCCCTGCACCCGGGCGGCGGGCAGGGGCGGAAAGTTCACGTTGTAGAACAGCCGGAAATCCTCGTCCGAGGTCCAGTCGCCGTGGTCCAGCAGCCGCCGGATGACGGTGGCGCCGTGATGACGCGCAGCCTCGAAAGGATCGGCCAGGCCGGCAGTCTGGGGACCAAGATATTGCGACAAGGCGATCGCGGGCAGCCCCTGAAGGGCGGCCTCCATCGCGCCGCCGATCGTGCCGGAATACATGGCGTTCTCGCCCGCGTTGTTGCCGCGGTTCACGCCCGACAGCACCAGGTCGGGCAGGGCATCGGCCATCAGGTCGCCCACCGCCGCCAGGACGCAGTCGGCGGGGCTGCCCTCGGCGGCATAGCGGCGGTTGTCCAGCCGGGCGACCATCGTCGGGTGCGAATAGCTGATGCAATGACCAACTCCCGACTGCTCGAACGCAGGGGCGACGGTCCAGACCTCGCCCTCGGGTCCCGCCAGTTCGGTGGCGATTTCGTGCAGAACCTCCAGCCCCGGTGCGTTGATGCCGTCGTCATTGGTGATGAGAATGCGCATCCTGACCCCTGTCCAAGGCTGCCCCCTTGTGCGGCCGTGCAAGATTCTGGCGGCGCACGCGGGTGTGATCCAATGTGCTTAGCGGTGCCCCGGTTTCGCTTCAACCCGTTCATGTGTCGCTGTCGTAACTGTGTGGCAAAGCAGTTTGACCTTGGATACGCCCCGTTGCATCCTGAAACCATTCAACAAGCGGCGACGTGATGCAGATCTATCTTCCCATCGCCGAGGTTTCGGTCAACGCCTTCACGTTGATGGGGCTGGGCGGTCTGGTCGGCGTCATGAGCGGACTTTTCGGCGTCGGCGGCGGCTTTCTGATCACGCCGCTTCTGTTCTTTATCGGCATTCCCCCGGCCATCGCGGTGGCGACAGGGGCGAACCAGGTGGTGGCCTCGTCCGTGTCGGGGGTGCTGGCGCATATGAAGCGCCGGACCGTGGATTTCCGGATGGGGGGCGTGCTGCTGGCGGGCGGGCTTGCCGGATCGGGCCTTGGGGTGCTGGTCTTCAACCTGCTGCAGCGCATCGGCAAGGTCGAGTTGGTCGTCCAGCTGTGCTATGTCGTCTTTCTGGGCCTGATCGGCGCGATGATGCTGCAGGAAAGCCTGCGTGCGCTGCGCCGCGCCCGGCTGCCCTCCGCGCGCAGGCGCCTGCATCAGCACAACTGGGTCCACCGCCTGCCCCTGAAGGTCAAGTTCCGTGCCTCGGGCCTGTATATCAGCGTGATCCCCCCGCTGCTGGTGGGCGTGGCGGTGGGGGTGCTGGCCGCGATCATGGGGGTGGGCGGCGGCTTCATCATGGTGCCGGCGATGATCTATCTCTTGGGGATGCCCACAAAGGTCGTGGTCGGGACCTCGCTGTTCCAGATCACCTTCGTGACGGCCTTCACCACGCTGATGCATGCGGTCAGCTACAACACCGTGGATGTCATGCTGGCGCTGCTGCTGATCCTGGGAGGGGTGGTCGGGGCGCAGATCGGGACCACCCTTGGCGCGCGGCTGCGGGCCGAGCAGCTGCGCATCCTGCTGGCGCTGCTGGTGCTGGCCGTCTGCGGCAAGCTGGCGCTTGATCTGTTCCTGACCCCGGACGAGCTTTATTCGATCACCACGAGGAGCCGGTGATGCGCACGCTGGCCCTGATCCTGGCGCTGGCGCTGCCTGACCTGGCACTGGCGCAGGGGACGGGATCGACCATGCCCGCACAGCCCGACGCGGGCCTGATACCACCGGTCGACCGGCCCGAGAACTGGCCCCTGTTTCCCGATCCCGGCCAGCCCCGCAGCGTGGTCTCCCCCACAGCGGACCCGCAGGCCGAGCAGGTGGTGGCCGGGCTGTCGGACAGTTCCGTCGCGATCACCACCAGCTTTGACGGCTCGGACATCCTGATCTATGGCGCCGTGCGCCGCGAGGCGCCGGTCCCCGAGGGCGAACTGGACGTGATCGTCACCATCGAGGCGCCATCCCAGCCCCTGACCATCTGGAAAAAGACCCGCCGCGCCGGCATCTGGGTGAACACCGACCGCGTGGAGGTCGGTGCCGCCCCCAGCTATTACGCCGTCGCCACCACCGGGCCGCTGGACCAGATCCTGCTGCCGGACTGGGACAACCGGTACCGCATCTCTCTGCCGCGCGTCCTGCGCGCCTTTGAAGGGGCCATCGAGGTCGAGAACAGCGTGCCCTTCACCGAGGCCCTGCTGCGCATCCGCCAGCAGAACGGGCATTACCTTCTGGAAGAGGGGGCAGTCACGCTGGTGGATGATACGCTGTTCCGCACCGACATCCGCCTGCCCGCGAACCTGCTGGAGGGCGATTACCGCGCCCGCATCTTTCTGCTGCGCGAAGGGCAGGTCATCGACGCCTACAGCGCGGCCATCGAGGTCCGCAAGGTCGGGCTGGAACGCTGGCTCTACAACCTGGCCTTTGACCAGCCGCTTCTTTACGGGCTGATGTCGCTGGCGGTCGCGGTGTTCGCGGGCTGGGGCGCCTCGGCCGCCTTCCGCAAGCTGCGGCGTGCCTGAGCCGACAAGGCCCCGCGACGGATCGCGGGGCCTCTCCTCCCCCGGAGTGCAGGCCGCCCCCCTCCACTGGTGCGGCCTGCGGGGTGTTCCTTAGCCGGCGATCAGTTCGAACTGCCGCACGATCACCTCGGCTTGCTTGATCGAGGCGATGTCGACCAGACGGCCCTTGTAGACGGTCGCGCCCGCGCCCTCGGCCTTGGCCTTTTCCATGGCGGCCAAAATCTCGCGCGCCTCGGTCACGGCGGCTTCGTCCGGCGAAAAGACCTCGTTTGCCAAGGCGATCTGGCTGGGGTGAATCGCCCATTTTCCCACCATGCCCAAGGTCGCGGACCGTCGCGCCTGCGCCACGAAGCCATCCTTGTCGCTGAAATCGCCGAAAGGCCCATCAACCGGCAGCAGCCCGTGCGTCCGGCAGGCCGCCACGATGGCCGCCTGGGCCCAGTGCCAGGGATCCGGCCAGTATTTCTGCCCGTCACGGATCATGTAATAGTTTTCCTGCGTGCCGCCGATGCCGGTCGTCGCCATTCCCATCGAGGCCGCGAAATCCGCAGCCCCCAGACTGATCGCCTGCATGCGGGGCGACGAGGCCGCGATCTCCTCGACGTGGCAGATGCCAGCGGCGCTTTCGATGATGACCTCGAAGTTCAGGCGCTTGGTGCGTCCCTTGGCACGCTCGATGGCAGTGACCAGGGCATCCACGGCATAGATGTCGGCGGCGCAGCCCGCCTTGGGGATCATGATCTGGTCCAGGCGCTCGTCGGCCTGTTCCAGCAGATCGACCACGTCGCGGTACCAGAAGGGCGTATCAAGGCCATTGATGCGCACCGACAGGGTCTTGGTTCCCCAGTCGATGTCACCGATCGCCTGGATGATGTTGCGCCGTGCCTGCGCCTTGTCGTCGGGGGCGACCGAATCCTCGAGGTCGAGGTTGATCACGTCGGCAGCCGATCGGGCCATCTTCTCGAACAGCGTCTCGCGCGAGCCGGGGCCGAACAGCTGGCAGCGGTTCAGACGAGCCGGGGGCAGGGGCTGCAGGCGAAAGCTCATGCGGTGGGTCCTCTTCCTAAAGAAATGGCCTTGATGTGGTAATAATGTTGCGCGCTGGTGGCGGCAAGTCCTATTTCCGCACTGCGGCATTGGGCGTGGGTTCTTGACGCTGCCCGCCGTTTGGGCGCAGGACCATGTCCATGCGCGACAGCAGGAGGCAGTGATGACGCGGACGGTTTATGTGAATGGCGACTATGTCCCCGAGGATCAGGCCCGGGTGTCGGTCTTTGACCGGGGCTTCCTGATGGCGGACGGCGTTTACGAGGTCGTCAGCGTGCTGGGCGGCAGGCTGATCGATTTTGACGGCCATATGGTGCGGCTGAAGCGGTCGCTGTCCGAACTGGCGATCGCCAACCCGCTGTCGGACGAGGATTACCTGGCTGCGCATCGCGAATTGGTCGCGCAGAACGGCATCGGGGACGGCCTGGTTTATCTGCAGGTGACGCGCGGCAATCCCGGTGATCGCGACTTTGCCTATCCGCCAGTGGAAACCCAGCCCACAGTGGTGATGTTCACGCAGTCCAAGCCGGGTCTGGCCGACGCCCCTGCCGCCAGGACCGGATGGAAGGTGGTCAGCGTCGACGACCTGCGCTGGGGCCGGCGCGACATCAAGACGGTCCAGTTGCTCTATCCGTCGATGGCCAAGATGGAGGCCAAGGCGCGCGGGGCCGACGATGCGTGGATGGTCGAGGAGGGACGGGTCACCGAAGGCACGTCGAACAACGCCTATATCGTCAAGGACGGCACGATCATCACTCGCGAGTTGAGCAACGACATCCTGCACGGGATCACCCGGGCGGCGGTGCTGCGATTTGCGCGCGAAGCGCAGATGCAGGTCGAGGAGCGGGCCTTCACCATTGCCGAAGCGCAGGAGGCCGATGAGGCCTTTGTCACCTCGGCCTCGGCCTTCGTCATGCCCGTGGTCGAGATCGATGGAGCGCCGATTGGCGGCGGCAAGGTGGGCTCCGTTGCGACGCGTCTTCGCGAAATCTATCTTGAGGAAAGCCTGAAGAGCGCGGTCTGATTGCGTCCCGCGACGGCGGGGGGCCAGCCCCCCGCACCCCCCCCCCGGCGGCGGCTTTGCATGTCGAAATTTGACATGAGGCGCAGG
>VGDE01000059.1 GCA_016869875.1 Alphaproteobacteria bacterium
AACGGAGAGGTTAACCTCAGCGGCACCTGCAGCGACGTGACACAGGGCGCTGGCTGGGCCGAGTTCGATTATGTCGCATCGGATGGGGGCATCGTGCTGGTCGACATCACGGCCCAGGATGCCGCCGATCCGGCGCGGAACTTTCGCTGCATCAACCAGGCGCTTCAGCCGGCCTATGACCGGGGCGAGATCTTCCGCCCGGCATGGCTGGAGGTCGTGCGGCACTTTCGGCTTGTCCGGTTCATGGACTGGATGGCCACGAACAACAGCACCCTGTCCGACTGGTCTGACCGGCCGCGGCTTTCTTCATGTTCCTGGACGCCGGGCGTTCCGCTCGAGGTGATGGTGACGCTGGCCAACACGCTGCATGTCGATCCCTGGTTCTGCTTTCCCCACTTGGCCACCGACGATTACATCACGTCCTTTGCAACTTATGTGCAGGAGAACCTGCACCCCGATCTGGTCGCGCATTACGAATACTCGAACGAGGTCTGGAACTTTCAGTTCGAACAATCGCAATGGGCACTGGAGCAGGCGCGGCAACGCTGGCCCGACCAAGGCGATGGCTGGATGCAGGTCTATGGCGGCCGGGCGGCCGAGATGGCGATGCTTCTTGACGCCGTCTATCAGGCAGAGCCTGCGCGCTGCAGAAAGATCATCACGGCGCATACCGGCTGGATCGACCTGAACCATTCGGCGCTGGACGCGCCCCTGTGGGTTGCGGAAGGGCGCGACCGCCTGCCGCCCAAGGCCTATTTCGATGCTTATGCGGTGACCGGATATTTCGACGGCGGGCTTGGGCAGGTGGCCAACCTGCCGCTGATCCAGTCATGGCGAGCCTTGGGGGACGCGCCGGCTTTCATACGCATGGCAGAGCAGATCCTGGACGGGCGCCACGTTTCAGGCGAGGAATCGGGGGGAACCCTGGCGGGGCTGGAAAAGGTCTGGAAGGCCCAGAAAGAGATCGCCGACGTTGCCGGGCTGGCGCTGGTCATGTACGAGGGGGGCAGTCACATCGTCCCCGATGCTGCCGCGATGGAGGCCGACCCGGCGCTGTTCGATTTCTTTGTCCGCTTCAACTATTCAAGCGAGATGGGGGACCTCTACACCCGTGCCATGGAAAAATTCGAGGCGGTCGGAGGCGAGTTTTTCAACGTCTTCGTCGAGATCGCCGTCCCGCGCTATTCCGGTTTCTGGGGCGCGCGGCGTCACGTGCTTGACGACAATCCGCGGTGGCGCGCCATCGTGGCGCATCAAGGCGCCGACAGGAATGCCGGGCGGGCGCCCTAGCCTGCGACAGGCGCGCAGGGAAATGACTTCGGAACCCTGAACATGCCATCCAGATGCGCAGGCTGTTCTTTGTCTGCGCAGAAGAACCCACCGCCGATCCGATAGGTCACATTGCAAGGTCGCGGGATCGTGTGCGAACAAAAGGGCATCCCCGTCGTTGTCCGGGCTGATCCCCATGAACGGACATGTGCACGTGCCTCTTCGCATTCTAGTGGTTGCCAGCGAGACAGAAGCTCAGTGCGATGTCCGGCGCAGCCATGCAGGCAACGCGTCCCACGAAAGCTATGCCGACACGCTGAAAGGTCTGTGCCGCGACCTTGCGGTCGATACGATATCCTGCGTGGAGGGAGGGGGCGTCACCCTCTCGGAACTTGGGCGCTACGACGGGATCTTCTTTGCCGGCTCGCCCATCCAGATGCACGAGAACACGCCGGAAACGCAGGCAGCCGCCGGCTTCATGGCCCGCGTCTTCGAGGCGGGAATCCCGTCCTTTGGCTCCTGCGCGGGGTTGCAGATCGCGGCGGTGGCGGCCGGAGGAGCGACCGGCCCCCGAACCGCAGGCACCGAGGCCGCATTCGCCCGCAACATCACCATGACCGAGGCAGGACAAGACCACCCGCTGCTGCAAGGCCGCCCGCCTGTCTGGACTGCCCCGGCCATGCATTCCTCCGTGGTGACAAGGCTGCCGGAGGGGGCGGTCGTTCTGGCCCGCAACGCAGCCACTCCGATCGAGGCCGTCGAGATCCGTCACGGCAATGGCGTCTTCTGGGGGGTCCAGTATCACCCCGAGATTACCTTGGCCGAAATCGCGGCGTCCTTGCGCCGCCAGGCGTCGGAACTGGTTCAAGAGGGCTTGGCGGTCGACAAGGCCGCCCTGGAAGACCATGCCCGAAAGATCGAGGCGCTGGCCCAAGATCCTTGTCGAAGCGACCTGGCCTGGCAACTGGGCCTTGACCAGGAGGTCACGGATGCCGCGCGGCGCACTCTTGAACTGCGGAATTTCCTGAAGATGATTTTTGCAAGCTCCCGAACGTCTTGACCTTGGGCAGGAGGGAAGGATTGCACCCGAGACGGGGCATGCTCCCTCCCGCTTGTCCGATTCTGCTCGGCTTGAAGGTCCGGACAAAGCGGTGAAAAGTTGCGATGGGAGGCTGCACTTGCACCGGGCTGACCCTTGCTTCCTGCAGTCCGGACGCCGAAGCCCGTCACCTGCCGACGCGTCAGGCCTCGCCGTCGAAGCCCTTCTTGGGAATGCCGGACCCCACACGGGGAAGCGGCGGGAGCCCTCTGGTGGCAGCCAGGCCTTCCGCCAAGGACAAATCTGCCCATGGCCGCCCCTGCCCTTGTGCCCGTTACGTGGAGTCCCATCAGGACTGACGGTACCAGCCCGGCCGACCCTCTCGAGGGAAGCGTGGTTTCCGTCCGACGATCGTTCGGCAGGTGAGACAAGTTCCCCATCACCGGATGAGACCTCATGCGCGGTCCGTCCTGCATCCTCAGCCGTTGCGGCCCTCGGCCCTGTCCTTTCCGGAACTTTCTGCCGCGCACAGACAGGCGCTTCGGGCCTTCCTTGGCGTGTGACGGCCGCGCCAGGTCACGACGTCAGGGCATTCTGCCCCTCTTGTCTTCCCGACGACCGAGAACCGTTGCTTGCTGCCCGCTCGGCACCTTCGCGCACCCCGGGTCCTTGCAGACCGGGAGGGGGCACGGCATCATCGGCATCGGGGTCGCGGCCCTGCATGCGGTCCAGCCAGCGCATGATCGGGGTCACGGACAGCCCGTGCATCAAGATGGACAAAAGAACCACGAGGCCCACGATGGCCCACAGGCGTGGCCCGGCGCTTTCGGCCTGCATGTGGTTGAGGCCATAGGCGAGGTAATAGAACGAGCCGATGCCGCGGATGCCAAAAAAGGCGATCGTGGCCTTTTCGTGCCAGGGCGCAGGAAATCCCGCCAGACCGATCAGCCCCGTCACCGGACGGATCACCAGCAGAATCACGATCGCCCCGATGATGTCCTGCGGGCGCAAAGGCCCGAACAGGCCATTCACCAGCGCGCCTCCGAACAGCAGCAGAAACACCATCATGGCCAGACGCTCGACCTGCTCGGTCAGGTCGTGCATCTGCTTGTGGAAGCCATGCGACCGGTGCGCCTGCCGGAATGTCAGCGCCGTGACAAAGACCGAAAGAAAGCCATAGGAATGGATGGCCTCGGTCAGTCCATAGGAAACAAAGGTGGCCGACAGGGCAATCAGGCCGTCGCCGGTCTTTTCCAGCCGCGTCTTGGCCGGAACATGGAAGGTGAGCCAGCCGAACAGCCGGCCGACCAGATAGCCCCCGGCCACCCCGGCCCCGATTTCCCAGAACACGTTGTACGTCAGCCACTCCCAGGCCCACGCCTCGCCCGTGGCGGCAGATGCCGCAAGGGCGATGGTCAGATGAACAAAGGGAAAGGCCGCGCCGTCGTTCACTCCGGCCTCGGAAGTCAGGGCGAACCTGACCTCATCCTCCTCGCCGCTGATCGGGGGGCCGACCTGCACGTCCGAGGCCAGAACCGGGTCCGTGGGTGCCAGAACGGCCCCCAACAGAAGCGCGATGATCCAGGGCAGCCCCAGCAGCGTTCCTCCCAGCAGAGCGATCATCGCGATCCCCAGGGGCAGGGTGATAAAGATCAGACGCCAGGTGACCCTCCAGGCCCGCAGGCCCAGGATCCGGTCGATCTTCAGCCCGGCGCCCATCAGGGCAATGATCACAACGAACTCGGCAAAGCGCTCGGTGAAGTCGGGGTGGTCCAGGGGCAGTGGCGCGAACGTGACCCAGGGCAGGGAAAAGATGCCCATGCCGATCCCGATGCAGATGATGGGCAGGCTCAGCGGCAGGCGCCGCAACGCGAGGGGCAACCAGGCCACCAGCGCAATGAGAAAGCCGAAGATCACCAGGACGACAATGTAGGGATCGGGGGGTTGCAGCAGATTGTCGAGCATCATCAGGCCTTTCACGTCTGCCCACGGCCCCAGCCGAAATGTCCTGCCAGTTGATGGCGTCACGGGGGAGAGCTTGTCGTTGCTGCAACTGCCGCCGCCCTGATCCGTGGCATACGGCGAGGCGCTGCAGGTCGTCATTCTTGCCGTTCATGCTTGTGCAGGAAGATGTCGGACCAAGTGGTCCATCTGGTAGGGCCTCCGGCGGCACGGCAAGCCGTTCCTGGGCGTGAACGTCCCCCGTCTGCCGGAGTTCCTGCATATCACCGCCAACGGTCTGCGAACCCTGCAGATTCCCGCCTTTGGCGGCGTCTCCTTGCCGACTTGGCGGAAAATGCGGTGACCTGATGCGGCGACAAGGCGGCCGATGACAGAAGGACACGGGCGCAGGTACAGCGGATGCGGTTCTTGACCGGGTTCAGCAGCATTGCTGCCAATCGGCAGAAGGCTGTGCCAGAGGGCTGCTGAGACATCAAGGGCAGAAGGCCAATTCGGCTGCAGTTGGCCATCCTGCCAAACGAAAGCTGGCCCCGACTAACCAACGCAAATAGCCACCACCCTTTGCCCAATTGCGCGCAAAGGCAGGTGTGCAGGCAGCCCGACAGGATTGGCCAAAGATGAGACAACATCCTTCACAGCGAATACCTGCAAAAGATCCAATCGCAGGGAGATGACGAAGCCCTGCCCCGGCAGCGCTTCCTGATCATATCCTGAAATGACAGGCAGCGCCGGTGCAATGCCACAGGACATGTCCTGCGCCCCGGCAGTGGAAACGACACGTCGCGCCAGCAAATCGCCATGTGGGGTGGAGGCGTCTGGAGATAGACGTTGGAACATCCGGGGAGGAACTCGTAAACACACAACACTACATCCCCGGTTGTTATGCCTTTTATGTCTTTCCTCGACCGAACAGTCAGCTTGTCCTTTTGGCTAGGCCTTCAGGGCTAAAGCGGCCTAACACACCTCTCTGACTACGCGGGGCCTTGTTCCACATGCATCCGGCTGGCGGAAAACAGGTTTCTGCGGCAAAGCCTGTCCTGCAGGCCGCGTCCGCGACTGTTCCATTGCCGGAAATCCGCGTCCTGCCTTCGCTTCACAGCAAGCTAGGCCAGCCGCTCACGCTGATCCTGCATGGCATGCAAACATCATGTTCCAACATTGGTCCGGACAGCCAGGGGCTGCGGCTGGCTGACCAAAGCGCCTGCCATGAACTTCCCGTGAAGAAAGAGGATGGAGCGTGGCCGAGCGACAGCCCCTCCCAAAGCGTCACCCGGCCTTCCCCAAGTGTAGGCAATTGCGCGCACAATCCATCATGTCCTTGTGGACAGTTTTCTTGATCCAGCCCCAAGAGTTTTCTGTCATCAAGAGAGAGCATGACGGTTCCTCTTTCCATCAACGGGATGACCAAGGCGCTGCCGGTCTGGCCGCCCGGGGTCATGGCGCCAAGGCTTGATCCCGAGCTCCTCCAGGAGGCTGAGGCTTTGTTCGTCCCGCGACGCTATGCACATCTTGGCAAGGACATCCCGCAAGCGCCGTTTGCCCGCGTTCCGCTGCGCTGGAGACAGTGCAGCAGCGGGTTTTCAACCTTGCGCTGCCTCGGACCCGCGGCTTGTAATCAGAGGCAGGACAATTCGACGAAAGCGGCAGCCGAAGGACGTGTTCGCGCGCCGGCCATTACCGGCACACGCTCACACCAATAAAGCCAGAAGCCGTTCAAGGTCGCGGATGTTCGAGACATTCGTCTTTGCCAGTATCGCACGCACCTGCATCCGGATGGTGGTGACGCATACGCGCCGCCGCGCGGCAACCGCATCATTGGTGGCTCCTCCCCTCAGCGCCAGTGCCAACTCGGCCTCTGCCTGGATCACGCCGAAAAGGCTGCAAGATGACGGGGACATATATGCCGGGACTGTGGGCGGTAACGTGCAGCAGGATCATCGCCTGGCCCAAGATGCGACGCGCCAATCCCTCCTCGGCAAGCCGTCCATTGGAAAAGCGGCACAACAAGCGCAGCCACGGCCGTTGCTTTGGTGCTGTCGCGCAAACCGACTGCGCCTCCCGCCGCACCCTCGAGTGCAACCGCCTCCACGAGACCGGCCAGCGAGACGACTTCAGGCCTGTTTCTGGCGCCCATCGTCTTTGGAGCAGCCCCGGACCCCGACGTCCGCAGGAAGCGGCAGGCCCCGGCACCGTTGGACCCAGCCAAAGTCTCTGCCGCCCCAAGGGCGAAAGGAACGCGAAGACCTGCGTCCATCACGACAACGCCCGTCGCAAGGGCATCAAGACCAGTGATGGCGAGATTGGCAGGCGCAGCTGGCTTGCAAGGCAGCCCGGCGCGGCGAACGGGGCTGGTTTCCCCTGCCTCAGGCGGATCAAGCATGATCCGGGCCCGGAAGGCGCGACAAGAGCGGGAAAGTTTGCTTCCGGAGCCGGACCAGAGTTCCGGTCCGGCGGCCACGTCGCAAATCGCGTCAACTGGCCCAAGCAGGGCCTACTCGCGGCCACCGACAGTTGAACGGTTAACGCTCATTTCGGTGGATCCGCTTTGCGACGGCGGGCAAAGATCCGTCATCGGCAACATTGTCATATGAATGGCAGGAGGTTGCGATGTCGGAGACTTCCCCGGCGATTTCCGCGGCCTTGGCGCTGGTCGAGGGCCTGGACCCTGGCGGGAGGCTAAGCGTGCTGCCGGATGATTCCGCCGATCCGCCCGCACCAAGCCGCCTCGTTCCGTTGATCCGTGAGGCGCTCAACGCGAACCTGTTTTCGCAAGCGGCTGCAAAGCTGAGGTTGGGCCCTGTTCCGTATTTTTGGCAGCTTGTCGCGCTTAATCCTCAGCCGCTGCCGCCTTTGCCGGCGCAACTTGCCAGCGCGCTTGTGACGCGGGCAGAGCCTAGCGCCGATGCAAGCGGAGAGGATAAGGCGGCGTCCAATGTGCAGCAAGTTGTCGACGACCTCTGCCCCTACCCCGCATCATCAAGCTGCCGAACGAGGGCCCTTGGCCGCCTTCCCGGTTCACCCCGACCATCGGCTGTCCGTCAGTCCGGGCGACCTGTTGCTTTTTGCCGGGACGCTGCGGATGGCGGCACGTTCGGTCGCGCATGAACGGCTGGCCGCAGCCCTGGAGGAGAGCGCCTCGAGAGCGGCCGAACAGGGCTTGAGCGAAATTGTCCTCCACGCTCAACCGCCATAAATATATGTGCAGACCCAGCAGTTGGTTGACGCCTGCAGGTCATGAGCGTCAGAGATCTACATCAGGTCTTGTGCCAAGCCGATCTCCATCAAAGGTGCCAGCTTGGATCCTGCTTTGGCCTCTCGGTGACACCTTTGGCCCACATGATCTAGAACGCCGGAACGGCAGACCGCTTTCGGGCAGACAGCGTGTGGCGGAGGAAGAAACGCACCATCTCGCGGGACGCATCGGGACCGGCCGGATCGACGAACCGGCCCGCAGACGATCCGCCCGACCAGGCATGACCCGAGCCATTGATCAGCCAATGCTCGATGAGAGGGCGCCCTTGGCCCAAGCGGTGGATGGTCTTGACATAACTGTGCCCGCGCGGAACCTCGCGCCGCAGTTCCGTGGTGCGAAGCCGCGGATAAGGCTCTGACGCGCGCAGGGCGATAAAGCGCCCATTGCGGGGATTCACCACCCTGTCTTCGCCGCCCTGGAAAACGATCGTTGGCACGGTTGCGATGCGCCGGTTGCCCGGATTGCCCTGCCCCATGGCCATCAGCGCCGACGTCTGGTCCCGTGCCGCCCCGACCGGCAGCCCGGAATGAGCTCCCACGGCGGCAAACATGTCGGGATAGGCATCGGCCAGAATCAGGGCCAGCGAGGCCCCGGCCGACAGGCCCGCAACGTAAACGCGCGACGGATCGACCAGGTGAGTCCGGATGACATGCCGCGTCAGGCTGGCGATGAGCCCCGGTTCTCCCGCATCGCGCAGCTGGTCGCCGCGCCTGAACCAGTTCCAGCAGCGCCTTGGATGAGCCTCGCGCGTCTGCGCGGGATAGACAACCAGCAGGCGGAATTCTTCGGCCAGCATGTTCATGCGGGTGCCTTTGGCGAAATCATCCGGTGTCTGGCCGCAGCCATGCAGCATGATCAGCAACGGCATGGGGTCAGCCGATGTCGCGGCCGAGGCGGGCGTATAGATCTTGTAGCGGCGCGTCCCGAAGGCGCAGCTGTGCGTGTCCGTCCGGAACGACGCCTTGCGCGGCGGCATGGCAGTTCGCGGGTGCGGCTTGGCGGCTGGCGGGCGCTTGGCGGGCTTTGGGCTGCCCTTTCCGGCCGGGGCCTTTCCCTTGACCGGTGTGGCTGTCGGGGTGGCGAGCGTCATGGCGCCGAGCGTCATCCGCGCCGCTGACGTGAAGGCGGCCGATATCATGTCGGCCGCTGCGGTGCTGCCGGTCTTCCTGATGCGGATCCTTGCCTTTGAGCGCGAGCGCTTGAGCATGAAGGCGGCCTTTGTGCGAAAGGTTAACATCTTCCGTGGCACGAACAGCGTCGTGCCGCAACCCGTGGCACCGGATCCCCGACGCAAGGCAGCCATGCATGCGCCGCGATCTCGTTCCCTGCTGCCCGGATCGGCAGGCCCGCGCCGGCCGTTGGCCATGTACCGCCAAGTGTGACCGTGCCGCGGCATGATCCTCCGACAAGAAGCCTCGCGGAGGTCTGTCCGGTGAATATCCGCGCCCACCCAGGTGCCGGGCGGCCTTGGCCTCCCGGCGCAGCCCGAAGAACGCACAGGCGCGCCGCCTTGGGCTGGCCGTGCCGTCGCGCCAGGAACGGGTCTGCAGCCATGCTTCCGCAATGACGGGCCTTCCAGGCGGACAGGCGGGTGCCGCAAAGGCCGCGCACTGGGCGGCACTGGAAACGCCAGTCATTTTAGGCGCTGGCTTGACGAAATGCCCTTGGCCGGGTCACCTGCCCGAAAGAGGGACCGCGATGCTGTATCATGTCACTGATTGGGACGACGCCTACGCCAATGGTGCGTATATTCCCGGCGCCGACGGCTTTGCCGCTCGCTGGACCGAAGCCGCGTCGGATTTCCGTGCGGTGCACCGGCCCCTGCCCCTCGGCCGCGGTCACCTGTTCCTGCCCGAGGACAAGCCGCGCGGGCTGATGGTGTTCATCCATGGCGGCTATTGGATGCGCTTTGAACCTTCGGTCTGGTCGCATCTGGCGGCCGGCGCGCTGGCGGCGGGCTGGGCCTGCGCCGTGCCGGCCTATCGGCTGGCGCCCAAGGCGCGCATCACGCAGATGACCGTCGAGGTCGCCCGCGCCGTGGTCAAGGCGGCCGCCAATGTGGCGGGGCCTATCATTCTGACGGGTCATTCCGCCGGAGGACATCTGGCGGCGCGGATGGTCTGCCAGTCGGTCCTGCCCGACAAGATTGCCGCACGGGTCGCTGCCTGCGTCCCGATCTCGCCTCTCAGCGACCTGCGCCCGCTGCTGCGCACCGCGATGAACGACACCCTGCGCCTGGACGAGGCCGAGGCGGCGGCGGAAAGCCCGGCGCTGCGTTCGCCCCGCCCCGGAATCGCCGTCACGACATGGGTGGGCGGGATGGAGCGGCCGGAGTTCATCCGCCAGGCGCGGCTGCTGGCGGATGTCTGGGCAGGGCTCGGTGCGGCGACCGAATGCGTGATCGAACCCGGCCGCCACCATTTCGACGTCATCGAGGGACTGTCACAGCCCGACAGCCCCCTGATGCGGCGCCTGCTGAATCACAGCGGCTCGCGGTAATCGAACTCGTCCGGATCGGGGCCGGTGCGGTGGCCGCGATCCAGCCCGTCCAGCGCCGCCATGTCCTGCTCGCTCAGCTCGAAGTCGAGGACGTCGAAGTTCTGCGCCAGGCGATCAGGGTTCTCGGACTTGGGAATCACCGACAGGCCGTGCTGGATGTGCCACCGCAGGATGACCTGCGCCGGAGTCCGCGCCAGCCGTTCCGCAACGGCCACGACCTCGGGGGCGTTGAAGCTGTCGCCCCGGCCGAGGGGGGTCCAGCTTTGCGTGACGATCCCCATTTGCCGGTTCACCTCGCGCATCCGGACCTGCGGCAGCGAGGGGTGCAGCTCGATCTGGTTCAGTGCCGGAGTGACACCCGTCTCGTCGATCAGCCGCTTCAGATGCGGCTCGTGGAAATTGGCCACGCCGATCGATCGGACCCGCCCCTCGTCCCGCAGTCGGATCAGGGCCTTCCATGTGTCGACATAGGCGTCCAGCCGGGGCAGGGGCCAGTGGATCAGGTAAAGGTCCAGGTACTCCAGCCCGCACCGCTCCAGACTGGCGTCAAAGGCCCGCAATGCCGCATCATGGCCCTGCGCGTCGTTCCACAGCTTGGTTGTCACAAAGATCTCGTCGCGCGGAATCCCTGCCGCGCGGATGCCTTCGCCCATGCCGCGTTCGTTCTTGTAGGCGGCCGCCCCGTCGATCAGGCGATAGCCGATGCGCAACGCCTCGGCCACGACTTCGGGTGTTTTCGCATCGTCGATCTGCCAGATGCCGGTCCCCAGCTGGGGCATCCGGTGTCCGTCGTTCAGCGTCATCATCGGTTGGGTCATCGGGGACTCCTTGTCCTTGGCGGGCCACAACGCGCGGGACACTGTGCGGGTTCAGGCCGCGAAATCCGTTGGCACTGCCCGGGTGATCGCCATCAGCCGGGCGGGCGGGATGGCAAAGATGTGGCGCGGCGTGCCGGCGGCGGCCCAGACCTGCGGGAAATCCGGCAGGCGCGGATCAAGAAAGGCCAGCAGCGGCCGCAGATGGCCCACCGGGGCCATCCTGCCGATGGCAAAGCCCGTCCAGGCCCGGATCAGCGCAGCATCGGCCTTGCCCAGGGCTTCGCCCGCCGGCCCGGAGGCCTTGGCGGCATCGACCTGGTTGCCGCCGGCCGTCAGGAACAGCAGCAGGTGGCCGCTGCCCCGGCCGTGCAAGATGACCCACTTGGCGATCTGGTCCACCTTGCATCCGGCCGCGGCGCCGCCTCGGCAGCGGAGCGGGTACCGCCGGGCATTTCCCGAACCTCCGCCGCCACATCTGCCGCATCAAGGGCCGCCCTGACGCGGGCCAGGCTCCTGCTCATCGGTCGCCTCCTGCCTCTGGAACAACCGCGCCGTGCCTCCGGTTGGTGTGCGCCCACGTGCCACCGCCGCGCCTGCAAGGACAGATAATGGACCAGACCGTAGTTCCCTTCGACCTCTACCGCATGTTTGTCGGGGAACAACCCCTGCTGTTCTATGCCGAGATCCTGGTGCGGACGCTGATCATCTATGGCTATACGCTGCTGATGATCCGCTGGATCGGCGGACGTGGCGTCGCGCAGCTGTCCATGGTCGAATTCGCGCTGGTCATCGCCCTGGGCTCGGCCGTGGGGGATGCGATGTTCTATCCCGAGGTGCCGTTGCTGGCTGCCATGGCGGTCATCACGGTCGTCGTGGTCACCAACAAGATCCTTGACCGGGTCATCGTGCGCTCGGACCGTGCCAAGGACCTGATCGACGGCCGGCCCATCGCGCTGGTGAACGACGGGCGGATCCTGTCGGACGCGGTTGCCCATCGCGATCTGGGCGTGGCCGAGATCAAGTCGATGCTGCGCTTGGCCGGCGTCTCGAACCTGGGAAAGCTGCACGCCGCCTACCTCGAAGCGGGCGGCGGCCTGTCGGTCTTTCGCCGCCCGCAGCCCCGGCCCGGCCTGTCGCTTTTGCCGCCCGACAGCCTGCTGAATGCCGACCACCCGATCGACAAGGTGCTTGCAGAGGACGGCCGGACATGCTGTGCCCTGTGCGGCACATTGACGGGTGCCCAGATCATTGACACCCACGATCCCTGTCCGAACTGCGGCGGGCGGAAATGGCACGCCCCCGAATGGCCCCTGTGCGCCGGGGACCAGCCTGAACAAGGGATCAAGCCGAAGGAGTAGGCCATGAACGTTTACACGCTTGTTGTTGAACTCGGACGCAAGGCCGGCGACGGACTGCCCAAGGGGGCCACAGGCGCCGGGCTGGTCTGCTATGCCGCCGGAACGGACGAGGCCGAAGCCGTGCGCGAGACGGTGGCGATCCTCAAGCAGGCCGACATGGCGCCGCTGGACGTCACGGGCTATGGCACCCTCGACGAGCGGCTGGCCGAAGGTCACGAGATCGACGACGACGAACGCGCCCTGATGGACCGTGCCCTGACCGAGAACTCGGTCATCATCGCCCAGATGACGCCGTGGTTCGGGGATGAACCGGACCGGGACTCTCCCCTGAACTAAGGTCGTGCCCACTGCTCCGCACCTCCTGCGGGTCGCCTGCGGGCTGCGACGACCTTGGCCTACCCAAGGTTGCAACCTTGGGCTAGAGTACTGGAAAACAAGAAACCAGAAGCAGACACGAACAGGCGATCCAACATGAGCTTTTCCCGCATTTTCCTGTCCACCGCGCTGATCGGTGCCCTTGCCTCCTGCGCCACGCCGATGTCGCGGATGCCGGTCTCGGGCCCCGGTCCGGCGCAGTCCCCGGTCGCGCCGGCGCCCATTCCGGCTGCCGCACCGGCGGACGAGGCAGGCCTTCAGCGGTTCGTCCAGAACTTCCGCAGCCGCGCCCTGTCGTCGGGCGTGTCGGCGGCCACCTATGATCGCGCGATGCGTCTGGCCCGCTACAACCCCGAAGTGATCCGCCTGGACCGTCGGCAGGCCGAGTTCTCGCGCCCGGTCTGGCTGTATCTCGACAGTGCTGTGTCGGACGTGCGCATCACCACCGGTCAGCAAAAGCTGGCGCAGCTGAACCCGACTTTGGCGCGGATCGAGGCGCAGTACGGCGTGCCGCGCGAGATCGTGCTGGCCGTCTGGGGGATGGAATCCAATTTCGGCGCTAACCGCGGCAAGATGCAGATCATCCCGTCGCTGGCGACCCTGGCCTATGACGGCCGCCGGGGCGAGATGTTCCAGAACCAGCTGATCGCCGCGCTGCGCATCCTGCAGGCGGGGGATACGGACGCGGAGCACATGCTGGGCAGCTGGGCTGGCGCGATGGGCCACACGCAGTTCATGCCGACCTCGTATCTGGAATATGCGGTGGATTTCACCGGCGACGGCCGCCGCGACATCTGGTCGGAAGACCCCACGGATGCGCTGGCCTCGACGGCTGCCTACCTGGCCCGCAACGGCTGGCAGCGCGGCCAGACCTGGGGTGCCGAGGTGCAGCTGCCTGCCAACTTCAACATGGGGCTGGTGGGCAAGGGAACCCGCCGCTCCTCCGGCGACTGGTCTGCGCAGGGGGTGCGTCGCATCGGCGGGGGCGCCCTGCCTTCCGGCAACGGTTCGATCATCATGCCGGCAGGCGCGCGTGGCCCGGCCTTCTTCATCAGCGACAACTTCCGGTCGATCCTGCGCTACAACAACTCGGACAACTACGCGCTTGGCGTGGCCTTTCTGGGCGAACGCATCGCCGGCCGTCCGGGCATCCAGGGCAACTGGCCGCGAAGCGACCGCCCGCTGTCCACCAGCGAGCGTGAGGAGATCCAGCAGCGGCTGGCCCAGCGCGGCTTCTATCAGGGAGAGATCGACGGCCTGTTCGGATCGGCCACGATGGAATCGGTTTCGGCCTTCCAGCGCTCCATCGGCGTGACGCCGGACGGCTATCCGACCTCGGTCCTGCTGGACCAGTTGCGTCGTTGAGCCGGGACCACGGCCTTGCGCCGGCAGGGCCATTCCCCGAGCCGGACCGCAAGGCTGTCTATCGGGCCATCCGCCTGCGCCGTGACGTGCGCGGCCAGTTCCGGCCGGACCCGATCGATCCCGCAATCATGCGCCGCCTTCTGCAGGCGGCGCATGATGCCCCTTCGGTCGGCCTGTCGCAACCATGGAACTTTGTCCTGATCCGCGATCCGGCCGCCCGCCGCCGCCTGCACGATGCCTTTACCCGCGCCAATGCCGAGGCGGCCGAGCGTTTTCCGGACCGCAAACCGCTTTATTCCGCCCTCAAGCTCGAAGGCATCCTCGACGCCCCCGTCAACCTTTGCATCACCTGCGACCGCACGCGCGGCGGCGCCTATGTGCTGGGCCGCACCCATGATTCGGCGACCGACCTTTATTCGACCGCCTGCGCGGTCCAGAACCTGTGGCTCGCGGCCCGTGCCGAAGGAATCGGTGTCGGTTGGGTCAGCATCTTCCGCCAGGACGACCTGCGCCGGGAACTGGACCTTCCAGATCACGTGGTGCCGGTGGCCTATCTCTGCCTGGGCCATGTGACCGAACTCTATCAGGAGCCCGAACTTCAGGCTCGGGGCTGGGCGAACCGCCTGCCCCTCGACACGCTGATCTTTGAAGACACATGGGGCCGCGCCGCGTCCTCGTGACCTCGGCGGGCTCTTCATCCAGGCCGGAATATCCTGGGCCTTGGCAAGGACGGGAGGGCAGCCCCCTGCCCCCTCCCCTCAGACCAGGTGACCGCGGAATGCCTCAAGAACCTCGGCATACACGCCGCGCTTGAAGGGCACGATGTTTTCCAGCAGCGCGTCCGCCGGCATCCACTGCCAGCGGGAAAACTCGGGATGCTCGGTCTCGATCCGGATGTCGCTGTCCTGTCCCCGGAAACGCAGCAGCAGCCATTTCTGGCGCTGTCCGCCAAAGCGTCCCTTCCAGACATGGCCCAGCAGCTCCGGCGGCAGGTCGTAGTAAACCCAGTCCGGCGTCTCGCCCAGGACCTCGACCAGATCCGGGCGCACGCCCGTTTCCTCGACCAGTTCGCGCAGGGCGGCCTCGCGCGGGGTCTCGTCCCCGTCGATGCCGCCCTGGGGCATCTGCCAGGCCCCCGGCATGTCCAGGCGCTGCCCGGCAAAGACCAGACCCCGGTCGTTGATCAGGACCACGCCCGCGCAGGGTCGGTACGGCAGGCCGCCCGGCCCGATGCGTTCGCCCATGCCCGTCAGCCCTGATCCGCGGCGGAACCGCCCGAGCCTTCACCCGTCACGGCAGGCGTCTCAGCGGCCGGCACCTGTTCGGCCCGGAAGTTCACCGCCGCCAGTCCCTTGAGGATGTCGACGGCATAGGCCAGCTGGTAATCCTCGTCCCGCAGGGCGGCGGTCGCTTCGACTTCGGCAGCCTCGGTTTCCATCTGCTCGCGCTCTTCATCGCTGACATCATTGCCAAGCGCGCCGCGCAGGTCCGCCTCGGACCGGCTGAAGCTGCTGTTGCTGCGGGCCTCGTCGTCCTCGGAGGTGGGGGCGGGCCGGGGCTGCGCCACCAGAATGTCCGGCTGAATGCCAAGCGCCTGGATCGACCGCCCCGAGGGCGTGTAGTAACGCGCCGTGGTCAGCCGGATCGCGCTGTCGGACGTCACCGGCATCACGGTCTGGACGCTGCCCTTGCCAAAGGATTTCTCGCCCACGACGATGGCGCGGCGATGATCCTGCAGGGCGCCCGTGACGATTTCGGATGCGCTGGCCGAGCCGCCGTTGATCAGCACGACCATCGGCTTGCCCTGCGCCAGATCGCCCATCTCGGCGTTCCAGCGTTCGCTTTCCTCGGGGTTGCGGCCGCGGGTGCTGACGATCTCGCCTGCATCGAGGAACGCGTCCGAAACGCTGATGGCCTGGTTCAGCAGCCCGCCCGGGTTGTTGCGCAGGTCGAGAACAAAGCCCGTCACACGCTCGATCCCTCCGGCTTCCGCGACTGCCTTGTCCAGCTCGGCCCGCAACGTGTCAAAGGTTTCGTCGTTGAAGGTGGACACGCGCAGGATGACGGCATGTCCCTCGACCCGCGACCGCACCACGGTCAGCTTGATCGTGTCGCGCGCCATGGTCAGGTCGAAAGGCTCGGTCTCGCCCTCGCGCAGGATGGTGATGGTGATCTCGGACCCTACGGGGCCGCGCATCATGTCAACCGCCTGGTCCAGCGTCAGGCCCAGCAACGATTCGCC
>VGDE01000060.1 GCA_016869875.1 Alphaproteobacteria bacterium
CGACATCATGTTGATGATGCGTCCGCCCCCGCCCCTCGCCGCCGACGCAGAGGCGATAGTCCGCATCGGGAAGGGCATTCGCTGCAGGTTGCAGGCCTGCATGCGGCCAGAACGGACGCGCAAGATCTCCATGTGGGGCGCAAGGGTGAACAGGGCCTCAACCTCGGTCAGGATGTCGATGCCGCCCAACAGGCTTTCGGCCCGGCTGGCACGGGCAGCGGTGCAGGTTCGGTGCTGGAGGTCCAGCGCGACCGCACAGACACCTTGTTCCGGCACGGGGTCCTGCCGGTGGATGTTGCGGCCTGCGACCCGCGCGCCCTTTGCCGGAGAGGCGAGAACGAACTCGGGGCCGATGCGGCGGACGCCTCCCGTGTCGGGAGCGGTCTGTCCAGACAGCCTCATGCCATCCGGCTCCCCTGAACGTCAAAGCGGTGCAGGTGGCCCATGTCCGGGGTCAGCCAGACGGTGTCACCGTGATGGAGGTCGATTTCCCCGCCGGCGCGGACGGTGATCGTGTCGGCCAGGCCCGTGTCCTCGACATAGAAGAAGGTGTCCGAGCCCAAATGCTCGCTGACGCCGACGCGGCCCTGCCAAGCACCCTCGGTGGCCGAGACGCGAATATGTTCGGGCCGGATGCCGATGGTTGCTGCGCCATGGCGCCCGGCCTCGGGACCGGTGATCAGGTTCATCCGCGGACTGCCGATGAAGCCTGCGACGAACAGGTTGCGGGGTGCGCGGTACAGCTCCATCGGGCTGCCCACCTGCTCGATGTTGCCGGCGCGCAGGACCACGATCTTGTCGGCCATGGTCATCGCCTCGACCTGGTCATGGGTGACATAGATCATCGTGGTCCTGAGCCGGTTGTGCAGCTCGCTGATCTCAAGGCGCATGCCGACCCGCAGGGCGGCATCCAGGTTCGACAAGGGCTCGTCGAACAGGAAGGCCGAGGGTTCGCGCACGATGGCGCGGCCAATGGCCACGCGCTGGCGCTGGCCGCCCGACAGCTGGCCCGGCTTGCGGTCAAGGTAGTCCGTCAGGTTCAGCGCCTTGGCGGCCGAGGCGATGCGGCGGTCCTGTTCGTCCTGGGGCACGCCCGCCATGCGCATCGGAAAGGCGATGTTCTTGCGCACGCTCATGTGCGGGTAAAGGGCATAGGACTGGAACACCATCGCCAGGCCGCGTTTGGCGGGGGGCGTGTCGGTCGCATCGCGCCCGTCGATCAGGATGCGCCCGCCCGACGTGTCCTCCAGCCCGGCGATCAGCCGCAGCAGCGTCGATTTCCCGCAGCCCGAGGGGCCCACGAAGACCACGAACTCTCCGTCCTCGATGTCCAGGTTCAGGGGCGGGATGACCTCGACGTCTCCGAACCGCTTGGTCACTGCCTCAAGGGTGATGCGTCCCATGATGGTTCCTTATTTCACCGCGCCAAAGGTCAGGCCGCGGACAAGTTGTTTCTGGCTGAACCAGCCCATGATCAGGATCGGCGCGATGGCCATGACCGACGCCGCCGAAAGTTTCGCCCAGAACAGGCCCTGCGGGCTGGAAAAGGACGCGATGAATGCCGACAAGGGCGCCGCATTGGTGGTGGTCAGCTGGATCGTCCAGAACGCCTCGTTCCAAGCCAGGATGACGTTCAGCAGCATGGTCGAGGCGATGCCGGGCACGGCCATCGGCGTCAGCACATACAGGATCTCGTCGCGCAGCGAGGCGCCGTCCATGCGCGCGGCCTCCAGGATTTCGCCCGGTATCTCGCGGAAATAGGTATACAGCATCCAGACCACGATCGGCAGGTTGATCAGCATCAGCATGACCGTCAGGCCGATCCGCGTGTCCATCAGCCCGGTACGCAGAAAGATGAGGTAGATCGGCACCAGCACCGCCACCGCGGGCATCATCTTGGTGGACAGCATCCACATCAGGATGCCGCGCGTGTTCTTGGTGGGCGAAAACGCCATGGCCCAGGCTGCCGGGATTGCCACGACCAGCGCCAGCAGGGTCGAGCCGACGGCAAGGATCACCGAATTCGTGAAGGGCCGCCAGTAGTTGTTCTGGCTTTGCACCGCCTCGAAGCTGGACAGGGTAAAGGAGGGGATCAGGTTGAAGCCCGCGATCGCCTCCTGTTCCGTCTTGAGGCTGGTGATGATCGTGTAAAGGATCGGAAAGAAGATCACGAGGGCCACGATCCAGGCGGCAACGGTATAGCCGACTTTCGCGCGGGTGCTTGCGACGCGTGCCATGGGGTGCTCCTCAATCCAGGTTCTTGCCGACGGCGCGCATCAGGAAGAAGGCGACGATGTTGGCCAGGATGACCGCGATGATGCCGCCGGCCGCCGCGCCACCGATGTCGAAGTTCAGCCGTGCGGCGCGATAGATCAGATAGGTCAGGTTCGTGGAAGCGTTGCCCGGACCGCCGTTCGTGGTCACGAGGATCTCGGCATAGATGCCCAGAAGAAAGATCGTCTGGATCAGCACGACCACCGTGATCGCGCGCGCCAGGTGCGGCAGGGTCAGGTGGATGAAGCGGCTGACCGGCCCTGCGCCGTCCATCTCGGCGGCCTCCATCTGCTCGCCATCCAGCGACTGCAAGGCGGTCAGCAGGATCAGCGTGGCAAAGGGCAGCCATTGCCAGGCCACGATGATGATGATCGAGGTCAGGGGATATTGCGCGAACCAGTCCACCGGCTGCACGCCGATGGCGCGCGCGATGTCGGCAAAGACGCCATAGGACGGATGCATGATCATGTTCTTCCAGATCAGCGCGGCCACCGGCGGCATCACGAAGAAGGGCGAGATGATCAGGATTCGGACCATCCCTTGTCCCCAGATCGGCTTGTCGATCAGCAGCGCGATGGCGATGCCCAGCACGACCGTGATCGTCAGCACCCCCAGCACCAGCACCAGCGTGTTGCGGATTGCCGCAAAGAAGGCCGGGTCCGTGTAGAAATACTGATAGTTGAACCACCCAGCCCAGCTGACCGAGGCGGGGTTCAGCAGGTTGTAGTTCAGGAAGGAATAGTAAAGCGTCATCCCCAGCGGGACGATCATCCAGATCAGCAGCAGGATGATGGCGGGTGCGCGCATCAGGCGCGCGAGACCCTGGGTCTGGCGGGTGGCCATGGCTTGCGTCCTTGCGGCGAAGGGGATGCGCCGCCCCTGATGAAGGGCGGCGCGGGATGTTACTTGGGATAGCCCGCCCGGGCCATCTCGCGCGCCGTGGTGGACTGGGCTGCGGCCAGTGCGTCCTCGGCCGACATCTGGCCTGCCAGCGCCGCCGAGAAGGTCTGCCCGACCGCCGTGCCGATGCCCTGGAACTCGGGGATCGCGACGAACTGGCCACCCGTATAGGGGATGTCCTGGACCGAAGCCTTTTGCGTGTTCGCCGCGTTTATGGCCTCAAGGGTTTGTGCTGCAAAGGGCGCCGCTTCCTGGTATTCGGCGTTCTCGTAAAGCGAGGTCCGCGTGCCCGGGGGGGCCGCGCGCCAGCCCTCGGCCTCGGCCACGATGTTGGTATAATCCTTGCTGGTCGCCCAGGCCACGAAGGTCTTGGCCGCGTCCTGCTTCTGGCTGGAGGCCGGGATCGCGAGGTTCCATGCCCACAGCCAGTTGCCGTGGTTGTCCACCCCCTCCTTGTTGGGGAACTGCGCAAAGCCCACGCTGTCGGCCACGGTGGAATCCTCTGGGTCGGTCACGAAGCTGGCAGCGACCGTGGCGTCGATCCACATGCCGCACTTGCCCTGCTGGAACAGCGACAGGTTTTCGTTGAAGCCGTTCGAGGACGCGCCCGGAGGACCGTACTCGTTCATCAGCGTCAGGTAATCGGTCAGCGTTTCCTGCCATTCGGGGCTGTCGAACTGCGGGGTCCATTCGGTATCGAACCAGCGCGCGCCATAGCTGTTGGCCATGGCGGTCAGGAAGGCCATGTTCTCGCCCCAGCCCGGCTTGCCGCGCAGGCAGATGCCGTAAACCTCGTTGTCCTTGTCGGTCATCGCCTCGGCGGCGGTCTTGATGTCCGTCCAGGTGGGATTGTCGGGAATGGTCACGCCCGCAGCCTCGGCCAGATCGGTGCGGTACATCACCATGGCGGATTCGGCATAAAAGGGCGCGGCGTAGAGCGTGCCGTCGACCGACAATGCCTCGCGCACGGCCGGCACCAGGTCGTCGACGTCATAGTCTTCGGGCAGGTCCGTCAGGGGGCTCAGCCAGTCCTGTCGTGCCCAGATGGGAACCTCGTAGGTGCCGATGGTCAGGACGTCATACTGGCCGCCATTGGTGGCGATGTCGGTGGTGACGCGTTCCCGCAGGATGTTTTCCTCCAGCGTGACCCATTCCAGGGTGATGCCGGGGTTCTTTTCGGTGAAGTCCGCGGTCAGCGACTGCATGCGGATCATGTCGCCGTTGTTCACGGTGGCGATCGTCAGGGTCGTGTTGTCCTGGGCAACTGCGGCGCTGCCGACAGCGCACAGGGCCGTGGCGCCCAGCAGGGCGCGGAATGTTGAACTCATGAAATCCTCCCTCTCGGACGGGCAATCGCCCTGCCGGTGGGCATAGTTTCACTTACACCTGTCCCCTTGTCAACGCGCTTGCGCACGCCCGCGAAAGACGCGCGCTTTCCCGACAAGATGGGGTCAGGACAACAGCTGTTCGGCCGTTGCTTCCGATGTCACAAGCCCGTTCACCAGCCGGCCCGCCAAGGCCGAGCGAATGGCGGGAAGTTTGGCCTGGCCCGAGGCCACGGCGATTACCGGCCGTTCCGAGGCGGAGGGCAGGGGGGCAGATGCCACACGGCGGTTGAAGGCGCAGTCGATGATCTGCCCCCGCGCGTCATAGACCCAACCCGTGATTTCACCCACGGCGCCGGCGCGGGACAGGACATCCGTTTCGGCGGCGGACAGGAACCCATCCACATGCAGGGGCGCAGTCCTGTCGATCTGTCCGATGCCCACCAGGGACAGGTCGGCGCGGGCGCACAGGTCGATCGTGTTCCGGGCCGCCTGCTGGTTCCGCATCGTGGCCAGTTCGGCGGCATCGCGTGCCAGAACCGGAAGGGGATAGGGATAATGCGGGGCGCCGATCCGCTCTGCCAGCCGGATCGTCGCGTTGTAGGGCGTGGCCGAACCGTCCTCCATCATGTTGCCCAACCGCGAGACGACGACATGCTGCGGACAGTTCATCGTCGGCAGCTGCTCGACCATGGCGCGCAGGTTGCGTCCGGTGCCCAGGCTGATGATGCGCCGCTCGGGCGATTTCAGCACGCGCTCCAGGTGGGCGGCGGCGGCGATGGCGATGCCCGTCAGCAGATCCGGCGCCTCGGGGTCCGAGGGGGCGACCTCGACCGTGACAAGGCCAAAGCGGTCGCGCAGGGCAGCGGCCAGATCCATGCAGCGCCCGATCGGGTGGTCCAGCCGCACCTTGACCAGCCGTTCCGCCACCGCCATGGCCACCAGACGCTGCGCGCTCTGGCGGCTGACCCCCATCGTGCGGGCGATCTGATCCTGGGTGTTGCCGGCAACATAATAAAGCCAGCCCGCGCGCGCCGCGTCATCCAGCCGGGTCGTTTCGGAGGTAAAGCGGTTCCGGCTCATGGTCTGTTCTCGATCCGTGACAAGATTTCGGGAAAATGTGCCCAGTCGTCAAAGCCGTCGGCGCCGGGAACAGGTGGTTCTCCGGCCAGATGGATGCCGCCGCGATAGTGCAGGACGGGCATCCCTGCCGCGCAGGCCGCCTCGAGGCCGGGGCCGCTGTCCTCGATCACCAGCGCCCGGGCGGGCGGGCAGTTCATCTGGTTTGCGGCGAACAGGAACAGGTCCGGGGCCGGTTTTCCGCGCGCCACCTGGCTGGCCGTGAACACATGCGACCCGAACCGGTCGGCCAGCCCCAGAACCTGCAGCGTCCGCGCCACCCGCGGTGGACTGGACGATGTCGCGACGCAGACAGGCCGGTCCAGCGCTTCAAGCATGTCGATGATGCCGGGGGTGGGCGCAAGATCGGTTTCGAACCGGTCCAGCAGGCGGGCGCGATAGGTCGCCTCGAACTCCGGCGGCAGGTTCCGGGCAAAACGTTGCCGGATCGTGGCGACAACCGTCGGAAAGCTGCGACCCAGAAAATCGCGTCGGATGTCCTGGAGAGTGACGGCGATCCCCACCTGCGCCAGTTGATCGATCAGCACCTCGGCCGACAGGATCTCGCTGTCGGCAATCACGCCGTCGCAGTCAAAGATGATCAGATCTACCTGCATAGGTTCGTCCTCTGCCGCGATCGGCTTGGCATGATAGCATGATTGTGGCGGGGGAATAGGCGACGGGCCCGGCGGTTGGAAGATGGCAAGGACAAGGATCGTTCCTTGTCGTCCGGGTCGGAGGCGGCTCCGGAACCCGAAGGGTGGCCGCAGAGGACCGGACGGTCAGGCGCAACCTGTTCCGGCGGCCGGTCGTGCCGATGGCAGGTTGGTGATCCTGTCCTCTCCGACCGCGCCGTTGGCTGGCGCCGATCACGGTCACGTTCCCCAGCATGGTCGCGCGTCAGACAGGCTTCCACATGAGCCCGAGGTGTAAATCTGTCCGGCGACTTTTGTGCGAATCCGGCCTTGGCGGACGGGTCACGGCACCGGTCGTCCGGCACCGGGAGGTCTGGCAGAGGCTGGGGCTTTCGCTGCGGCGGAAGGACCATGGCCGGGAAAGGTTAGCCAGGTCGTCAGGCTGCGGCGGGAAAGGGTTGGCGATTTATCCCCAGCCTTGTACGAATATTGGAGACGAAACCCCAGAATGCAGGATGGCCCATGCTGAAAAGCGAGACCCGTCAGGCAAATTGGCGCCGGGCCAATCCGCTCAAGTATTCCGCGCATCTTGCCGTGCAGCAGGCGGTCAGTTCGGGGAAGCTCAAGAAGGAGTGCTGCGAGGTGTGCGGCAGCGAAGCCGTTGACGCCCATCATGATCGCTATGACGAGCCCCTGAACGTCCGTTGGCTGTGCCGACGCCATCATGTGAAGCTGCACCACTATGGCGAGGACATGTTTCCGGTCAACTGCGCCCCTGCGAAAGCACGATCTGCGGAGAAGTGAAGCACCCGCACATCGGCGCGCACAGGAAGGACTGTGAGGACCCGGGGCGATCGGACCACAGTGCCGCTATGGCGGAAGCTGCAACGGACAAGAGCCTGAGGCGGGCCATGGCCAGATCAACGCTCTGATCTTTTGGCGAGGGGGCAGGCAAAGCGCCGCGGCCTAAGCGCGCAGGGCTAAAACCCGGAGAAATGTCCGCATAAAGCCGCCACGTTTCAGGGGGACGGGGCTTCCCAATCCTGCCAAAACCGAAGACAGATGACGCAATACGACTCGCGGGCCCGCCATGTCCAAGTTGATCCTCTCTGCCGTCATGTTCTGCCTGACCATCGCCCCGGCGAATGCCCAGGGCACTGCGAGTGACGACCTGCGCGTGGGTATCGTCACGGCCCAGACACAGCCCCTGGCCATCGACCTTCAGCTGTCCGGGTCGATCGAGGCGATCGACACGCTGGACCTTGGCTTTCGCCAGGGCGGTCGCGTGACCGAAGTGCTGGTGGACGAGGGCAGCCGCGTGGTGGCCGACCAGCCTCTGGCGCGGGTCAACTCGGTTCAACAGGACCAGGCGCTGAACGTGGCCGAGGCGGGGCTGCTGGCGGCCCGCGCCGCCGAAGGCCAGGCTCGGCAGGCCAGCGAACGGGCGGCGGCGCTGCTGCAACGCGGCGCGGGAACACGGGCCTCTGCGGATCAGGCCGAACAGGCGCTGTCGCAGGCCCAGGGCGTGCTGGAGCGGGCGGAAGCGGCGGTCGAGCAGGCGCGTCGCGCGGTCGCGGACACCGTCCTGCGCGCACCCGAGGCTGCGGTCGTGACTGCCAAGATGCTGGCGCCGGGGCAGGTCGTTGCCGCAGCGCAGCCGGTGATGACGCTGGCCACGCTGAACGGGCTCGAGGCGGTATTCCAGGTGGCCGACGACCCGTTGCTGCGCGACCTGACCGGCCGTGAGGTGCAGCTGGAAACCCTGGATGTCCGGCGGCCGATCATGTCCGGCACCGTCACCGAAGTGGCGCCGCTGGTCGATCCGGCCACGGGCACAGTGACGGTGCGGGCGCGGATCGCCGGATTGCAGCACGGTACGGCGCTGCTGGGCGCCTCGGTGCGGGGCCATCTGCGGCTGGAACCTTCGCAGGGTGTGGTCGTGCCGTGGACGGCGCTGATGCGGCAGGGTGACAGTTCGGCGGTCTGGACGGTGGACGAGGACGGGACGGTGGCGCTGACGCCAGTGACGATCGGCCATTTCGGAGATGGACAGATCTTTGTCTCGGACGGTCTGCAGGACGGCCAGCGGGTCGTGGGCGAGGGGTCGCAGCTCTTGTATCCGGGTCGCCGCGTGCAAGCGGCACAGGAGAGAAACTGATGAAGCAGCTTGTCGTGATGGCGGCGCTGGCCCTGGCGGCTGGTCCGGCTGCCGCACTGGGCCTGCCCGACTGGCTGGGCCTTGATACCCATGCCGAAGAGGTGGCGGGACCCCCGCGCCCGGTGGTCAGCGTGATCATCGAGGACCAGGGCGCGGATGCGCGCTGGATCCCCGGCGTCGTCGCCTCGCGCACGCAGGTGCAGCTGGGGTTCCAGACCCTGGGCCGGATGATCGCGCGTCCCGTGGACCTAGGCGACCAGGTTGCCGAGGGTCAGCTGCTGGCGCAACTGTCCACGGACGATCTGGCCGCCTCGACCCGTGCAGCGCGGGCCGCGCTTGACGCGGCCGAGGTGCAGCAGCGGACCGCCGCTGCCACGCTGGAGCGGACGGAGGCACTGGCGGCGCGCAACGTGGCCTCGAATGCCCAGCTGGAACAGGCGCAGCAGGCCGCCGTCGCGGCGGCCGCCGCGGTCGAGCAGGCACGTTCGCAACTGTTGCAGGCCGAGGATGCCGAAAGCGTCGCCCGCATGGAGGCGCCCTTTGCCGGCGTCGTCAGCGCCATCTATGAGGCGCCGGGCGCGGTGGTCGGGGCAGGGGCGCCGGTGCTGCAACTGTCGGCCGAGGATCGGGCCGAGGTCGTGATCGACCTGCCTGAACAGGCGCTGATCGGGTTGGAACCGGGCGCGCCCTTCACGGTCTGGCACCGCAACGATCCCACGGCCGAGGTCATCTCGGTCCTGGACCGGATCGATCCCATTGCCGACAGCGCGACCCGGACGCGGCGCTTGTACCTGTCCCTGCCGGCCGATGCGCCCTTTCGGCTGGGCGCACTGGTGCGGGCGCGTTTCGGCACCGCCGAGGCGCCGTCCCTGTCGCTGCCGGCCGAGGCGCTGCTGGCCTCGGACCAGGGCAGCTTTGTCTGGCGCGTCTTGCGCCAGGGTGATGCAGCCCATGTCGAACGCGTTCCCGTAGAGGCCGCCGCCCCCTTCCGGGGGCGCGTGTCGATCACCTCGGGCCTGGAGGAAGGCCAGGAGGTGGTCGTGCGCGGTGTCAGGTCCCTGTCCTCCGGACAGGCTGTCGGGCGGAGGCTTGAACCGTGACGCGCTTCAACCTGTCCGAGTGGTCGCTGCGTCACCGCAGTTTTGTCTGGTTCCTGCTGATCGTGTCGATGATCGCGGGCACCATCAGCTATCTGAACCTTGGCCGGGAAGAGGATCCGGACTTCACGATCAAGACGATGATCATCGGCGCGGCCCTGCCCGGCGCCACCATCGAGGAAACGCTGAAGCAGGTCACCACGCGGATCGAAACCAAGCTGGAGGAACTGGACGAGCTTGACTTCACCAGGTCAGTCACGATGCCGGGCCAGGCCGTGGTCCATGTCGAGCTTGATCCCACCATCCGCGGTCCCGCCGTTCCCGAGATCTGGAAGCGCGTCCGCCAGATGATGGCCGACATCCGGCCGGACTTTCCGCAGGAGTTCGGCGGCTTTCAGTTCAACGACAACTTCGGCGACGTTTACGGCAACATCTATGCCTTCACGGCCGACGGGTTTACCCCGCGCGAACTGCGCGACCGGGTCGAGGCGATCCGCCGGCAGGTGTCGGGCTTGGATGCCGCAGGCAAGACCGAACTGCTGGGCGTGCAGGACGAGGAGATCTTTCTCGAATTTTCCTCGGCGCGACTGGCGGCGCTGGGCCTGAACCAGGCGCAGGTGATCGGCACGCTGGCGCAGCAGAACGCCATCGCACCGTCGGGCGTGATCGAGGCCGGGCCCGAACGCATCCTGGTCCGCGTGGGTGGACAATTCGACGACGCCGCCGCCATCGAGGCCGTGAACCTGCGCGTGGGCGAACGGTTCTTCAACCTGGCCGATGTCGCCACCGTCACGCGTGGCTACAAGGATCCCCCTGCTTCGCTGTTCCGGTTCAACGGCCAGCCGGCGATCGGCCTGCAGATCGGCATGCGCCAGGGCGGCAACATCCTGGAATTCGGCAGGGAACTCGATGTGCTGATGGAGGAGGTTGCCGCCGACCTGCCGATCGGGATCGAAATGGCAAAATTCGCCGACCAGCCGGAGGTGGTCGAACATGCCGTCGGCCACTTTGTCACCGCCTTGGCCGAGGCGGTGGCCATCGTTCTGGTGGTCAGCTTCATCAGCCTGGGCCTGCGCGCGGGCCTGGTCGTGACGCTGACGATCCCGCTGTGCCTGGCAATCACCTTCGTAATCCTGGACCTTTACGGCATCACGTTGCAGCGCATCTCGCTGGGCGCGCTGATCATCGCGCTTGGCCTTCTGGTCGATGACGCGATGATTGCCATCGAGACGATGATCTCGCGCCTGGAAATCGGCGAAAGCCTCACGGACGCAGCCAGCTACGCCTGGACCTCCATCGCCTTTCCGATGCTGACGGGCACGCTGGTGACTGTTGCGGGCTTTATCCCCATCGGGCTGAACAGCTCGGCGGCGGGTGAGTTCACCTTTTCGCTGTTCGTGGTCATCGCGGTGTCGCTGGTGATCTCCTGGATCGTCGCGGTGCTGTTTGCGCCGCTGCTGGGCGTTACCTTCCTGCCTGCCAGGATGAAGCATCACGCCGCCGGTCCCGGCTGGCTGCGGCGCAACTTTCACCGGCTGCTGCTGGCGGCGATGCGCTTCAAATGGCTGACCATTGCGGTGACGCTGGCCATCTTTGCGACGTCGGTCTGGGGCATGCGCTTTGTGGAACAGCAGTTCTTCCCAAGCTCGGACCGGACCGAGGTTCTGGTGGACATCACCCAACGCCAGAACGCCTCGATCAGCCGGACACGTGCGGACATGGACCGGCTGGAAGCGGTGTTGGCGGACAACGACGATGTTCTCTTCTGGACTTCGTATGTGGGCCGGGGAGCGCCGCGGTTCGTTCTGTCGATGGATGTGCCCACGGCCGGGCCGCATATGGGTCAGATCGTGATCCAGACGCCGGACCTTGCCGCCCGTGACCGTGTCAAGGCACAGCTGAACCGCATGGCAACCGAGGAGTTTCCCGGCGTCGACATCTACGTCAAGAACCTCGAGATCGGACCCCCCGTCGGCAAGCCGGTCCAGTATCGGGTCAGCGCGCCGGATGCCGATGCCGCACGTGACGCGGCGCGTGGCCTGGCCGCCGTCATGGCCACGGAACCGCGCCTGCGCGACATCTCGCTTGACTGGAACGAACCTGCCCGCATGGTCCGCCTGATGGTGGACCAGGACCAGGCCCGGCAGTTGGGGGTGACCAGCGCCGACATTTCCCAAGCGCTGTCGGCGCTGTTCAGCGGCGTCAATGTCACGCAGCTGCGCGACGACATCTTTCTGGTCGATGTGGTGGCCCGCGGGCAGGCGACAGACCGCCAGTCGTTGGACACGATCCGCAATCTGCAGATGAACCTTGCCGACGGCCGGACGATCCCGCTGTCGGCGCTGGTCACCCTCGACTATGGGTCCGAACAGCCGCTCATCATGCAACGGAACGGACTGCCCACCGTCACCGTCAGGGCCGCCATCGCGACGGCAGACCAGCCGGCGACCATCGTGACGGCGCTGGCCGCTCCGGTGGCGGATTACCAATCTGGCCTGCCTTCCACCGTCCGCATCGCCGTGGGCGGCACGGTCGAAAGTTCGGCCGAAAGCCAAGCGCCCATTGCGGCCGTCGTACCCGTCATGCTGCTGATCATGGCCGTGCTGGTCATGGCGCAGATGCAAAGCTTCCGGCTGTCGTTGATCGTGTTTGCCGCGGCGCCGTTGGGGCTGATCGGGGTGGTGGCGGTTCTGGTGCCCTTCCGTGTGCCGATGGGCTTTGTCGCAATTCTGGGGATCCTTGCGCTGATCGGCATCCTGATCCGCAACTCGGTCATCCTTGTTCACGAGATCCAGGAGCTTTTGCGCAAGGGCCGCAGCCAGTGGGAGGCCGTGTTCGAGGCGTCCGACAGCAGGGCGCGTCCGATCCTTCTGACGGCGGCGGCGGCGTCGCTGGCGCTGATCCCGATCTCGCGGCAGGTGTTCTGGGGACCGATGGCCTTTGCCATGATGGGTGGCATCATCGCCGGCACGCTGGTGACGCTGGTCTTTGTTCCTGCGCTTTATTGCGCCGTGTTCCGCGTGCGCCCGCCAAAGGCGGCCTGATCAGCCAGATTGTCAAAAAACGCCCCGAAGTTGTTCGGGGCATTTTTCTTGTGGTTCTATTCCGCGGCGTCGCGCTTGGGCAGGACCCAGTTCGGCCGCGGGAAATGGCAGGTGTAGCCATTCGGAAACCGCTCCAGATAATCCTGATGCTCGGGTTCGGCCTCCCAGAAATCGCCCACCGGCTCCAGTTCGGTCACCACGCGTCCTGGCCAGATGCCGGAGGCATTCACATCCGCGATCGTGTCCTCGGCCACGCGCTTCTGCGTCTCATCCACATAATAGATGGCCGAACGATAGCCGGGGCCGATGTCGTTGCCCTGCCGGTTCGGAGTGGTCGGGTCATGGATCTGGAAAAAGAACTCCAGCAGCCGGCGATAGCTGATCATCTCGGGATCGAAGACGATCTCGATCCCCTCGGCATGCGTGCCGTGGTTGCGATAGGTGGCATTGGGAATATCACCGCCGGTATAGCCGACGCGCGTTGATACAACGCCGGGCAGGCGCCGGATCAGGTCCTGCATGCCCCAGAAACAACCTCCGGCCAGAACGGCGCGCTCAGTCATGATGGACCTCCTCGACCTGGTCCAGATAGTCGCCATAGCCTTCGGCCTGCATCCGGTCCTTGGGGACAAAGCGCAGCGATGCCGAATTGATGCAATAGCGCAATCCGCCAGCCTCGGGCGGGCCGTCCGGAAAGACATGACCCAGATGGCTGTCGCCATGCTTCGATCGCACCTCGACACGCACCATGCCGAAGCTGACGTCGCGATGCTCGGTCACGCTACCTTCGACGGGCTTGGTGAAGGCTGGCCATCCGCAGCCTGAGTTGTATTTCGTGCTGCTGACGAACAATGGTTCGCCCGACACGACATCGACATAGATGCCGGCCTCGAAATGGTGGTCGTATTCGCCGGTAAAGGCCCGTTCGGTGCCATTTTCCTGCGTCACGCGGTACTGCTCGGGCGTCAGACGCTCCAGCGCTTCGGGGGTTTTCTGATAGGCCAAGTGTTCCTCCACGGATGTGGTGCCATTCGGTCCCTTATATGGGGGTCGCAACACTGTTCCGCAAAGGTCAGAGGCGCGAAACCGCTTCCTTGGCCGCCTGGTATTCGGCCGCCAGCCGGTCGATGTGCGCCGCCGTCGGTTCGACCGCCTGCACGGCACCGATCCCTTGGCCCGCGCCCCAGATGGTGCTCCAAGCCTTTGCCTTGGATGATCCCTGGCCAAAGTTCATGGCGCTGGCATCGGCCTGTGCCAGATTGTCCGGGTCCAGTCCCGCATTGCGGATCGAGGGGGCAAGGTAATTCCCCGACACGCCTGTGAACAGCGACGACGTGACGATGTCCATGGCGCCCCCGTCCACGATCATCTGCTTGTAGGCGGCGTCGGCATTCGCCTCGTCCGTGGCGATGAAGGGACTGCCGATATAGGCCAGATCCGCGCCCATGACCTGCGCCGCCAGCACCGCCCGTCCAGTGGCAATGGAGCCCGATAGCAGCAGCGGCCCGTGGAACCACGCGCGGATCTCCTGCACCAGGGCAAAGGGCGAGTGCGGCCCCGCATGGCCACCCGCACCGGCGGCCACGGCAATCAGCCCGTCTGCGCCTTTCTCGATGGCCTTGTGGGCAAAGACATTGTTGATCACGTCATGCAGCGCGATGCCGCCGCAGGCATGGGCAGCCTCATTGACCTCGACCCGCGCACCCAGCGAGGTGATCCAGATCGGCACCTTGTGGCGGTGGCAGATCTCGATGTCCCGCTCCAGCCGGGCGTTCGACCGGTGGACGATCTGGTTCACCGCGAAGGGCGCGGCGGGGCGGTCGGGATGCGCCTGGTTGTGGCGGTCCAGTTCCTCGGTGATGCGTGTCAGCCAGGACTCCAGCAGCGGCGGCTCGCCGTCCTTTTCGCGGGCGTTCAACGCCGGAAAGCTGCCCACGATGCCTGCCTTGCATTGTGCGATGACCAGTTCGGGTCCTGAAACGATGAACATGGGCGAGGCGACGACAGGTATCCGCAGGTTCTGCAGGATCGGTGGCAGCATGAGGTCCTCCTTGGTTGGGGTCACGATGCCGCGCACCCTGCCTGCGGACAAGCCGTGACGCGGCGACAGGGCTTGGCCAGCGCCGCCCAGACATAGGCGGCAGGGGACAACAGCAGCGCCATGCTTGTCGCGCAGCCCTCACGGGGCACAGCGGCAGCACCGTCAACAGAGCGGGGCCGTGATCCTTACCGGCAGGTCGAAGCGCAGGAGGCGACGGGCCATGGGAACCGGTGCGAGCCGTGCGGTGATGTCCTGAACGTTGCCCATGTTCGTGCCGACGATGTTGCCGATCGCGATGTCAGGCAGCCTGCGGCAGGCGGAAGCGACCGCAAGCAGAAGCTTGGGCATCGAATTGCCAAAGCATACGACGGTCATGCAGATCAGCCGGAACCGGAATTGCCATGCGGCATGCGGTGCCGACGGCTGCCGTGGACCACGGCCTGCCCTTATGGAAAAAGAAGGCCGAACCGGCCAAGATGAGAGTGCAGTCAAAGGTTCAGGCGAGGAGCAATCGAGCCGCCTGCAGGTCGAGGTATCGGGCGCCGCCCCAGCGACCGGCAGAATGATCCCAGGGGTCATCAATCAGATGTCTCAAGGTGTCGATGCGAAAAGGCCCCGGAGCGATCCGGGGCCTTTCGTCTCAGTGGATGGGAATGTCTGGACGGGGGCCTTCACCTACCGCGCCCAGCTTGGGTCCCGGGCGGCCGATGCGGTTGCCCACGATCAGGCCGTCGGGGCCCGCGCTGACATGGACCGTCGATCCGTCCAGAACCTCGCCCGACAGCAGCAGTTCCGCCAGGGGATCCTGCAGCGCCCGCTGGATCACGCGCTTCAGCGGGCGTGCGCCGAAGACTGGGTCATAGCCCTGGTCGGCCAGCCATTGGCGCGCCTCGTGATCCAGCTCCAGCGTGATCTTGCGCCCGGCCAGACGACGTTCCAGACGCCCCAGCTGCACGGTGACGATCCCGTCCATGTTCGCCCGAGACAGGCGGCGGAAGATGATGATCTCGTCCAGCCGGTTCAGTAACTCGGGGCGGAAATGGGCGCGCACGGCCTCCATGACCTGATGACGGGCCTCGGTCGCGTCCGATCCCTCGGGCAGGGTAGACAGCGCCTGCGAGCCGAGGTTCGAGGTCAGGATGATCAGCGTCTGCTTGAAGTCCACCGTCCGGCCCTGACCATCGGTCAGCACCCCGTCGTCCAGCACCTGCAGGAGCACGTTGAAGACGTCCGGATGCGCCTTTTCGACCTCGTCGAACAGGATCACCTGGTAGGGACGCCGCCGCACGGCCTCGGTCAGAACGCCACCCTCGTCATAGCCGACATAGCCCGGAGGTGCGCCGATCAGCCGCGCCACGGAGTGCTTCTCCATGAATTCGGACATGTCGATGCGGACCATTGCGCTGTCATCGTCGAACATGTACTCGGCCAAGGCCTTGGTCAGTTCCGTCTTGCCGACGCCGGTGGGGCCCAGGAACAGGAACGA
>VGDE01000061.1 GCA_016869875.1 Alphaproteobacteria bacterium
CCGCCTGGAAACGAAAAAGACGCTCGAGCTGGTGCAATTCGTCGATCAATGCGAGATCCCGCCCCTTTATTATGAAAAACCTTACTATGTCGTGCCGACGGACGAACTGGCCGAGGATGCCTATCGCGTCGTGCGCGACGCGCTTCGCGCCGAGAACAAAACGGCGCTTGGCCAGTTGACGATGCGGGGCCGGGAATACCTGTGCGCCATCCGCCCGTGCGGCGATGGGCTGCTGCTGGAAACGCTGCGTTACGAGGACGAGGTCCGCAAGGCCGATCCCCTGTTCTCCTCGATCGAGGACGACACCAGCAACGAAGAGCTGCTGGAGGTCGCCACCCAGTTGATCCGGCGCAAGAGCGGCCCCTTCGATCCCGGCGCCTTCCGCGACAACTACGACCAGGCCCTGCGCACGCTGATCGAGGCCAAGCGCAAGAACCGCAAGACGCCCCGCGCCTTGGTCGGCCATCAGGACGAGGCCCGGCCCACAGGCGAGAATGTCGTGGACCTGATGGCCGCGCTGAAGGAAAGCCTCAAGAAGGACGGCGGCAGGACGCCGCGCAAGTCCTCGTCGGGCGCGGCCGCAAAGCCTGTGGCCAAGACCGGCGCCCGGCGCGCCGCCAAGATAGCAAAGACCCCGCCAAAGCCGCCTGCCAAGCCGAGAAAGTCCGCCTGACATGTCGGGGCTGGCCCTGTATCGCGCCAAGCGCGATTTTGCGGCCACGCCCGAACCCGATGACGACGGCCAATCCTCGGCCCTTGGCCTTCGCTATTCGATCCAGAACCACGATGCCACCCGATTGCACTGGGACCTGCGGTTGGAATGGCAGGGCGTGCTGCTGAGCTGGGCGATCACTCGCGGGCCGTCCCTTGATCCCGGCGAAAAGCGGCTGGCGGTGCGGACCGAGGACCATCCGCTGTCCTATCTGCGCTTCGAGGGCCAGATCCCGAACGGCCAATATGGCGCAGGCACCGTCATGCTGTGGGATCTGGGCTGGTGGCAGCCGCTGGAGCCTGCCGCCCGCGGTCTGTCCAAGGGCCACCTGCGCTTTCGCCTTCACGGCCGGCGGCTGACCGGCGACTGGAACCTGGTGCGCATGCAGGGCCGCCGGGCCACCGACGCCCGGCGCGAGAACTGGCTGCTGATCAAGGCCGACGACGAGGCCGCCCACCAGCCCGACCCGGTCGCACGCCATCGGCACAGCATCGTCACCGGCCGCGATTTTGCCGCGATCCTGGCGGACGAGCCTGCGGTGCCTTTTGATCGGTCCGGGACGCGCCCTTCGCCGGTGCCCATCCAGCTGGCGACGCTGACCGGTGAGTTGGCCGACAGCCGCAGCCACTGGCACGAACTGAAGCTGGACGGCTACCGCGCCCTTGTCGCGCTTGGCCAGGGCGGCACCCGCGTCTGGACCCGCAACGGCAAGGACTGGACCGACAGGTTCGCCGACCTGGTGCCTGCTTTCGACGACCTCGGCTGCACCTCGGCCCTGCTGGACGGAGAGATCGTGGCCGGCGGAGGAATGCAGGGCTTCGGGCGGCTGCAGGACGCGATCGGCGCGGGCGGACCCTTTCGTTACGTGGCCTTTGACCTGCTGCACCTGGATGGCAGGGACCTCCGCGACCTTCCGCTTGACGAGCGCCGCGCCCGGCTGGAGCGTTTGTTCGCCCCCGTTCCGCCCCTGGGCATGCTGGAGCTGTCGCCGATCATCCCGGCCGACGCGGACGAAGCCCTCGCCCTGATCTGCGGGTCGGGCGGAGAGGGCGTGATCGCCAAGCGGCGCGACGCCCCCTATCGGGGGGGTCGCAACCACGACTGGCTGAAGATCAAGTGCCGGCACCGGGCCGAATTCGTGATCGTGGGCTGGCAGAAAAGCCCGACGCGCGCGCGGCCGTTCGCCTCCTTGGCCCTGGCCGCCGAACAGGATGGGCAGCTGGTCTACATGGGCAAGGTGGGGACGGGATTCGATCAGGACCAGATGGCTGATCTGGCCAGACGGATGCGTCCGCTGATGCGCAAGAGGCCGACAGTTCCGGCGTCGCGCAGCGAGGTGCGCGGCATCACCTGGATCGATCCGCAGCTGGTGGCCGAGATCGATTATGCCGAAACGACCGGCCAAGGCCGCCTGCGCCACGCCGTCTTCCTGGGCCTGCGCGAGGACAAGCCCGCCGCCCAGGTGCAGCTGGAGGTGCCGATGACGAAGGCCCGCGCAAGCGATCGCGAAGAGATCGAAGGCATCGCCCTCAGCAGCGGCGACCGCGTGATCTTTCCCGATGAAGGCGTGACCAAGGCCGATCTGGCCCGCTATTATCGCGACATCGCGCCCCTGATGTTGCCCCAGGTCCGGGACCGCCCCTTGTCGCTGTTGCGCCTGCCCGAGGGGTTGGGAGGCCCGCGCTTTTTCCAGAAGCATCCGGGCCGGGGTTTTCCCGAGGCGCTGAAGACCATCGAGATCGAGGAAAGCGATGGTGAGCAACACCCTTATGTTTATGGCACGGATGCGGCAGGGCTGGTCGCAGCGGTGCAGATGGGCACGGTGGAGTTCCACATCTGGGGTGGCCGGCGCGACCGGCTGGAACGGCCCGACCGGCTGGTCTTTGACCTCGATCCCGACGAGGGGCTGGATTTTGCCGCCACCCGTCGCGCGGCGCTGGACCTCCGCGACCGGCTGGCCCATCTGGGGCTGGAGCCTTGGGCGATGCTTTCGGGCGGCAAGGGCGTCCACCTGGTCGTTCCCCTGCGGCGCAGCGTGGGCTGGGACACGGTCAAGCTGTTCGCCCGCGGCGTGGCAACCCTGGCGGCGCAATCCGAGCCTCACCGCTTTACGGCCGAGATGTCCAAGGCGCGCCGCACAGGCCGCATCTTCATCGACTGGCTGCGGAACGAGCGCGGTTCAACCTCGGTCGGGCCCTTTTCGGTGCGCGCGCGGCCCGGCGCCCGCGTCGCCTGCCCCGTGACCTGGGACGAACTGGCGGGGCTGGACCAGCCCGCCCCGTTCGGACTGGCCGAGGCCTGCAGCCGGGGCTGGGGCGGCGTCACGCCCCCCGCGCCGCAGGGCCTGACGCAGGCGGTGGTCGAGGCGCTGGAGCAGGCCCTGGCGCGCGACGCGCCCTGAGGGGGAACATTGCGGCCCCGCTTCGTGTTCTGCTTCTTTTCAGCACGAGGCCAGCATGACCGACCAAGCCATCGCTACCCTGGAAGCCCGTCTGGACGCACAGCGCCGCCTGCTGGCGCGCCTTGTCGCGGCCATGGAGGACAGCGCCCGCCAGCCCGTGATGGACTGGCTGGCACAGCGAGAAACCATGCGCGACGGTCAGGAGGACCCCGGTGCCGTCCCGACAGAGGGCCTGGGACAAGGACTGGCTGTGTCGGACGAGTTCCGCATGATCCTGCGCCTCGTCGGCGACCGCCTGCACGAAACCGGCCAGCGCTAGGTGCGCTGGTCCAGTTGTGCCTGCAACCGTGCAGGGTCGATCAGGACGTCCAGGTCGATCCGTGCCCGCAGGCGGGCCGCCAGCAGGTAGAGCCCGCCGAACTTGCGGTGCAGGAACAGGATCTCGGGCGGGGGCATTTCCGCGCGGACACCGCTTTGCGCCATTTGCATTGCCCTGTCTGCCAGCCGCTGCGGGAGATCGGTGGCCGCGACATCAAAAACGCCGCCCTGACGCAGCGGAGCAAAGGCCATCTCCATCATCTCGATCAGGAAGGCCTGTTGCGCAGGATCGGTTTCGGCGCGGAAATAGCCGATGTCGATGGCTGCCTGCCGTATGGCGGCGGGGTCGTCGGCCAGCCCGGCCCGCAGCAGCGCCAGAAAGCGCGGCCCGACCGGCGCGGAAAAGCTGCGCGTTGCCCCGAAATCCAGCAGCACGATCCGGCCGCTGTCCGGCTGCCAGCGGTAGTTGGCAAGGTTCGGGTCCGTCTGCATCAGGTCAAAGCGGAACAGCTCGTCCATGACCAGCCGGATCAGGTCGGTCGCGATCCGATCGCGCAGCGCCTGCGGCGCGTCGGCCAGCGTCTCGATGGGGCGGCTGTCGATGAAGTCCATGGCCAGCACGTCGGGCGTGGTGAATTCATCGTCAGGAACGGGCAGCACGAACTGAGGCTGGTCGGCCAAGTGGGCCGCATACCGGCGCATCTGCGCCGCCTCGCGCGCATAGTCGGCCTCGGCATGAAGCTGTTCACGCGCCTCGTCCATCAGGGCGGGCAGGTCGATCCCCGGCGGGATCAGGCCCGGCACCTTCAGCAGCAGGCCCAGATTGGCGATGTCGCTGTCGATGCTGGCGCGGACGCCGGGGTACTGCACCTTGATCGCGAGGTCGCGCCCGTCCCTGGTGATCGCCCTGTGAACCTGCCCGATCGAGGCCGCCGCGATGGGGCGCACTTGGAACCGCTGGAACCGGCGCAGCCAGTCCGGCCCCCAAGCCGCGTCCAGCACCCGCTGCAACTGCTTGGGCGGCATCGGGTCCGCATCCGCACGCAGCCGGGAGAGGATGGCCGTCAGTTCGGGAGGCAGAAAGCCTCCCGTATCCATCGAAACCAGCTGCCCCAGCTTCATCGCGGCGCCACGCATCTGCGCCAGCTGTGCCGTCAGCCGCGCCGCATTCGCCGGCGTCATCAGCAGATCCGCCGCCCGGGGCCGCCGGCCTGTCGCCAGTTGCTGCGCCCCCTGCGCCAGGGCCCGTCCGCCGATCCCCGAGGCCAGGCCACCAAGTCGCAGCATCCGCGACAGGCGCCCTTGGGGCACGGCCCGCGCCGGGCGATCGCCAGGCTCGCTCACAGCCGCGCCAGCAGGTGATCGGCCCTCGTCCGGCCGCTGGCCCAGCCATCCTCGGCCATGGGCCCAAGCCCCCGGTCCCCACCCACCACCAGGCCCGCATCGTCATTGGCCAGAAACGGCTGCCCCAATGGCCGCGACGCCTGCGCATAAAGCCAGCGGTGCGCCGCCTGGTAACGGACATGATCGTCCAAGGCCCCCAGAAGTTGCAGCAGCCGGGGGGCGACCAGATCGGCAAGGCGGGCGACTGGCAGGACGATATACGCCCTGCTCCACTCCGGGTCGGCCTGCACGACCCATGCGGTCAGCGGCTGCCCCTCGCGTCCGGGCTTTGCGCTGTCCTGTACGACCCAAGCCCGCGCCCCTTCACCCTTCTGTGTCACGAACGGCCGCGGCGCCTCGGGGTCCAGCCCCACCATTACGGTGACGCTGGCGTGAAAGCCGACCCGCTCTAAGTCGGGGTCCAGGCTGTGGGTTGGTCCCAGCAGGTCCCGCGCCTGAGGGGCCGGAATGGCCAGCACCAGAAGGTCCGCACGAAAATTGCTGCTGTCCTTACGCAGCACCCATTCTCCCCCGTCACGCAGAACGCTTGTCACTGTTGCGCCTTGAGCCACATCAAGTTTCCGGGCCAACATGCGGGGCACCTGCGGCATGCTCGGCATTCCGATCCGCGCACCCATAGCGCCGTCCTTCCATTCGGCGACATGGCCCAGCCTGTCCAGCCCGGACCAGCGCCCTGGCGCAGGTGATGCCGGTGATCCCCGCGCCGATGATCGCAACCGCCTGCTGCCCGTGCATGCCTGCCCCTTTGACCTTTCGGCATGAGGCCAGCTTCAGCCAACCTCCGCAAGGCGGCAGTTTGTCCCTGCCGTTGCGTTGCGTCCAACGTTGCCGGTTGCCGATCGGCAAGGGGACTCGCTCTCATCGAAGGTTTCGTGAAAGCGTTGGTATGCTGACGGGGCCGAAGTTCAGCCCCCTGTTCGCCCGGTTGGTTGCCTCGGCCGAACCAGCCGCTGGCGGACAGACTTCTTCTGTGAAGATTGCCACAATAGGGACGCATCCTGTCCCGGTTGTTCGTGGCTCAACATCGCGGTCAGCCGTCGCACGCCCGGAGGCCCTGCAGCATCGCGCCATGATGACGCATCCGGCCGACTTCACATCGGATGGGGGTCCTGCCACGGTAGACGATCGCTCTTGTGGCGGCGGCTTCCCAGGCAGGATCCGGAAAAACCTGCAGCGCGGCCTCCGCCCGTGCCGCAGGATCGGGCATCGGCCAGCTTGCCGCGCGACAAGGGGGGGAACACCGGCATCGGGATGTCTGGCTGCCCGAGATGGCATCCCGCCATTCTTGCCTCCTGATGAAGATTAGAGGATGAAGATCTTTGCGCTGTTTCCGTTTTGAACCATGCTGTAAGACTGACCGCCCTGGGGTTCGCCCACGCGATAGAGGTATGACGTGATCCACTCCGCACCGTCGGATCGGCTTCAAAGATCGGCGCTCCTGCGCCGGCTGATGGACGCGCTCGGCAGAGCGTTGACCACGCCGCGCAGCATCCGCCACGAGGTGGTGTTCAGCACTTTGGCGATCATCATCTCGACCGGTCTGCGCTTTGCGCTCGACGACTTCCTGCCACGGGGATTCCCGTTCCTGACCTTCTTTCCGGCCGTGACGCTGACATTGGTCCTGTCCTCGATCCGGTCCGGCCTGGCGGTGGGTACGATCTGCGGGTTGATCGCCTGGCATTTCTTCATCGCACCCCTGGATCGCTCCGGCTCGGCCACCGGGTCGGTCCTGGCCATCGCCTTTTACGTGCTGATCATCGGAACCAATGTCCTGTTCGTCACCGCCGCAAGCTGGGCCTTGGCCGAACGGACCCGGGCGCAGGAACGTGCAACCGCCATGGCCCATGCCCGCAGCCTGATGTTTTCGGAGTTGCAGCACCGGATCTCGAACAACCTGTCCACCGTCGCGGCCCTGTTGAGGCTGCAAAGCCAGCAGGTTGCGGACGAGACGGCAAAGCACGCCCTGATCGCCTCTCAGTCGCGCATCAGGTCGATCTCCCTGCTGCAGCGGCGTCTGCACTCGCCGCAGATGCAGTCGCTGGATGCGGCGGATTATCTCCGCGAAGTCCTCCATGACGTCATCGAGGTGGCGGGCGCAGGCGATGTCGCCCTGTCGTTTCAGGCCGACAGCCTTCCCCTGCCGCATGACACTGCCGTTCCTTTGGGACTGATCGCCAGCGAACTCGTGATGAACGCCATCGAGCATGGCGCGGCCCCCGGAGCCGAAAACCGGATCGCCGTCACCTTGGCTGTTCAGGACAAGCCGACTGCCGGGCGCATTCCTGCCGTGCTGCGGATCATGGACAATGGTCCCGGCCTGCCCGGCGGGTTCGACCTCAGCGCCTCGGACAGCCTGGGGCTGACGGTGGCGCAGCAATTCGCAGTGGCACTCAACGGAGACCTGACGCTGACCAACTCCTCTTCCGGTGGGGCGGTCGCAACGCTCCGCTTCTCCATAGACCGGCCGGACGACGAGGACGCGCGAAATAGCGCGGCAAATGCGCCCGCCGCTTCGTCACAGCCAGATCCGGCCGCACCTCGTCATGCAAAGGTGCCGACGGCCCCTTCTCGCAGCTGATAACCCATATGTCGGCCAATCCAGAAGCTGTTTGCACCCTGCTGCTGTTCGGCAAGATGGGCCGGAAAGGCTTTGGGAGGAGCAAGGGAAATGGCCGATGGTATCGCCTCCGCCTGCCTTCAAAGTGCGGAACCGGAAGGACGCACTGCAAGCCTCTGGAGAACCCTGCCGCTGGATCAGGTCTGGCACAGGCACTGACTCGGCGCCGCATGTTTTGCTGAAACCACAGCCGGCTCAAAAATTTTTTGGGGTGACAGTTGGACCGGCGCAAGGACGCGGCGTGATGCGTAATGCCTGCACCGGAGAACAGGTTGCCGCCCAGTGATCTGCCGCGGCACAGAAAGGGACAGGCTCATTCCATGTGCCGGACAGGATCCTCTTGAAATATCTGTACGGCCCCACAAGCACTACGGCCGAACGTCCGATCCACTGCAGCAGGAACCTGCGTGACAAGCGGAAAATGTCGCGACCTTTTCGCCTTCATGTGAAGCAAGAGGTTCGGACACTGCCTCCGTCCGCGACTGGCGCAGAACGTTCCCGGTCGAGGAGGGGTTGAAAGGCTTGAATATGTGCCTCTCGGCTGATGACCCAGATTCGAGTTGAAGGGATCTGCAGTATCCCCTTGTCAGGCAGGTCTTGGCGGAATGTCCCGGCGCACGGATCAAGCCGGCATCTGGATGCGATCAACCACTCGTCCCCATTCCAACCCAGAAGAGGCATCGGATCACGGGCGTCGGCGGCGGATCCGCAGCAACGATAGCCCCACAAGCGCTTTGGCAACGGCCCGAATGCTTGGGCCACTGGCCGAACCCCCGATCTCCATCAGCGCCCTCGGCTGGAGGGTGCGGGTGTTCTGCACAGCCGCAGCATGTGGCCAGCCACTCCGGCCTGTCCAGGCCCCTGGCCTACCTTTTCCGTACCGCGATAACTCCTCCCGCGTTCAGGCATCCCCCCATCTGAGTCTCAGGGCAACTTCACGTTCCGGTGCCGTCCTTGACCTTCCAAGGGTAGGAATGATTACCTTGTCCTCATCTGGAAACATGGAGGCATCTGACATGACGAAGTTCGTTGCGCTGGCACTGGCAGGTGCGCTGGTCGCCGGAAACGGTCTTGCTCACGCGCAGCAGCAGGACCATTCGGCGCATGATAGCCCCGGACATGGCGGGCATGGAACGATGGAGATGTCGGCGCCGCAGCCGGACGACACATCCTCGACTGCGGCCTATCGCGAGGCGATGGCTGAAATGCACGGCAACATGGCGATCGAGTATTCGGGCAATGCGGATGTGGACTTCATGCGTGGCATGATCCCCCATCATCAGGGTGCCATCGACATGGCGCGCATCGTTCTGGAACACGGTTCCGACCCGGAGGTGCGGGCGCTTGCCGAAGACGTGATCGAGGCTCAGGAAGCCGAGATCGAGACGATGCAGCGCTGGCTGGACGAACATGCGCGGTAGCGTCCTCTGCCTTGGCGGAGGGGACTACCACCCCTCCGCGCAGTTCACATAGCACACCCGCGTCAACCCCGGTCTTGCCCAAGCGCGCTCCTGCGGATGTGTGTGCTATGCTCCGAAGGTAGCCGGATAAGATGCAAAGATGGACGGGTCTCCAAAGAAGCTGACCTGATCATGTCTGGGATGCCGCCGATGACGTTCAGCTGAGGGGAAAGCAACCATCCGACGGGCGTGATCCTGAGGAGCCTCGATACAAAGATGCGGCAACCTGCAGAGGTCACAAGAGGGATCGCAGCACGCAAGAATAGTTAGGCTCCCATTGCACCATCAGGGTGGGAGTACTTTGCTTGATCAGCAGCCGCTTCTTGCAGGCCGGGCCGCAGCTCTTGTAAAACACTTGCGGCCCAGGTGCCACGTTTGCGTCATGGAGGTGCCCGGACGGCACAACAGGGAAACCACTCACGCACGCCAACCTGTGGGCGCCTTGACGGCTCTGCTACTTGTTGGTCCGCCCGAGTTGATCGGGATCGACGCCGCCCTGCGGGGTTGTATCGTTCGACACGTCGCCTTCAAAGGTGTTGTCACCCTCAAGCAGCGGATCGCGCCGAGTCGCGCCCTTGGACCGGCCGATGCCGGGATCCTGCTCCAGGTCCTTGTCCGAAGGGTTGTCGGTCTTGGGGTGCTTGCTCATGCGGTGTCCTCGGGCTTGTCGGTGGGACGTTCATCGGCCAGCTTGTCGCGATCGGGCGTATCACCGGCCGTATCCTGGTCGCTGCTCTGGTTGCCGACGTGATCGTGAAGCTGCTGGGTCTGCACAAAGCTGGAGTCCAGACCACGCTGGTCGGAATGCTGCGACGTGTCTCGGTTCGAAAGCACCTCGCTCGGCAGGGGCGTGTCGATGTCTGCCGGGCTCATGCCGCCGGTTCCGTCACCCTTGCCCTGGTCCTGCTGACCGGCTCCGAATGATTTTCTGTCTGCGTTTGCCATTTCTTTCTCCTTCCGGACAAGACCAACGACTGGGGTGCGCCGATGTTCCCGTCCCGTCACCTGCGCGGGCACGGCCTGCCGGGGCAACATCTGCCCCGGCAGGCCCTTCCTTGCCGCTCGGGCCAAACGTTGGCCGTCAGCCCCCTGTGGCCTCGAAGACCTGCCCCGTCGAATAGCTGGATTCGGCGCTGGCGAGCAGCACATACAGGGGCGCGATCTCGACCGGCTGGCCCGCGCGACCGATGGACGTGTCCGCCCCGAACTGGGGCAGGTCCTCGGTCGGCTGTCCGCCCGTGACCTGCAACGGCGTCCAGAAGGGACCCGGTGCAATGGCGTTCACCCGGATCCCGCGCCCCGCCAACTGCTTGGCCAGCACCTTGGCATAGATGATGTTCGCGGCCTTGGTCTGGGCATAGTCGAACAGGTTCTCGGGCGGCTGTTCTGCCACGACCGAGGCGGTGATGATGATCGACGCGCCCGCCTCGAGATGCGGCAGCGCGGCCTTGGTGATCCAGAAGGGGGCGTAGATGTTGGTCTTCATCGTCTGGTCAAAGGTGTCGTCCTCGATCTCGTCGATCGACGGCGAGGATTGCTGAAAGCCCGCGTTGTTCACCAGAATGTCCAAGCCGCCCAGTTCATCCACGGCCCGCTGGACAAGCTCCTGGCAGAAGCCGCGGTCGGTGATGTCCCCGGGTATCGCAACGGCGCGGCGACCCTCTTCCTCGATCAGAGCGATGACTTCCCGGGCGTCCTGCTCTTCGGCTGGCAGATAGTTGATGGCGACATCAGCACCCTCGCGTGCAAAGGCGATGGCGGCAGCGCGGCCGATGCCACTGTCGCCACCGGTGATCAGCGCCCGACGCCCCTCGAGGCGGTTCGATCCGCGATAGCTCTCTTCCCCGTGATCCGGCACGGGAGTCATCTCTCCGGCAAGTCCCGGCCATTCCTGCTGCTGTTCCTCGAACGGCGGCTGCGGATAGGCGGACTGCGGATCCCGCACCCGCGTCAGCGGCGCGGCGCCGGCCTCGGCGCCCTGGCCTGCCTGCTGCGCCTGTGCGGCGCCGGCGAAGCCCATCGCAGCCACGCTGCCTGCCATGCCGCCAATGATCTTGCGGCGCTCGGGGTTCTGGGGATTGTCTTCCGTCATGGCATATCCTTTTTCAAACAAGTTCGGGAGGGAAAGGCGGAGCAGCCGCTCAACGCGCCGCTCCTTTGTGTCGCAGGCGGCAGTCGCAGGTGCCGGCAGGCAGCCTGAGGCCCATTTTGTGTCAAGGACCGCGGCAGCCGATCGGAACTGATACCTTTCACCACAGCATCCACGGGCCGTGGAGGACACGTCCTGTTCAGGCCTTGGCCCTGCCCCCAATCTGCGACAACCCGGCCAGAGAATGGGATAATCATTCCTCGGGTACGGCTGACCGTTCTCATCTGTCTGGATGATGGTCCGGTCATGCTGGCTGGTCTGCCTTTTGTCTTGATGCGACGGGGCAGCAACGGCCAGAGGCAAAGAATGTTCCGAACCTGTCGGATATCTGCGTACGACCCTACCTCTGGCTGCGTGCTGTCGCTTCTGGAACAGTGCCATGATCAGGGCGGCAGCGGCCACCACGGCGCCAATTGATCCTGACAGATGCCGCCAATCGCGTCATGCCCGTGGCTGAACACCGATGAAGCGACCGGCAGATCCCGCAGGTTGGCAAGTTTCGAACCGTCAGGCGCAGCGCTGATTTTCCGGCACCCGGTTCCTGCACGGGTGCGGACCGCATTATGGTGTCGGCGGCGATGGCATCGCTCGGCAAGCTGGGGTCAGGCGAAAGGAAAGGCTGCACCTGCGATGGCCAAACAACGCCGAGTCACAGCAATGTCAGGGGCAGCGGCGCCCTTCCGGCTGCGTCGCGGGACCTGTGACGGATCTGGCCATTGAACTATCGCCGTGCAACCTGCGACGCGACTTCAGGTCCTGCTGTTCATGTTCCCGCCGGGCCCGTCTGTACCAGCACCTTTTCGAGGCTTCTGGCCAGATGATCGCGGGAATAAGGTTTCTGCACGCGCGGACAGCGGTCATAGGGCGGATCAAGCTCGGCATAGCCGGTCGAGAGAAGCACCGGGGTGCCCTTTTCGCTGAGCCGGTCAACGATGGGATAGCTTTTCTCGCGCCCCAGATTGACATCCAGAAGGGCAACATCGACGTTTTCCGCATCAAGGATCGCGAAAGCCTGGGCGACACGGGCCGCCGGGCCGACAACGGTGCAGCCGAACCCTTCCAGCATATCCGCAATGTCCATGCACACAAGCATCTCGTCCTCGACGAGAAGGACGCGAAGACCGGACAGGCGTGACGTCATGAGGCTACCTCCGGCATCGGCATCTTGATTTCGCAGATCAACCCGCAGGGGTCGTGCAGGATCCGCACCGTGCCGTCGATCTCATGCGCAAGGCCCTGTTCGAGAAGCCGGGTGCCGAAGCCCTTGCTTTGCGGCGGGGCAACGGCAGGACCCTGCTTTTCGACCCAGGTGATGCACAGCATGCCGTCGCCGATGTCGCGCCACCGGATTTCGATCCGACCTTCCTCCGCCGTCAGCGCCCCGTACTTGGCGGCATTCGTGGCCAGTTCGTGAAAACCCATGCCAAGCGCGAGTGCAAGCTTGGGCGTCAGTTGCACCGGATCGCCCTCTACAAAGGTCCGCGCATTGCCTGAAATCTCGCCGACGAAGGGTAGAAGCGCAGTCGAGGCGACCGCCCGCAGATCTACGTTCCGCCAGCTTTCCTGCATGATGAGGCTGTGGCTGTGGGACAGGGCCAGCAACCGGCCCAGGAACAGGCGCATCGTTCCTTCCTCGACACGGCCCCGGAAGGTTTGCGTGGCGATGGACTGGACGGTCGCCAGCATGTTCTTGACGCGGTGGTTCAATTCTTGCGCCAAGAGCTTCTGGTGGTCCTCGGAGCGCTGACGCTCGGCGATCTCGCGTTGGGCGGCCTCGAAAAGGTTGGCGTTGTCGATGGCGATGGCGGCTTGCGCTGCGACGGCGGTCACGACACGCTCGCTCCGCTCGCTGAAGACATCGGCTTCCTCATGGCCAAAGATCAAGGCGCCGAGGATCGCGCCGGTCCGCGAAATCACCGGAACCGCAAGATAGCTTGTCACATGCAAATGGCCCTCTGGCATCCCAAGGAAGGGGGCATGGCTTCCGTAGCGCGGATCGGCGGTGACATCGGAAATCCGCAGCACGACGCCATCCGCGAAGGTGGGGCCGAATATGCTGGTGTGTCGTGGTTGGGGAAAGGCCGAAAACGCCTCGCGCGGAGCGCCCGACAGCGTGTAAAGCTGCAGTGCCCTGCCCTCCCGGATGGTGTTGTAGAAAAAGGCGCCGAACTGCGCGCCCGACAGTTCGGTCGCGGCATCGGTGACGGCCTGCACGATCTCCTCCAGATCAAGCGTCGCCGTCAGCATCGTGCCCGTCCGGTTCAGGATCTCAAGCGTGCGCGTTTCTTCTTCAAGCGTCTGGCGGGCCAGCAACTCGGCTGTGATGTCGCGCACCTCGACAACGGTGCCGACCACGACGCTTTCCTCCTCGACAGGGCTGGCGGTGTATTCGACGCTATAGAAGTGGCCATCCTTGTGGATGAAGGTGTCCTGTCCACGTTCCCGCCGCGATTCTGGAAAGGCCCTGTCGATCGGGCATTCCTCGATCGGATAATGGCTGCCATCGGGACGGGTGTGGTGGATGAAGTCGTGCAGGGGCCGGCCCTGAAGCTCGTCAAGCGCAAAGCCCGTCAGTTCTACCGCGGCCGAATTCAGGTAGATGCAGTGCTGATTCCTGTCGAGGACGAACAAGGCTCCACTGGCGTTTTCACAGACCGCGTTCAGCAGGCTTTCGTCCGAGGCCCCCTCCGGACGATCTTCAATATTTCTTTGCATCAACTTCCGGTGTCTCTTTTGTCGTCGCCACTGCGACGTCGTCCACATCTTCTAGCTGAGACAAAATGATCCGTCCAACGGTTCCCACTCGGGCTCCGGATGCCTGCGTGCCTGCCTTCTTCTGTTGCTCCTCGGTCACTGCAGGGCCTGCACTTCCTGCAGGCGCACTCCTCTGCAGTCCAACCGTTGCGCAAGGATGGGCGGCGGCTGCCTGAACCGGCACCGGCACCGGCACCGGCACGAAGGGATCGTCTGATCCAATGGAGGATAAAAGGTTCGTTAATGTTTCCGTTAACACCTGTTAATAATTCCTGTTCTCCGAATCAGAATCATATGTTGCACCGCATGCATGGCGTGCAGTCTGAAAGCTTATTGCGCAGCATTTGCAGCAAATGTAGGGGATTATTCAGTCAAATTGGCTCTAAAAATCGGATTCCGAATTTGTTAACGGGTACTGTTAACCTGCTGTAAAGCAATTTCGCACTATTGGTTGGCCATCACCTCACATCTCCGCAATCGGGTCCAACCATGACGACTAACGCACCCTCCGGCCAACTGGGAATGGCCACGCCTCTGGGCGAACTGCTGGGCAGGTCGGATGCAGAACTGCATGCCGAATTCGCCGATTACGCCAGGCTGGGCGTGGATTGGGTCCGCACCGATTTCTGGTGGGGCGTGGCCCAGCCACAGCGCAACGGTCCCTTCAACTGGACCCTGCTCGACAAGGTCGTCGACATCGCCGCCTCTCACGGCATCAAGGTCATCGGCCTTTTGAACGGCAAGTCCAATTGGGGCACGAGCGCGATGGAGTCGGCCGTCGAGCAGCAGGAGTTCGCCCGCTTTGCAGGCGCCGCAGCCGCTCATTTCGGCGATCGCGTCAACCACTGGGAAATCCTGAACGAGCCGAACATGGGCGTCATGTCGCCCGAAACCTACACCAAGGTCCTGCAGGGCGCCTACACGGCGATCAAGGCGGTGGACAGCCGCGACGTGGTGATCACGGCCGGAAACGCGGCCATCCCCAGCACAGGCAACGGGATGTACGGCGCAGTCGATTTCCTGCAGCGCATGTATGCCAGCGGCGCCAAGGGTTATTTCGACGCGGTCGGCTTTCACCCCTATACCTACCCCCTGCTGCCGGACAACCCTGCCGCCTGGAACGGCTGGTCGATCCTGAACAACGGCATGCGCAACACGATGGTCGCTAATGGCGACGGCGCCAAGCAGATCTGGATCACCGAGCTGGGCGCACCCACCACGGGCGGCCACATGGCCATGACGCAGGCGCAGCAGGCGCTGGTACTGCAGCAGGCCACCGAGATGGCCAAGGCCAATGCCTGGGCTGGCCCGATCTTGTGGTACTCCTATCAGGATCGCGGCGGCAACACCGGCGATACCGAGAACTGGTTCGGCCTGGTCGGCCCCAACGGAGAGCGCAAGGCCGCGTACTATGCCTATCAGGAGATCGCGACGCGGGATGGCGTGGTGGCTCCGGTGCCTCCCGTGGCTTCGCTGAACCAGCTGATCGTGGGCGGAGAAGGCGCCGACGACCTGCGGGGCGGTGCAGGCAACGACACGATCCGCGGCAACGGCGGCAACGACACCCTGACGGGCGGAGCTGGCAATGACGAACTGTGGGGCGGCGCGGGCAACGACCGCTTTGTCTTCGGCAATGGGGCGGGTTCGGACCGCATCATGGACTTTCAGACCGGCGACAAGATCGACCTCAGCCAGATGGACGCGGACACCACCCGCGAAGGTGTACAGTCCTTCCGCTTTGTCGGGTCGAACTGGCTGGCGCAGGCAGGCGATCTTGGCGCCTATCAGGACACGGCCAACGGCGTGACCTATATCCAGGGCGACACGAATGGCGACGGCGTCGTTGACTTCAGCATCCGGGTCAACGGCCTGCGGACCTTCACGGCGTCCGACTTCATCCTGACCACGACGCCTGCGGTGACGACACCCACCGCACCTGCGCCGACCTTTACCGGAACGCAGTTCATCGGCAACGATGCGGCCGAGGCCATCGTCGGCAGCGACCTGGCCGAGTTGATTGACGGACGTGGCGGCAATGACACGATCCGGGCCGGTGGTGGAAACGACACGCTGATCGGCGGCGCAGGCGACGATGAACTGTGGGGGGGCGCGGGCAACGACACGTTTGTCTTCCGGGCAGGGCATGGCGCGGACCGCATCATGGACTTCCAGACCGGCGACAAGATCGATCTCAGCCAGATGGATGCGGATACCACCCGCGACGGCATGCAGTCCTTCCGCTTCGTCGGCTCGAACTGGCT
>VGDE01000062.1 GCA_016869875.1 Alphaproteobacteria bacterium
GCTGATCTCGGCGCATGGCTGGGGCAAGGACGGGCTTGGTCCTGACGAGATCGAGCGCCTGGGCGAAACCGCCACCCATATCAGCGAGACCGAACGGCGATCGATGGCGGCGGAGCGCGACACGACCGACCGCTATCTTGCCGCCTATCTGTCGGAACGGGTGGGGACCGAGATGACGGGCCGCATCAATGGCGTGCAGAAGTTCGGCGTCTTTGTCCGGCTGGACGAAAGCGGGGCCGACGGCCTGTTGCCGATCCGCGACATCGGGCAGGAATACTTTCATTACGATCCCGACGCGCAGATGCTGGTCGGCAGCGACACGGGCCTGGAAATCGGCATTGGCCAGCGCGTGACGGTGCGGCTGACCGAGGCCGCGCCGCTGACCGGAGGCCTGACGCTGGAACTGCTGGAACTGGAGGGAAAGGCCCTGCCGCAGGGTCGCCAGAAGGGCAAGCGCGGCCGTACGCCGGGACGTATGTCCACCAAGTCGCGCCTGGCCGAGATCAAGCGCGCCACCAAGCGCCGCCGCAAGCGCTAGCACAGCCTCGTCTTCTGCTCCGAACCGATCTGGCGAGTGGGGGGCCTGAAGCCCCCCATCAGACGATCCAGAGGATGCCGCCCACGACGGCGCCCACCACCACCAGGTGGATCACGCAGAACCCCATGATGTCGCGTGCCTTCAGCCCCGCGATGCCCAGCATCGGCAAGGCCCAGAAGGGTTGCAGCAGGTTCGTCCAGGCGTCGCCCCAGGCCACCCCCATCGCGACCTTGGCGACATCCGCCCCCAGGGCCTCGGCCGCAGGCAGCATGACCGGCGCCTGCACCGCCCACTGTCCGCCGCCCGAAGGCACGAAGATGTTGACGATGCCTGCGGCAATAAAGCTCCAGAAAGGCAGCGTCGCCGCGGTCGAGATCGACACGAACCATTCCGACAGGCTGGCCGCCAGTCCGCTTTCGACCATGATCGCCATGATCCCCGCGTAAAAGGGAAACTGGATCACGATCCCCGCGCCGCCCCGGACCGCCTCGTCCAGTGCCGCCAGCAGGCTGCGTGGCGTGCCGTGGCAGACGATGCCCAGGAACAGGAACAGGAAGTTCACCACGTTCAGGTTCAGCGCGCCGCCGCCCAGGAAATGCAGCGTCAGCCAGATCAGGCCGGGGATGCCGATCAGGTACATCAGCAGAGGGCTTGTTTCCAGCCATTCCGCCGGTGTGGGGCGGGTGCTGCGCGGGGCAGGAATTGGGTCGCGCAGCTGTTCGGGATCGACCAGCACCTGCTCATGCTCCAGCGGCAGCATCATGCGGTTGACCAGCGGCACCACGATGAACACCGCCAGCACGATCAGCAGGTTCCACGGCGCAAAGATGGTGTCCCCGGTCGGGATCACGCCGATCTGCGTCTCGGTGAAGTGACCCGGCGTGGCGATTGTCAGCGGGATCGACCCTGCCAGCCCGCCGTGCCAGATCACGAAGCCGGAATAGGCGGCGGCGACCAGCAGGCGGTAATCGACGCGGATCTGGCGGGCCAGTTCCTTGGCAAAGATGGCGCCCACCACCAAGCCAAAGCCCCAGTTGATCCAGCTGGCTGCCAGCGACACCACACTGACCAGCAGGATCGCGCCGCCGCGCGTGTGCGCAAGGCCTGCCAGCCGTGCCAGCAGTCGCCGGACGGGCGGCGACGAAGCCAGGATGAAGCCGGTCACCAGAACCAGCAGCATCTGCATGGAAAAGGACAGGAGTTCCCAGAAGCCGTTGCCCCACATCCGCACCAGGTCCGCCGGGGCCGTCCCCTGGTTCAGCATTGCCGCCAGCGCGGCCACCAGGGTCAGCACGATGACAAAGATGAAGGCGTCGGGCAGCCAGCGTTCCATCATCCGCGTCGCGGGCCGTGACAGGATTCTCAGCATCGTTTCCCTCCTCTGTGACGCGGCCGAGGCTGCGTCACAGAGGGAGGTTTGGCAAGCCGGTCAGCTTTCGCGGAAGGCCCGGTTGAAGTAGTCCGCCAGAGGCTTGACCAGATAGGCCATGGGCGTACGCTCGCCAGTCTGGATATAGACCTCGACAGGCATGCCTGGCACCAGTTCGAGCGAGCCCAGCTTTTCCAGCTCTTCCGGAGGGATCGTGACCTCGGCCCGGTAATAGGGGGCACGCGTCGCCTCGTCGATCAGCGCATCGGCCGAGACTCGGTCCAGCCGGCCATAGATCTCCGGCGTTGTGCGCGAGGAAAAGGCCGAGAAACGCAGCGCGACCGGCTGGCCCAGCTGGATCTCGTCCACGTTGATCGTCGCCACGCGTGCGCCGATGACCAGCGGGCGGTCCTGCGGAATGATGAACATCAGCGGGTCCGCCGGACGCACCACCGACCGCGGCGTCGTCACCTGCATGTTGTAGATCAGCCCCGAGGCGGGGGCCCGGATCTCCAGCCGGTTGATCTGTTCGGTCAGGCTGCGGCGGCGCTCGGCCAGTTCCAGTTCGCGATAACCCAGGTCCCGCAGCTCCGTTTCGGCCTGTTCGCGACGCTCGGCGGCCAGGCGCAGGCGCTGGATCTGCAGCTCGGTCTTGCGGATCTCGGCCGACGCGCGATTGGCCTGCAACGCGCCCAGTTCGCCATCCATGCGCGCAGCCTCGCGCTCCAGCGCCAGCACGCGCGAGGCCTGCGCCAAGCCACGCTCCAGCAGGCTCTGCTGGTCTGTCAGTTCGCGCCCGATCAGCTCGCGCTGCCGGGTCAGCGCCGTGATCTGCGCGTCGATCCCTGCGACTTCCGAACTGATCTGCTCGGTCTGCTGGCCCAGCTGGTCCAGCGACTGGTGCAGGGTGTCCAGCCGCGTCAGGAACAGGCTGGACTGGCCCGCGACCAGTTCGGCCAAAGGCTCGGACCGGGCGGCGGCTTCGGTCAGTTCGTCGGCGAAGGTGATCTCTTCGGCATCACCGCGTTCGGCCTCCAGCCGGCCGCGCCGGGCCATCAACTCGAAGTACTGGCCTTCGACGATGGTATGCTCGGTCTGCAACAGGGTGCCGTCCAGCGACAGCAGCAGTTCGCCCGCCTCGACGGAGGCGCCTTCCTTGACGGCGATGCGTTCGATCACGCCGCCGTCGGGATGCTGCACGATCTGGCGCTGCTGCTCGACCTCGACCTGGCCCGCGGCCACCACCGCACCCGAGATGCGCGTCTGGGTAGCCCAAGCCACGAAGCCGCCGATCAGCACCACGACCGCGACGAGGCCCGCGACGATCGAGCCGCGCACCGGCCAGCGCGGCTTGTTGCCCGAGGATCTGGCGCGCGTCATGCGACACCTCCTTTCTGGCCGGCGCCTTGCGCCTTGAGGATCTGGGCCGAGTTCTGCACCATCTGTTCCAGGACCTTGTCACGCGGGCCGAAGGCACGGCGGATGCCGCCCTCCAGCACCAGCAGGTTTTCGCATTCGTGGATTGCGGCAGGACGATGAGCCATGATGATGACCGCGCCGCCCTGCGCCTTGAGGTTTCGGATCGCCTGGTTCAGCGCCTCGGAGCCCATGTTGTCCAGGTTGCTGTTCGGCTCGTCCAGGACCAGCATCACGGGGTCCGGATACAGCGCCCGCGCCAGGCCGATACGCTGGATCTGGCCGCCCGACAGCCGGCCGGTGGTCTGCCCGATCTGCGTGTCATAGCCCTGCGGCAGGTCCAGGATCATCTGGTGCGCGGCCGCGGCGCGGGCCGCCTGGACCACCCGCTCGGGGTCGGGCGTGTCGGACAGCCGCGCGATGTTTTCGGCGATCGTGCCGTCGAACAGCGTGACCTGCTGGGACAGATAGCCGATCAGGCTGCCCAGAACGTCAGGATGATACTGGTCCAGCGTGGCCCCACCCAGGCGGATGCTGCCCGCACCTGCCGGCCAGGCGCCGATCAGCGCGCGCGCCAGCGTGGACTTTCCGGCGCCCGACGGCCCGATGACCCCTAACGCGGTTCCGGGCATGACGCCAAAGCTGACGCCGCGCAGGGTGGCCGTGTTCTCGCCCGGAGGCGCGACCGACAGGTTGCGCACCTCCAGCCGGGCCTCGGGGCGGGGCAGCGACGTGCGCGGCGCCTCGGGCGGCTGGCGGGTCAGCAGGGCACTCAGCCGGTTCCAGCCATCCTGCGCGGCCTGCACGCCCGGCCAGCCGCCGACCAGCTGATCCACCGGCGCCAGCGCCCGGCCCATCAGGATCGAGCTGGCGATCATGGCGCCCGGCGTCAGCTCCTGCTGGAGCACCAGCCAGGCACCCGCGGCCAGCATCGCGCTTTGCAGAAACAGCCGGAAGGTGCGGGAAAACACCGTGAACCCGGCCGTGAGGTCGCCCGAGCGCACCGAGTTTTCCTGTGCGTCGGCGCGCAGCAGGCGCCAGCGTGAAAAGGTGGAGCCGCGCATCCCCAGGGCGCTGATGACCTCACCCTCGTCGCGGTAAAGGTCGGCCATCCGCTGCGCCTTGGCACTCGCCTCGACCGAGCGCTGCAGCGGCGCGCGGTTCACGATGCGGTTCAGGATGGTCGCGGCGACCAGGATCAGGCCACCCACCGTCGCGACGATGCCCAGGATGGGATGGAAGATGTAAACCGCGCCCAGGAACAGCGGGACCCAGGGAAGGTCGAAAAAGGCCAGCATCACCTGCGAGCCGATCAACCGCTGCACGGCATCCAGGTCACGCATGCCGCCCGCGGTCGCCGCCGATTCGTTCCCGCGCGTGGCGCCGTCGCGCAGCGCCGCGTTGAAGATCCGCCCCTCCAGCCGGTCCTGGAAGCGGGCTGCCACGCGCTGCATCACGCGGCTGCGGATCAGGTCGACCGCGCCCATCAGCAGGAACAGGAACACCACCAGCGCAAAGAGCGCGGTCAGCGTCTCGACCGAACGCGACGCAAGCACCCGGTCGTAAACCTGCAGCATGAACAGCGGTCCTGTCAGCATCAGCAGGTTCACGACGGCCGAAAAAATGCCGACCGCCACGAACAGTTGCCAGCCCGTCGCGCGTGCGGCGCGCAATTCGCGCGCGCCGTCATTGGAAAATCGCCCTTGGGCCATGTTCAAACCTTCACCACTTGGTTTCGTCGCAGGGTTGTCTGGATGGCGCCCCGCCTATATCACCGCCCCGTTCTACGCTAGTCCGGCACACAGCCCCCATCTCAGGATCGTCCGTGCATACGCATCTTATTGCCGCCTGTCTGGGCGGGTTTCTGCTTGCCGGCTGCGCCTCGCACCCGGTCCGGCAGGACGGGATCACCATCAACGATCCTTACGAGTCGCACAACCGCAGCGTTCACGCCTTTAACAAATCTCTCGATAAGCGTGTAATCGCCCCGGTGGCGAACCGTCTGCGGGGCTCTGGCGATGAACAGGCGGCCTCGGCCCCCGTCCAACCTGGCCAGCCGATCGGGCCGATGCAGATGGTCATCAATGCCGGGCGCAACCTGTCGCTGCCGGTCAAGGTCGTGAATGGCCTGCTGCAGGGCAAGCCGAACGACGCGGGCACGAACCTGGCGCGCTTTGCCGTCAACACGACGGTGGGCTTGGGCGGGCTGTTTGATCCTGCCGCCGACAGCTTCGGCGTGACAGAGCGCGACACCGATTTCGGCCAGACGCTGGCGGTCTGGGGCGTTCCCGAGGGAGCCTATCTGGAACTGCCGGTCTTGGGACCTTCGACGCAGCGGGATGCCGTGGGGCGCGTGGTCGACCTGCTGATCGATCCCCTGTACCACCTGCTGGACGGACCCGAGGCAGGGGCGGTGTTCGCCCTGCGCGTCGCCTCAAAAGCCGGTGATCGGGCCCGCTTTGGCGACACCGTGGATGGCGTCCTGCAGGGAAGTGCGGATAGCTACGCGCAGATGCGGTTGATCTGGTTGATGAACCGCCGCCACGAGCTGGGAGAAGAGCGTGCAGACTACGACCCCTACGAGGACGAGGCGGTCCTCGATCCTTACCAGGACTGACCGGCGCGGCTTTCTGGGTCTGCTGGCCTGCGCCGGCATGGCCGTGATCCTGCCCTGGCGCCCGGCCCATGCCCTGGATGCGGGCGGTGCCCGCCTGCTGATCGATCGCTCGCTCGAAGAGGTTTACCAGGTCATCAACTCGGGTCAGCCGCCCGCGCAGATGTACCAGCAGTTCGAGGCGATCTTTGCCCGCTATGCGGATGTGGATGTCATCGCACGTTCGGCCTTGGGTCCTGCGGCCCGCCAAGCCGGTTCCGAGGACTTCGTCGCCTACCGCCAGGCATTCCAGGGCTATATCGGCCGCAAGTACGGCAAGCGCTTTCGCGAGTTCATCGGCTCGCGGATCGAGGTCACCGATGCGCGTCCGCTGAAGAGCTTTTTCGCCGTCACCTCGGTCGCCTATCTGAACGGTCGTGCGCCGATGGAGGTCGAGTGGCATGTCTCGAACCGCTCGGGACAGGACCGCTATTTCAACATCATCATCGAAGGCGTGAACATGCTGGCCAGCGAGCGTGCCGAGATCGGTGCCATGCTGGCGCGTCGCCAGGGCAATGTCGGTGCGCTGACCGCCGACCTGCAGCAGGCGGGCTAGGTCCGCGGCCGCCGTTGACGGATGGGGGATCGCGATCTATCTGCGGGGAAACCACAGAAGGACGATGATGCACAAAGGCATTTGCTGATCCGCAAGTAGCGGTATTGCCCGGCACATGAAGTGCCGATCCTTTTTGCATGATTTCTGTAGAGTTCTCATGGAGGACGCACGCATTTCCATCCGGTCGTTCGACGCGGCGACGGACAGCGGCAAATTGTCCGGCATCTGGCTGGACGCGTCGTTGCAGTCACATTCGTTCATTGGCAGGCCGAGGCTTGTCGAGCAGCGTCGACTGATCGAGGAAGAATACCTTCCCAAGGCCGAAACCTGGGTCGCCTGCCATGCGGGTGAAGCCATCGGCTTCATCAGCCTGCTGGACAGCTTTATTGGCGGGATCTTTGTCGCGCCGGCGCGGCAAGGCATGGGCGCGGGACGCAAGTTGATCGCGCACGCCCTGACGCGCAAGGGCAGGCTGTCGCTTGAGGTCTATACCGCGAACGAACAAGCGGTCCGCTTCTACGCCTCTCTCGGCTTCAAGGAGGTGTCACGGCGCGACGTGGATGATTTCGGTTATCCATTCGAGAATGCCGTGCTGCAGCTCGAGGGCTGAGCAACAGACCGGGCAGGTTCCAGCCGCCCGGTTGCGGCAGCTGTCTGCATCTGCTCGAACGACCGGCAGTTGCGCCTGTAAAGCCGGCAGGCAATCAAGCTGCCGCTTGACGAGCGAACTTGCGACAAAAAGGCCCCGCCAATGGATCATTGGCGGGGCCTTCCTGTCTGTGGCAGTGTCAGTTGCCGCCCAGAATCCCGTTCAGGGCGCGGCTCAGCGCGTCGTCCGAATCAGCCCCGACGCTGTCGCCCGACGTGGTCGGGGCGCCGCCCGTGACCTCGGTTGGCGCGGTGATCACGCGGCCGCTGCGCTCTGCCTCGATGTTGTTCATCACGCCGGCAAGTGCCGCCGCCAGGGGATCGTCGGCCGAACCGCTGGTCACGACGCGGGGCGTCGAGTCACCCGAGGACATGATGATTCCGCTGCCGTCGGGCGAAACCGTGGACAGGGCCAGCTCGGGCAGCCCGTCATGGATCTCGGACATCACCGCCTGCCAGATCTCGGCGGGAAGGCCGCCGCCCGTGACGCCCGACAGCGGGGTGTTGTCGTCATAGCCCATCCAGACTCCGGTCACGTACTGTTCGGTGAAGCCCACGAACCATGCGTCGCGATAGCTGCTGGTGGTGCCGGTCTTGCCCGCCACCGGGCGCGAGCCCAACTGTGCACGGGTGCCGGTCCCTTCCTGGATCACCTTCTGCATCATGTAGATCAGCTGGCCTGCAGCGCGCTGGCTGATGACGCGCTGGCCTAAACCGCCAGTCTGACCCATCAGCGGGCGGTCGTCGCCCTGAACGTTCACCTGCACCACGCCATAGGGCGCCACCGACGTGCCGCCGTTGCGGATGCCCGCATAAGCGCCCGTCAGTTCCAGCAGCGTCGCCTCGGACGCGCCCAGACCCAGGGACGGGCTGGTCGTCAGGTTGCTGACGATGCCGAAGTCGCGGGCGACCCGGATCACGGCGTCGCGGCCCACGGCCTCCTGCAGGCGGATCGTCGAGGTGTTCAGCGACTGCGCCAGCGAAGTCGTCAGCGTCACCATGCCGCGATAGTTGCGCGTATAGTTCTGCGGCGACCAGTTGCGCCCGCCGGGAATGCGGATCGTCAGCGGGCCATCCTCGATCCGGTCCGCAGGGGAAAAGCCCGCCTCCAGGGCCGCGGCATAGACAAAGGGCTTGAAGCTGGACCCGGTCTGCCGCTTGGCCTGCGTCGCGCGGTTGAAGGCGCCGTTCACGCGGGTGTTTCGCCCGCCGATCATGGCCCGCACGGCACCATCGGCCGACATGACGACAACCGCGGCCTCGGCGGTCGAGCCGTCCTTGACCTTTTCGTCAAAGATCCGCTGCAACGCCCGTTCGGCCGCGCGCTGGATGCGCTGGTCAAAGGTCGTGGTGATGGTCACGTCTTCGGTCGTTTCGCTGGTCAGGAAGCCCGGCCCCGATTCCATCAACCAGTCGGCGAAGTAGCCGCCTGCGCGGGCAGTCGCCGCCTGCGACAGCGTAGCGGGATTTGCCCGCGCCTGCGCCAGCTCCTCCTCGCTCAGGTAGCCCTCCTGCGCCATCAGCCCCAGCACCACGCTCGCCCGGTTCTGCGCGCGTTCCAGGCTGGCCGTGGGGGCATAGCGGCTGGGCGCTGGCAGCAGGCCCGCAAGCATGGCCGCCTCGGACGTGTTCACCTGGCTGGCCGGCTTGTTGAAATACACCTGGCTTGCCGCCTCGAAGCCGCGGGCCCCGCCGCCCAGGTACGACCGGTTCATGTAGATGCTGAGGATCTCGTCCTTGCTGTACTTTGCCTCCATGGCAAAGGCATAGGGGATTTCCTTGATCTTGCGCCACACGCCGCCCGACCGGCATTCGGCCTCGAACTCGGCCTCGTTGGCAAAGCGTGTGGGGTCAAAGGTCTCGCCCAGACACAGGAGCTTGGCCACCTGCTGCGTGATGGTCGAACCGCCGTTGCCTGACAGCGGACCCCGGCCCTCGGCCATGTTGATGCGGACGGCGCTGGCGATGCCGCGCGGGCTGACGCCGAAATGGCGGTAAAAGCGCCGGTCCTCGGCCGAGACGACGGCCTGCCGCAGGACCGGGGCGATCTGGTCGCTGGTCACCGCACCATAGGTTTCGCCCCGCCACGCAAAGACGCGGCTGTCACGGTCCAGCATGGTCACGCTGCCGCGCGCGCGGCCGTCGAACAGGTCGCGCGCCTCGGGCAGGCCGATGTAGAAATAGGCCGAGGCCGCCCCGATGATCAGGGCAACCACCATGGCCAGCCGCCAGATCGAACCCCAGATGATCCGCCAGATCAGCGTGACAAATGCCGCGAACCAGCCAAAGATCCCGCCGCGCCGGGGCTTGCGGTACCGCTTGACCTTGCGGGTCGGGGCCGCATCCGTCGGTTGGGACGGGCTGCGCTTGTCTGCAACAGGACTCTTGCCCGTGCGGGTCGGGGTGCCGGTGGGTCGTTTCATGCCGAGGATGCCTGCGTGACTGCCATGCCGGTTGATCCGGCCAGAATTCCGGCGACCCTACATCATGTTTGGCCTCAGGGGAATTAGGGTGACCAATCCGTGATTGGCGAATGACCGCGCAGTGCGGCGGTGCCGAATGGGCGTATGCCGGGCAGGTTGCACAACCGGGCGGCACTGCATGTGCAGCAGCGCTTCCACATTGCCTCGAAAACGCGCTTTTCCCGTTTCGGGAGCCTCAGAAACAAGCAGTGCCGGATTCTGCAGGTTCCAAGGTCAGGCGCGCCTTTGCCGACAGACCGGAATTGCAGATGAAAGGGCCAGGGCAGCCGGACCGGCGGCTGCAGCACGAAGCGAGGTTTATTCACATGCACAAGACCCTTCCGCTTATCGCGACGCTTGGCGTGCTGGCGGCCCTTCCCGCCGCCGCGCAAGAGGTCGTCGCGCCTGCGGAGGCGGCCGCCGCGGTCAGCGCGGATGTCGCCTACATCTTCAACACGCTCTTGTTCCTGATCGGCGGTTTCCTGGTCATGTGGATGGCAGCGGGCTTTGCCATGCTGGAGGCCGGTCTTGTCCGCTCCAAGAACGTGACCACGCAGCTGTTCAAGAACATCTCGCTGTTCGCGATCGCGGGGATCATGTACTGGATGATCGGCTATAACCTGATGTATCCGACCGACTGGAGCATTGCGGGCTATGTGGGCGAGCTGTTCAGCCCCAAGATGATCGACCCGGTCGGGGCGGGCAACGCCGCGGACGGCTATTCCGCCGGGTCGGATTTCTTCTTCCAGTTGATGTTCTGCGCCACCACCGCCTCCATCGTGTCGGGCACCCTGGCCGAGCGGGTCAAGCTGTGGCCGTTCCTGATCTTTACCGTGATCCTGACCGGCCTGATCTATCCGATCGAGGCCAGCTGGCAATGGGGTGGCGGCTGGTTGTCCGAGATGGGCTTTGCAGACTTCGCAGGTTCCGCGCTGGTTCACGCGGCAGGCGGATTTGCCGCGCTGGCGGGTGCCATCGTGCTGGGCGCACGGACAGGCAAGTACCGCCCCGATGGCCGCCAGCAGCCGATGCCTGGATCGAACCTGGCGCTGGCCACGCTTGGCACCTTTATCCTGTGGCTGGGCTGGTTCGGCTTCAACGGCGCCTCGCAGCTTGCGATCGGGTCGGTCAATGACGCCGCCGATGTCAGCCGGATCTTCGTGAACACGAACATGGCGGCCTCGGGCGGGGCGGTGGCCGCGATCATCGTGACGCAGCTGCTGTACGGCAAGATCGACCTGACCATGGTCCTGAACGGCGCGCTGGCGGGCCTTGTCTCGATCACGGCCGAGCCGCTGACCCCGTCGATCTTTGCGTCGGTGCTGATCGGCGGCATTGGCGGCACGATCGCGGTCGTGGTGGTGCCGATGCTGGACCGCTTCAAGATCGACGACGTGGTGGGCGCCATCCCGGTCCATCTGGCCGCAGGCATCTGGGGCACGATGATCGTGCCGGCCACCAATCCTGAAACGAGCTTTGTTACCCAGGGCCTGGGCATCCTGTCCATCGGGGCCTTCGTCTTTGGCCTCAGCCTTGTCGTCTGGACGGTCCTCAAGGCGACCATGGGCATCCGCGTCGGAACGGAAGCCGAGATCAGCGGTCTCGATATTTCGGAGATGGGGATGGAAGCCTATCCCGACTTCGTCCAGGCGAAATAAGCCACTCACGGTCTCTTCCCGGAGAGGGGGCGGGTCGCGCATGCGGCTCGCCCCTTCTGCGTCCTGGGGAAGGGGTATCGCCTTGGGTGATCTGGCGCGATCACCCTGGCCAAGGAGATCAGGCGACGCGGCTGACTACGAAATCCGACAGGTCCGACAGCATGTCGCGGATCGGATGCGCGGGCAGCACCTGCAGGGCGCCCTTGGCGCGCGCCGCCCAGTTCAGGGCGTCGCGCCGTGCGGCCTCCATCGCGCCATGCCGCGCCAGCAGCGTCAGCGCATGCTCAAGGTCGCCCTCGCGCTGGTCGCCCCTCTCGATGGTGCGCGACCAGAAGGCGCGTTCATCGGCATCCGCCTTGGCGACCGCCTTGATGACCGGCAGGGTCAGCTTGCGTTCGCGGAAATCGTCGCCGACATTCTTGCCGATGGTTTCGGTGACGCCACCGTAATCCAGCAGGTCATCGACGATCTGGAAGCTGATCCCAAGCGCGTCGCCATAGTCGAACAGCGCCTGCACCTGCTCGTCGGGCGCATCGGCGATAACCCCCCCGACCTCGGTCGCGGCCGAGAACAGGGCCGCGGTCTTGCCGCGGACGACCTGCAGGTAAACGGCCTCGTCGGTTGCAAGGTCCTGGGCCGCGGTCAGCTGCAGCACCTCGCCCTCGGCGATGGTGGCGCTGGCGTTCGAGAGGATCTCCAGCGTGCGCATGTTGCCCGGCTCGACCATCAGCTGAAAGCTGCGCGCGAACAGATAATCGCCGACCAGCACGCTGGACTTGTTGTCCCACAAGAGGTTCGCGGTCGGACGTCCGCGCCGCTGGCGGCTTTCATCCACCACATCGTCGTGCAGCAGCGTTGCGGTGTGGATGAATTCCACGGTCGCGGCCAAGTGGATATGGTAGGGACCCGGATAATCCAGCAGCCGGGCCGCCGCCAGGGTCAGCATGGGGCGCAGGCGCTTGCCCCCGGCCTCGATCAGGTGGGCGGTGACTTCGGGAATGCGGGGGGCGTGCCGGCTGGCCATGCGGTCGCGGATCAGCAGATTGACCGCCTCCATTTCAGCGCTCAAGGCGTCGGACAGCCGGTCCAGCGGTTTGCGGACGTTTTCCTGCACAGTCATGCCATACCCCGTGTCTGGGACAACGCATTGCCACGGCATCGACAAATGCGCAACCGCCCCTTAACGTCGCGCCGATGAAAGAGCTTTTCCGCAGCAATGATCCAGTCCGCATGTCGGCCGCCACCAGCCTGCTGGAATCCGAAGGTATCGTGACCTTCCCGATGGACCAGCACATGAGCGTGCTGGAAGGGTCGATCGGGATCCTGCCGCAGCGGCTGATGGTCGCGGACCGGGACGAGTTCATGGCCCGCGCCATCCTGCGTGACGCCGGGCTGGATGACTGAGATCCGACAGGACGGCTTTCTGGACGGGCGTCTGCGGATCGCTCAGCCTGCGCGCGGTTATCGCTCGGGTGCGGATGCGGTGATGCTGGCGGCGGCCTGCCCTGCGCGGCCCGGCCAGGCGGTGCTGGAGCTGGGCTGCGGGGCAGGGGTCGCCAGCCTGTGCCTGGGGTGGCGGGTGCCCGGGCTTGCGCTGACCGGGATCGAGCGTCAGCCCGACTATGCCGAACTGGCCCGCGCCAATGCCGCCACGAACGGCATCGCAATGTCGGTGCTGACAGGCGACCTGGCCGCACCACCGGAGGCGATGAGGGGGTCCAGCTTTCACCACGTCCTGATGAACCCGCCCTATTTTCTGGGCGGCACGCCCGCCCCTGATGCGGGACGCGCCGGCGCCCGGCGCGAGGACACGCCGCTGCTGCTGTGGATCGACGCGGGGCTGCGCCGGTTGCGGCCGGGCGGCTGGCTGACGCTGATCCAGCGGGCGGACCGGCTGGACGACGTGATCCATGCGCTGCGAGGACGGGCGGGCGCCATCACTATCCTGCCCATCGCGGCGCGGCAGGGGCATCCGGCCGGGCGGGTCCTGGTGGCTGCCCGCAAGGGGGTCCGGTCGCCGCTAAGGCTGCTTGCACCCTTTGTCACCCATGCGGCGCCCGTCCACCGGCAGGATGGAGAGGATCTGACGCAAGAAGCAGCAGATGTGCTGCGCGGGGGCAGGCAGATCAACCTATGGATTAAGAAAGTCTCGTGACAGAATCGAAAAGCTGTGCTGCACTCCCCCTGTTCGACACAAACACAGAGGAGGACGCGATGTCGGTTGCTTCCCATGTCGAGGAGCTTCGCAAGAAACACCAGCACTTGTCGGCTGCCGTTGAAAAGGCGCAGAAAAGTCCTGGTGCCAGTGATCAGGAGATTGCTGCCATGAAACGAGAGAAGCTTCGCCTCAAGGAACAGATTTCCCGACTTGCCCACTGAAATTGTTGGACGGTAACAGTTTTTCATCAGAAGGCCCGCGCGGATCGCGCGGGCCGACTGCATTCTGAGGAGGTTCAGGCGAAGTACTGGCCGCCATTGGCGCTCAGCGTGGCGCCGGTAATGAACCCGGCCTCGTCCGCTGCCAGGAACACCACGGCACGCGCGATTTCCTCGGGCTCTCCCAGGCGGCCGACCGGAATCTGCCCGATGATCGATTCCCGCACCTTTTCCGGCACTGCCATCACCATCTCGGTCGCGATATAGCCGGGGCAGATTGCGTTGACGGTGATGTTGGCGCGTGCGCCTTCCTGCGCCAGGGCCTTGGTAAAGCCCAGGTCGCCCGCCTTGGCGGCGGAATAGTTCGCCTGACCGAACTGGCCCTTCTGCCCGTTGATCGAACTGATGTTGATGATGCGGCCGAACTTGCGTTCGCGCATGCCGGGCCAGACAGGGTGGGTCATGTTGAACAGGCCCGTCAGGTTGATGTCGATGACCTGGCCCCACTGCTCGCGCGTCATCTTGTGGAACGGGGCGTCACGGGTGATGCCGGCATTGTTCACCAGGACAGTGATCGGGCCCAGATCTTCCTCGACGCGGGCGGCGCCAGCCGCGCATGCCTCGTAATCGGCCACGGACCACTTGTAGGTCTTGATGCCCGTTTCATCGGTGAACGCCTTTGCGGCATCGTCATTGCCAGCATAATTCGCCGCCACAGTGTAGCCGGCCTGTTGAAGCGCCCTTGAAATCGCAGCGCCAATCCCGCGCGATCCTCCGGTGACGAGTGCAACCTTTGACATCGTTCCCCCCTTGTTTATCCGACAGATATTGAAATCTTGCTAATGAACGTAAATCCGGAGCGCAAGAAAATTGCGCGCCGGATCGGCGGCATCACCGTTCGAGACACATGGCGACACCCATGCCGCCGCCGATGCACAGGGTGGCCAAGCCTTTCTTGGCGTCGCGGCGGCGCATCTCGAACAGCAGCGTGTTCAGCACGCGTGCCCCCGAGGCGCCGATCGGATGGCCGATGGCGATGGCGCCGCCGTTCACGTTCACGATGGACGGGTCCCAGCCCATGTCCTTGTTCACCGCGCAGGCCTGTGCGGCAAAGGCTTCATTCGCTTCGACAAGGTCAAGGTCGCCAACCGACCAGCCGGCCTTCTCCAGCGCCTTCCGGCTGGCCGGGATGGGGCCCGTGCCCATGATGGCCGGATCTAGCCCCGCGGTTGCATGCGATGCGATGCGCGCCAGGGGCGTCAGGCCGCGGCGGCTGGCTTCTTCTTCGGACATCACCATGACGGCGGCCGCGCCGTCGTTCAGACCCGAGGCGTTGCCGGCCGTGACCGAGCCGTCCTTGGCAAAGGCCGGGCGCAGCTTCTGCATCGCTTCGATCGTGGCGCCATGGCGGATGTACTCGTCCTTGTCCACCACGGTGTCGCCCTTGCGGGTCTTGACGGTGTAGGCGACGATCTCGTCGTCAAAGCGGCCTTCCTTCTGGGCGGCCTCGGCCTTGTTCTGCGAATCCCGCGCGAACTCGTCCTGCTGGTCGCGGCTGATCGACCACTTCTCGGCCACGTTTTCGGCCGTCTGGCCCATGTGATAGTTGTTGAACGCGTCCCACAGCCCGTCGCGGATCATCGTGTCCACCATCTGCATGTCGCCCATCTTCTGGCCCGCGCGCAGATAGGCGGCATGGGCCGACAGCGACATGCTTTCCTGACCACCGGCCAGCACGATGCGCGCGTCCCCCAGGATCACCTGCTGAGCCGCCAGCGCAACGGCGCGAAGCCCTGAACCGCAGACCTGATTGATCCCCCAGGCCGCCGATTCTTGCGGCAGGCCTGCCTTGATATGCGCCTGGCGCGCGGGGTTCTGGCCTTGAGCCGCCGTCAGAACCTGGCCCAGGATCGTTTCGTCGACCTCGGCGGGATCTATTCCGGCCCGCGCAACGACCTCTTTCAGGACGGCAGCCCCCAGGTCATGCGCCGGCACGTTGGCGAATGACCCAAGAAAGCTGCCGACCGGCGTCCGGGCGGCAGAAACGATTACGGCTTTGGTCATGGCGGGCTCCTTCCCATCACTGCCGGGCTGGCCGGCTACTCAGGGTCAGGATGCTGTTTCAGGACGTAACGTCAAGCGAAAGGCCACGACTTTCGGCGGAT
>VGDE01000063.1 GCA_016869875.1 Alphaproteobacteria bacterium
CGGAACAAAGAGAATGTCGGACAGCGGCCCAGACCGGGTCCGGGCGCGGGCCGTCGCAAGGCAGAGTTCACGGTGCACGATCCACCAGCTGCGCCGCCCGTAAGCCTTGCGCCATGTCGTCAGTCCCGCAGCGTCCCAAAGATAGTGCAAAAGGGCAAGAAGGCGCAGCCTGCGCGGGCTGGCAGTCACCGTTACGGTATCTGCTTCACCCTCATCGTTGGACGACGACGGCCTGCTGCCGCGCAGGGACAGCGAAAAGCCGAGCCTGAGCATCGTGTCGCCTGCCTCGTCCGTGACGATGGCCTGCCCGGAGAGTGGCCCAAGCCCGGAGAGTTCCGGGGGTGGATCGAAGGACGGGCAGGCAAGGTCATGCATATGCCCAGTGCCGGGCATGCGCTTGAGGTGAAACACACCATTGATCAGGGCCACATACATGGGCGGTTCGGCCTCGCAGCACTGGCAGAGTGGGCGAGCATGACCTTCATGCGCCCGAGCGAGGATCCCTTGCAGCTCGGCCGCATCGTCGCAAAAGCGGACATGCCCCAGCCGGTAGCACTTGCCCTCAGCGCTCATCGTCCGCTCCCTCCCTGTGCTGCCGGTCCCCTGCCCTGCGCCAGTCCGCCGGCCGCATGAAGCTGCCGCGCCAGATGCCTGTCCCCCTGGCTTCCGCCTCACGCCCCGCCGCCCTGTACCTGCCCTGCTCGTCGCCCGCGGCAACAGCCCATCTCTCCCGATCCAGCCACTCGGCCAGATCGCTGCCGCGGGAGGCGCAGCGTGCCAAATCGCGGCCGTAGCGGTCCAGACCAGCGACATGGCACGAAACCTGCCGAGCGACAGGCGCCGCCAGGACTTGTGGGAGGTCCCAACCGCATTTCCATGTCTGCCTGGCTGCGTCTTGGCAGGTCAGGTCCGGTTCAGGGGCGCCCATGCCGAGGATGCGGATCCGCCACCCACCGATGACAAGGGTATCGCCATCGATCATCCGTGCAGGCCCTGCCACGCCGGTAGCAAGTGTCATGTGTTCCTGCGCACCCAGCAGGAACATTGCCGCCACCAGGATCAGCAAAGAGAGCCGCGCCGCTTTCCTCATTTCCGCCCCCCGTCCGACGGCGGCTGCGGATCGACCCCGAGACGCGCCCGGAGGCCAAGCGCTGTCGCACGCTGCACGAAGGTCTCTCGCGCGGCAGAAACGGCGCGGGCCCCCGCGAGGCTATCCTGCCATGCCTGATCCAGGCACTGGAAATGCTGGGTCAGTGCCGAGAAGTAGCGCTCGAAATCAGCCGCCACCAGATCGACATAGGCCTCGATATCCGCGTCTCGCTCTGGAACCCAGGGCTCCTCGGGTGGAACGCAGACCGGAGCCTGCGCTTTTGCGGCAGGAGAGATCAAAAGCACCGTAAGCAGGGCGGCGGTGATGAAGCGATGAGGCGTCACAATGCTTCCTCCCGTCGGCGGCGTTCGCTGAGGCCGATCAGACTGCCCATCATGTTCAGGTGACCCTGCAGCCAGGCCCGCGTCATGCCCCGCAGATAGCCGCCGGGGCTGATGATCGGCGCCACAGGATCGTCCCGGCGCGCGTCCAGGATCAGCATGGCCACCGTTGCGCCATCCACGCCCATGGCTTTGAAGGCATCGGACCAGGCAGAGGGGTGAATGCCCAATTCCAGCACGCGCCGCTCCGCCGTCCAGACGAAGTCGTGAAACCTCAGGCGCTCGGGATCAGCCCGCCCGGACAGGTAGAACTGCATCTCGGGTGAGGCGAGCCGGAACAGCCGCTCAGGGCCGACTTTGGTGAGCCATTCGCTTCTGGCCGCGTTCGGCCCACCCTTACACCCATCTTCGGCGTCTTGTCTGCTGCTCACCGTTGGCTGACGAGAAGGTTGGCCGAACACCACCTCCACCGCAGACCCTCTGCCCTCGGTGCGGGCATCACAAGACAAGGAAAAATCTTCGCTTGTATCTTGTAGAGGGGACCGCTCGTTTTCGAGCGGTCGATCGGTTGATTTCTGGAGCGTTTCGAGCAGATCGAGGGCGGCTCGCGTCAGGGCGTCCGCTTCCCTCTCGTGCGCGGCAAGCGCATCCAGCGTCATGGCATGCAGCCGGTCGGCGCCAGGCCAGGCAGCCCAGGCATCCTCCATGGCTTGAACACGGGCATCCTGAGAGGCAACGTTGCGGAGCTGCTCCAGAGCCCGTCGGAGACAGCGCCAATGAGTACTGCGTTGACCCCGAAGATAGATGGCTTCACGGCGCGCTGTGGTCAGCTGCGCATCGAGAGCAAGCAAATCGGAAAACCGGTTGATGACACCACTGAAGAACAGCCCGGTTCCGGCGTGGCGGGATCGGCTGCCATTTGCGGCCGTCCTTCGCTCGAGAAGCCCCGCCTGCTCGAGCCGTGCAGTGTGCGCACGCAGCCGTGCCTCGGAAAGAGCAAGCATTTTTGCAAGTTCAGACGCAGCTGCATAAACGCTTGGCTCTCGGTCGGGCTCGATCCACTCTGCTGGCCGAGTCATGGCAGCAAGCCGGGTCCATGTATGCGCAGCCGCTCGGCCGACGCCGAGATGCGGGGCGATCCGCTCCACAAGGTGAATAAAGGCGTCGCGCTGCCACCCGGAAGGCAGGGATGGGTAGACTGGCAGATCGCGACGGGAATGGGCCTTTGCTGTGAACGTTCGTGCCATTTGCTCCTCGGAAACTGGGAGCACGGGAGCCGCAGCCAAAACGCATTCGTTCGCACGGATGCGTTTTCACGCTTGATTTTTGGGACGGATTCAATCACCATCGCTCCTAACAAGTAGAGCTGATACAGGTCGGCAAACCTGTGTTATCGAACCTCCCCTCGTGCGGACCCCCGCGCGGGGGTTTTCTATGTCTCAGTGATCGTGTGTATGACCTCGTTTCCCCTTCTTTTTTGTCGTGGACTGCTCAACGGCCGGTACAGGCATCAGTAGCTGACCCACTCCGTGGAGTATGCACCGGTGTAATCCTGCATGCGCAGCACGACGGCCCGAAAGCTTGGACCGTACTCGCTCAGCAGCGTGCTCCCGGTTCTGGCCCGAACTGCGGGGTCCAGCCATGCAGGCCAGTCCTCCTTTTCAACGCCTTGCCGCACAAGGCGACCAGACGCATCGTAGGTGCCTCGCACAGTATCCAGATACATGTCCCGCCCTCCACTGCCGCTCGTCACGGACTTGGCAAGATACCAGACCTCGATCGCGTCACGGTATGCTGCGACGTCCGGCGACAAGGTCCCCTCGCCGTCAACCGGCAGGCCGGGACTGCTCCCCATGGGACATCGCCAGAGTTGCAACGGCGGCTCGATGGGCCAGGGGGTGATGCGACGGATGACCTCGGCTTTGGCGGCCGAGCATTCGGCCGATGCCGGAAAACCGCCCGCCATGCAGAGCAATATGGCGCAATTGATAGGATAGGCGAGGGCAGAAGAGGGCGTGAGCGCCGGGACTGCGACAATCATCCCGGCCGTGACGATGTTGCGTATGTTCCAGCAAGCCATATCATTACACCTATCTGCTGTGCAGATCGGTATTATGATTACTTCACCTGTGTCTATGTGGCAACCGGCGATTGCGAGTACGTCCGCGGACGGATGGCCCTCGAAGGATCGAAGAAGAAGTTTTCGGGAACAGAAATCTGGGAAAACTCACCCGTGTTCCAGCGATAAAGCCCACGGGTTGTCTGACCCTCGACAACCGTTTCCGTGAGGATCGCTTCCCGTTTCGTCGTCTGATCTTGATGCATCATCTATTCCTCCGCCCAGTGGGTACTATCTCGCCCGCAAAAGAGTGGCTTGTGTCAGGTCTTGTTCGCCATCGAACTGACAAAACCCTTTCTGCACCCCAGTAGCTGTGCTTCCATAAGGGAAGAAGTCACGAGAGGATACGAAGCCAGGCGAAACGAAACGAAATGGAACCCGCCAGTCCGCTGACAAAAAACAGTAAGTTTTTTCTGCCACCCCCCGGGGACGGGAGTGACTTCAAGGAGATCTTCGCCCGAATAGCTGCCACAGGTGCGGGTCGGCCAGCGGACAAAGACGGATTTCCCCCTGGCCCATGGACGCCCGAACTTCTTGCAGAAGCAATCTCTCAGATCGAGGGCAATCGAGCCGGGGTGGACCTGAGAACGGTGCAGCTTTGGTTTCAGGAGAACGACAGGGGCATCAGCCCTACCAACATTCGGTGGCTGGCGAGAGTTTTAGGTTGTGATGATCCGGTCGCCACCGGCGATTGGCAGGTGGAACTCAGCACGGCACAATCACGGCTGACAGCCAAGAGACGAAAGCAGACCGGCGCAGAAGAACCCGGTGCGTTGGAGAACACAGATGTGGCCCCACCTGCGTCCTCCCGTAACGAGGCAGACCCGCCGCCAGAGACATCAAGCGACAACACCCCTGCTGGATCGTCTCGGCGCTTCAGTCTGGCAAGTCGATCCGAGGCACTCTTCAGTAGCCGATCCTTGCTGGATTTGCCGGCAACGGTGTTCGCGGGCGCCGTGGCACTGGGCTTCATGTCGTACGTTGTCGATATCCACAGCGTTTTCTATGCCCATCCGAACGAAGCGACCAAGCAGGTGGGGTTTTTGTGGGCGCCGAATTGGACAATTCTCTTCTTGGTGATCCTTCCCCTCTATCTGATGTTTGCGGGTGATTTGATCGCCTATTGGAAAAAGGAAGGGCGCGTGAAGTTTACACTGGGACGAAAAGACCAGAGTACCCGTGACTGGATACGCCGCGTTGAAGATTATTCATATCCATACTGGGCAAGTCTTCTTGTCTGTTTGCCCATTGCCTCTGTAGCGCAATGGATCAATGAGTGCTTGGTCCCACTGCTGACGAGCGATCCAGGCAACTTCGGTGTGGACTGGGGCCGTATAGCAATTTTCCATCCAGACGTTATCTCGGTGCCGGAAGCCGTCGTATTCACAGGCGCTGCGTACCTCTATATGGGTATCTGCTTCTTTATCTTTTTTGCGGGTTTGATTTTACTTTTTACACTGGTCGATGACCTGTCAAAGATCGGACAGGCACCAGAACTCTGGTCCTATGCCGAGCGCCGGAAAGAGATCAATGAAGCCTCTTTCAGAGTAATGCTCGGAATATTTCGTTGTACCATTTTGGGGCTCCTTATTGCGATCTGCATGAGGCTTCAAAACATGTTCATGCTATCGCGGGCAGAAACGATCGTGTCGTGGTTAGTTGACGACTTGATGACGGTCTTGAGCGGACGACACATAATCCTTGATCGCCTCCCTTATAGTCGACCCACGCTTTATAGCAGCCTTCTCGTCGTCCTGACGACCTGTACAGTCTTCCTGCATGGTGCCGCTCGAGTTCGCTGGATGTGCGCACAAGCAAAAGCGATCAATGCCGCTGAGGAGCCACGTGAAAAACGGCTACACGACTACTCCGGTCAGTCTACTCTGCCGTGGGGGATGATGTTTGGGGTCGTTGGGTTACTCGTGGCCAACTACCTGCTCATTGATGTCTTTGCGGGCTTCTCCGTTTTGCTAAGCCTCGGTGGGCTGCTCGCGATATACAGTTTGATCGATCCCGGCTTCCGGTATGGAATGTGAGCGAGAGGACAATCCAGGTGTTTTACAAGTGGCTTGATCGTTGGGATGAACGGCGAGCGCAGCGCGGAGACGAAGGAAAGAAGGTAACGGACGTCGTCCTTGCTGCAGAACTGGCCTTTCCAGAGGCGGGCAACGTCGCAAGCATTGCAGACTTTTGCGATCTTGCAGACCGGGCCGTTGCAGATCCTTCGTACTTCGATGAACCGATTGGATCCGAGTTATCGTTCGAAGCCAGAAAGGGGTGGATCAGCTTTCCTTCAGACATATCCACAGAGACTGCCGAGAATAATACGGTTTTTGCTCGAATAACGAAGGGCAGATCTTTTGATCACGCTTTAGTCGTGTTCCATCACTGGAATGCGCGCTCCCGGAATGATCTGCTGGCAAAGTCATTTGCCCGGCAAGACATCACGGTTGTTGAGATCGCATTACCCTATCACCTGGAGCGTAAGCGTCCGGGCTCCTCACATGCTGACTATATGCTGAGCGCAAATCTCGGCAGAACGATCCGGTCCGTACGGCAAGGAGTGCTGGATGGCAGGAAACTCATACGGTGGCTCAGGGTTGAAGGCTACAAAGAGATTTCTGTACTCGGAATAAGTCTAGGATCTTGGGTAGCTGGACTGATCGCAGCCCATGATCCGACCGTCAGAAAGGCTGCGTTGTTTTTGACGGCGGGAAGCCTTGCCGATATGGTTTGGACTGGCCGTGCAACACAATCGATCCGGGCCAGCTTGGAGCCGGCGATTGAATTACCCGATCTAAACAGGGCTTGGGGTCCCGTAAACCTGGAAAACTACACTGATCGGCTTGCTCGGCCAGACTTGGACATTTTGGTTGTTCTGGCCCTGAGAGACAAGGTCGTGTTGCCGGAACTGTCCAAACGGTTTGTCGACCGGCTGAATGACGCCGGAGCCAAGCTGGACCTCCTGGAAGCAAACTGTGGCCATTATTCCCTATCAATCCCCCCATATGTCATTCTATCCGGACTGAGATTAAGGGCGTTGCTCCGTCAGCGGCCTTGAGCGGTCTGGACTTTCCTTTTCTTGTCCAAGTCACTTCCGTCATAGTGAGCACTGAGAAACGGTGGCAATGGTAGTCGGGTCGGATATGCGCATCGATGCTCCGCCTGTTTATCGGTATATCTGCCGTAGGGCAGAGCCGGCGGCAGACACTTTCGTTTGGACAGGCACGACTCGCGGTGTCCGAGCCGGGCAATGGCCGCCAATGGCAGCAAGCGGGAGTGGATCACCAGTAGGCGCGGAACGGGCATCGTCAAGTCGCCACGAACAAGTTCGACTTGGCAAAATCTTTCTGGCCTCAAGTTGCTCAAATGTAAGGCGAAGTAGAGTTCAAAACGAACAGGCTTGTGGAGTTGCTGTAGCTTGAAAATTCTCGGCCAACACGGATAACAGACACTCGGCAAGGAAGGTGAGAATCTCCGTTTTACCTACTTGCGCGGTGAATACGTATTTTGATAGTCTGGCGTAGACGCGTTAGACTGCTTTGTGGAGCGCGTCGCATGACCAACCAAGTCCAGGTTAGCAACGAGGTGCTCACCGTTGACATGTGTAGGGAAAAACTCCTGGACGGCTGGGAACTTCACGTGGTTTGTGCCGAAGACCCTGTCCCAGCACAAAACACGGTCCGAGGGTCTTGGTACCTGGTGGCCTTCGAGCCAGAAACAGGCCGCTTTGGTGTGGTCGTCGCTCAGAGAGACCTGTACCGTGAACGACGGCGGGCAGAGCAATCTGGACGTAAGCTTGATCCGTCAGATTACGCGTACAAGGAGATCAAGACCACCACCGGGCTGTTCAACGCTCAGACGGATCTGGGGATCACCGCCACGGTTATTCCCGGAGCCAAAGGCATCACCATGGTGGCGCGGCTCTAACTCAGGCGAACAAGACGCGTCACCCGCATCCGCGCTTCGGATTGCTTATCGTCCAGATCGCCGAAAATTCGTTTGGAGCCTTGTCGTGGAAACGGCAACCTCGTTCAAGCGAGGGCAGCATGGTTCTGTCAAAACTGCGATCTTAGTCAGCCTGATCGGAACTGTCTCACCTGCCGCAGCCGATGTTCTGCGCTTTGACGCAAGCGGAAGGCAGATTGGTATAAGCGGTTCCAGTTCCGTGCAGCACTTCGATGCTGACGGTCGTCGCATCAACTTGCAAGCACGAGAAGGTGTGGCCGCTGATAAGGGAGCGGCCAACTATGGGAACGCCATGATGTTTTTGGCGCCTCTGGATGCATCACTATCTGACCAGCCAGGCTCCGGCCGCCACGGGACCGGCATCGCTGCCACGCGAACAGTGGCGCTCCGTTACCAGCATCACCCTGCCCTCTCGCAGAACGATATCTCGCCGCGAGAGTGGGCCGCTCTGTTCCAAGCCCTGGTCTGGCAGGAGTCACGCTTCAATCCCCATGCAGTGAGTCACAAAGGTGCCATCGGCTACGCGCAACTGATGCCCGGTACGGCCGCAAGGCTCGGCGTGAACCCGCACGATCCGATGCAAAACCTCGATGGCGGCGCCCGCTACCTCCTTCTTCAGCTGCAGGTGTTCCGCTCTCCGCTTCTGGCGCTTGCTGCCTACAATGCCGGGCCTGGTGCCGTCGAACGCTACCACGGCGTTCCACCCTATCGGGAAACCCGTGACTACGTGATCCGCGTGCTCGCGGAACGAGACCGCCTCCTCCGAAACTAGGAAAGGCCACCATCATGGCTCCGATCCGTTTCCTGATGCCCGCCCTCCTCGCCGCGATCCTTGTAACTGCCGTTTCTGGCGATGCTTTGGCGCAATCGGGCGTGGACTTCACGAAAGCTGATACGGTCGGCAACGACTTTGTCGCCTGGATCCGCGGCAACATCGCCACCGTCTTCTTCACGGTGGCCCTGGTGCTGGCAGGCTTTGCGGCCGCCTTCAACAAGATCAGCTGGATGTGGGTGCTGATGATTGCCGTCGGCGCCTTTCTGGTCTTCGGCGCGCCGGGCTTTGTGGCGGACCTGAAGGCGGTCTTCAGCTGATGGAGCGTCATGCCGTCATTCTCGGGCTGTCGCGCCAGGCCAGGCTCCTGGGACTACCAATGCCCTACACGATGGCGGTCGGCGCGCTTGTCATGCTGCCCTTCATCTGGACCAAGGCCGCCCCATGGCTGCTGACCGCACCGCTCTGGTACGGCCTCGCCCGCCTGATCACCGCAATGAACCCGAACGGCCACAAGGCGGTGGCGGTGGTGATGAGAAAGACCCCGCCGCCTTTGTCGCGAAGGAAACGAAGGCTGGGCCGCCACTATGTTTAGCGCCCGATCTCTCCCGGTCAGCGAACGCGCGCGGCGCCATGTGCCGAGATCGCCGCAGGTCTACGCGGAGATGCCTTACGCGCTCGAAGTCGATGATCACACGGTGCGCACCCGCGAGAATGCACTGATGATGAGCCTGGAGATCGGCGGCATCGACGGGATCACCGCCTCGGACCGGGACATCCTCGATCTGGCCCGGAGCTTCGCCGCTATCCTTGACGGGCTTGATGACCGGTTCACCTTTTACGTCCACCGGCTGATGCGGCCCGCTGCCTTCGGGCTGAAGCCCCTCTATGGGGAGGGCTTCGCGCAGGACGTGGAGATGGCATGGCGCGGCCATCTTTCCGGCCGCGCCTTGCGCGAGTTCATGCTGGTGCTGACGGTGGTGCGCAACAAGCGGGTGCCGCTCAAGGTGCCGTTCTTTGCAAAGGCCGCCGGGCGGCTTCTCGACCGCAACACTGCCGAACGCCTGGGCGAACTCCGCGAGGTCGTCTCGATCCTGGAAACCAGCCTGCCGCTCAAGGCCCATCGCCTCAGGATCAGCGACGGCACGCTTCTTGGCTTCTATGCGGCCATCAGCACCGGACTTTACCGGCCCGAGCATCGCGGGCTGCACACGCTGATCGCCGAGGACGTCTCGCTGCTGTCGGTCCGCTTCAAGGGGCCCGTGGCCGAGTTCCGCGACGGCTTTGACGGGCCGCGCCATGCGGCCGTCCTATCGATCTGGCGCAATGCCCAGCAGACCTGGCCGGGCATGCTCGACGCCCTTGACGCCGGCACCGACACGGTGATCTCGCATTCCTATACGCCCGTTGCCATGGGCAAGGTCAGCGAACTCGCCAAGCGTCGCATCCAGCAGATGGAAGCCGCGGGCGATCTGGTGGGCTCCATCGCCGCTGATCTGCACCAGACCTATGACGACGTGGAGTCGGGCCGTTGCGGCTTTGGCGAGCATCAGCTGACGATCACGGTTTTTGCCGAGAGCCCTGCCATGCTGGAGGCCAAGGTGTCCCAGGTCCGCAGCGTGGCGGAACAGGCCAAGGTGAAGCTCGTGCGCTGCAATGAGACGATGGCTGCCAGCTACTTCGCGGCCCATCCGGGCAACCGGGACTACGAGATCTGGAACCCGCTCACCAAGTCGATCAACTTCGCCGACATGGCCTCCTTCCACATGGCAAGCGCGGGCACCCGGGCCGAGGCCCTGCCCTGGCAGACGCCGGTCACGGTGTTCCAGACGGTGACGGGTGCGGCGCATCGCTTCAGCTTCCATGCGCCAGGCGACCCCAAGGCCGAGCCCACCATCGGGCACACGCTGTTCCTTGGTCCCTCGGGCAGCGGCAAGTCCTCGCTGATGGCCTTTCTGGCCGCGCAGGCGCAGCGAACGGGTGCCCGGATGATCCTCTTTGACAAGGATCAGGCACTGCGCATGGCGATCACGGCGCTTGGGGGCCGTTATGCGGCCATTCGCGCGGGTCAGCCCACCGGGCTCAACCCCCTTCTGACGGAGTGCGGCCCCCGCGGAGAGGCCTGGCTTCTGGACTGGCTGGCCCGGCTCGTGGAGCGCGACGGTCCCCGGCTCACGCCGCAGCAGGCCGAAGCGCTGAAAGGTGCCGTGCGCCAGAACGGCCAGGCACCGGAGGCGCTCAGGACCTTCGCTCATTTCGGGGACCTGATCGGCGATGTGGGAGATAGCCGCGAACTGGCGATGAAGCTTGCCGAATGGGCACCCGAGGGGCGCTATGCGTGGGTTTTCGGGGACGCCGATCAGCCGGTAATCAATCTCACCGCGCCTGTGACGGGGATCGACCTGACCGAGATCCTGTCCATGGCTACGGAACGCACGGCGGTGCTGTCCTATCTGTTTCGCCGCCTTGAGCTTCTCTTCGAGGAGAAGCGCCCCACCCTTCTGGTGATCGACGAGGCCTCCACTGTCTTTGACGATACATTCTTCGCCCGGTGGCTGCCGAAGTGGCTGGTCACAGTGCGCAAGCTCAATGTCGTGGTCGTGCTGCTCACGCAGTTCCCGTCCCAGATCCGCGACAGCCACTCCGGCTCGATCATCCAGGCCATGCCAAACCAGATGATCTTTCCCAACCGGGCTGCTGACGTTGCGGACTATGAGGGCTTTGGCTTGACCGAGAACGAGCTGCACTTCATCCTGACGGGACGCACAGTCGAGCGCCATGCGCTGTGGCGCCACGGTGACGGCTCCACGATCCTAAATGTCGATCTCTCGCCGCTCGGCCCTCTTCTGACGGCGCTCGGCGGCGGCGAGGCAGGCCGCCGGGCCTTCGGCGCCGACTATGCCGCGCGGCCTCACTTCTGGAGGACCCACGATGCGTAAGCTCCTGATGCTCGCGGGCCTGGCCGCCCTGCTCGCGGGTTGTGGCGACCCACCGATCCATAAGACCAACTGCTGGTCGGGCATGGCCTTCGTGGCCACAAGTCCCTGCAAGTAGGGGGACGTGCGATGCAGGCCCGCGTTTCCGCTCCCGCCTGCATCCTGATCGCCCTTGTGGTGATCCCCGCGGGCGTGGCGGGGCAAGGCGTGCCGGTGATCGACGCGAAAAAGGTTGCCCTCGAGGTGCTCGGCCTGCGCGAGGAGGTGGCCAGGACAGGGGAGCTGCAGGCCAAGAACGAGGAAAGGCTCCGACAGATCGCGGCGCGGGGCGATCAACTGGTGGCGGCGCAGGAGACGCTCAATCTGCTTTCGGAGACCTCCCGCTTCGTACCGGGTCTCCAGGGAGTGGGGGTCTCGGGCAACGGTGCCTTCACGGGAGCCACGGAGATCTACGCCACTCCCGACAACAACCCTTATGCCGCCCGCATCATGGGCGATGCGCCGCTCACGATCGAGCAGATGATTTCGGACACGGCGCAGGCCCATGCCGGACACCCCGCCCTGGCGCGAGCGGGCATAGATGCGGTCGAGTTCCGCTGCTGGCTGCAGGCGCTTGTCAAGCAGGAGTCGAACTTCTCCATCGGCGCCCGCAGCCCTGTGGGCGCTTTCGGGCTGACCCAAATCATGCCGGGCACCTTCACCGAGCTGGGCATTCCTGACGATGGCAGCCGCCAGGATCCCCGCACCCAGCTTGATGGCGGGGCGCGCTATCTCCTGAAAGGTCTCGGCATGTTCGGGACCATGCCTCTCGCACTCGCCGCCTACAATGCCGGTCCAGGTCCGGTCCAGAAGTACGGTGGCATCCCGCCCTACGCGGAGACCCGAACCTACGTCGCGAAGATCACCGGCTACTACAACCGCTATGCGGCGCGCATGGGCGGCGATCCGCAGGCCATCGGCACGCTTGATCCGCGCGACATGGTGATTGCCGAAGCCTCCAACGTCTCGGACGCGGCTCTGGGATATGCCGCGATCAGCCTGAACACCATGGAGGGCTCCATGACCCGGCTGCAGGACATCCTGCGGCAGGTCGAGACGACCCGGTCCGCGAAGGCCGCCATGGATCTGAACACCTATGCCCGCGCCGAGGCGGCGCGCATGGCGGTGATATTGACCCGGCTGCAGGCTGTGAAGCGCAAGGTCGAGGCGGCTCGCACCGCGCTGCTCCTCGAGGCCTACGCCCGGGACGAGGATTACCTGTACATGAGGATCGATGGATGAGACGGATCTCGAAAGCGTTCGCACTCGGCGCCCTTTCCTGCGCCCTGGCCCTGCCCGTCACCGGCCAGGGCGTGCCCACCATCGACGCGACCAGCCTGGCCAAGCTCGTCGAACAGCTCACCGAGGCAAAGCTGCAGTTGAAGGAGCAGATCGCCCAGAACCTCAAACTCGACGAGCAGACGACACAGCTCCTCCAGCAGATCGTGCTGCTGCAGGACCAGATCGGCGCACTCAGAGACGGGCTCACCCTGGCCGACCTCGGCGTCGATCCCGAGAGCTTCCTCCGAGACATCCTGCCCGGGTTCTCGGACCTGACCACTTCGGTCGAGGCCGCGCGCATGGGCGACTGGACCCGCGTGCTGGCCTCGGGCGACATCCTGGGCAGCGGGCGCACCGTCACGGGTCATGTGGACGGCACCTTCGCGACCGCAGGCTTGTCTCGGGAGCGCGTCGACACGCTGGCCAGGAGCGAGGACCAGACAGCGGCAAGGATCGGGCAGTCCGCGAACGTCAACGCCTTCATGAGCGTGGCGGCGGAAAGTTCGGCGCAGGCGGCCACCGAGAGCCTGACACGGCTCGATGGCCTTGTGCAGACCATTCCCGACACGGCCGGGCTGAAGGAAGCCATCGATCTCAACACGCGGGTCACTGCCGAGCTTGGCATCGCGCTGGCCAATGTCTGGTCAATGGAGGCGATCCAGACAGTCGGTCAGGGTAATATGGGAGTCATGGACGCGGCGACCGCGGCCGACGAGGAAAAGTACCTGCGCATGAAGCTGGAGGACTGACCATGACACGCACGGCATTGCTGAGCGGACTAGTGATCCTGGGCTTGAGCACGATGGGACTGGCACAAACTTCCAGAGAGCCTTCTGACCTTCCGGAGCCGGAACTGCAGGAGCTCTTGGATCGACAAGTCGAAATGAGCGAGGCCGAGAAGCAGGCGGAAGAAGATTTTCTGAACCTCGACCTTTCACCCGATGTGGAAGTGTCCAGTGTTGAACGGGTGCCAAGTGCGGCACAAAACCAGCCGAACCGGACGTGTGAAAAAACGCCGGAAATGCGGTCGAACGTTCGGTCGCCTGGTGGGCCAGGCAAGCGCGCCTATCGAGACATCGCTGTTTATCTTTCAACGACGAACGTCATCGCAACACAGGACTGCACCTGTGCCGGAAAAATCATTCCACACGAGACGGTGGCCAAGTTCGAGGAACGGTTGCGCAAGGAATTGGACGTGGATGTCCTTACGCCTGACCACACTCGCGGCCTCTACGAGGCCTACGAACGACAGATCAAGATCGTCGACGCCATGTGTGGAGAATACTGATGGCCCTGGTAGAAACCATCCTTGGGGATCTGGACGCAGCGGTCCTCGACGTTGGCGAGACATACTTCACGTCGACAGCCGATGCTCTCGACCCCATGCTGACGATCGTGACCACGCTCCTGATCGCCTTGGTCGGTGTCAACATGGCGCTTGGCGCCTACCGCCTTTCCATGCGCGACGCTTGGCAGGTCGTGTCACGCATTGTGCTGGTGTTCCTCTTCGCCCGCTCCTGGGCAAACTTTGGCACGATCTATGATGCGCTCTCTTCAGGCGCGGGCAATCTCGCCCTCAGTTTCTTCCACGGCGGGGCAGCCACGCCCGAGGCCGCTATGGACAAGTTTGCGGTGCAGATGTCGGATGTGGCGGACGGGGCCGCGGCGGCTCAAAGTGCCATCGCCCGGGGCGTGATCGCCGGGTTCTTGTTCATTATCCTGTCGGTCCTGATGGCAGCCTATGTGCTGATCGTCGGCTTCTCGAAGATCATGATCGCATTCCTGCTGGGCGTCGCGCCATTGGCGATGATCGCTACCCTGTTCGAGCGCACCAAATCCCTTTTCGAGGCCTGGCTGACCTCGTTCGTGGGTTATCTGATGTATCCGATTGCCGCGGCAGCCGTAATCGGCGCTGTCGTATCGATGGCGGAGGCTCAGTTTACACCCCAAGCTGAGGTCGAAGACTTCTCGATGATCCTCGGCTTTCTGTGCGTCGCCTTTGTCGGCATCTTCGCCCTGCTGGCGATCCCCACGGCGGCGGCCAACATCACCGGCAATTTCAATCTCGCGAACTTCGCTCCCGAGGCGATGAGGTTGGTGGGGCGTCCGGTGCTGCTTCCCGCAACTGCGACTGGAGCCGGGATACGCAGTGGAGGAGAGGCGCTCAAGGCCCGTGGAGAGGCCCTTCTATCCGGGGTCGTCACGGGCAAGACGCCCATGCTGGCCGCTCGTGCCCGGGACCGCGCTTGGGCTGAGAAGGGTGCCGATCTGCGCGCCAAGCTGCGCGGCATCAACATCATGCAGGGCAAGGGTGACAGCGGCGCATGAGGCGCTCGAGTTCTGGAGAATGCCATGAAGGACGGCGAGGCTGACAGCAGGACGATCCTGGAAACCGAACTGATCTTTGGGGTCCGTCGGCGCGAGCGGCTGGCCTGGGGCGTGGCCATCGGCGGGGTGTTGGTGGGCCTCGGCGGGGTCGCCGTCGCAGGGCTGACACTGCCCCTAAAAGAAACACAGGCTTTCGTAACCATTGTGGACAAGGACACCGGTCTGGCGGAGCGCGCGGTCCGGATCGAGGCGGCCGGTGTCGAGCAAGGCGTGGCTGTCGAGCAGTCGCTCCTCTACAACTACGTCAAGAACCGCGAGACCTATGACGAGGCCGATAACG
>VGDE01000064.1 GCA_016869875.1 Alphaproteobacteria bacterium
GTGCCACCCCCCGGAAGGAATTGAAGGCGGTGCCAAGGGACTGCGCCACACCGTTCAGGCCTTCGGACAGCTCCGTGGCGGTCTTGGTCAGGTCCTGTGCGATGTTGCCGCGGGGACGGCGCGTCCGCTTGGCCTTGGCACGCAATTCGGCGGCATGAAGGGCATCCTCGCGGGCTTGAGCATGGACCCGACGCCGGATCTCCTCCTGCTCGTTCGCGTCAAGCCCGGCAAAGCGGGGTGCGCTGGTGGAACCGTGCCGGTCATGGCGATGCGATGCGTGGTTGTCGTCGCCGACGAGCTTGCGGGCCAGCATCGATGTGGCGGCAGTCACCCCGGCCACGCCCAGGGCGACACCGCCCCAGACGATGATCTTGGTGGTCAGCGACGGTTCGGGCCAGACCTGCCGGCCATCGGGCGACACCCGTCCCGAGGGCGGGATGCGGCTGGACACGGTCTTGCGGCGCTTGTGCGCGGCGGCCGTTTGATGTCCCTCCGGCACGGGGCGCGGGCCAAATCGCGTCTGGCTGGTATGGTCGGCTTCGGTGGGCACGGGTTCGGACAGCTCGGGATGGGGTTCGGTGGGACGACGCATGGCATACTCCGGCTCGGGTGGGTTCTGTTGTCGGATCAACCCGCTGGCAGGAAGGAATGTTCCTTCTGTCCTCCCCGGCAGGTGATGAAAACTTGCCCCCACGGCAGGTCCCGGCTATGCCCGCGCCAACCGCAAAGGAGCCCGTCATGATCCCGCGTTACGCCCGCCCCGAAATGGTCGCCATCTGGTCGCCCGAGACCAAGTTCCGCATCTGGTACGAAATCGAGGCCCATGCCTGCGACGCCCAGGCCGATCTTGGCGTCATCCCGCGCGAAAACGCCGAAGCCGTCTGGCGCGCCAAGGATGTCGAGTTCGATGTGGCCCGGATCGACGAGATCGAGGCCGTCACCAAGCATGACGTGATCGCCTTTCTGACGCATCTGGCCGAGCATGTGGGCGCCGATCAGGCACGCTTTGTCCACCAGGGCATGACCTCCAGCGATGTTCTGGACACGACGCTGAACATCCAGCTGGTCCGTGCCGCTGACATCCTGCTGGCGGACATGAACCGGGTGTTGGCCGCGCTGAAGACGCGCGCCTACGAGCACAAGGACACCGTCCGCATCGGGCGCAGCCACGGCATCCATGCAGAGCCCACCACGATGGGCCTGACCTTTGCCCGCTTTTATGCCGAGATGGCGCGCGGTCGCGCCCGGCTGGAAGCCGCACGGGCGGAAATCGCCACCGGCGCGATCAGCGGCGCGGTCGGCACCTTTGCCAATATCGATCCGGCGGTCGAGGAGCATGTCTGCGCCAAGCTGGGCCTGCGCCCGGAACCCATCAGCACGCAGGTGATCCCGCGCGACCGCCACGCGATGTTCTTTGCCACGCTTGGCGTGATCGCCAGCAGCATCGAGAACATCGCGACCGAGATCCGCCACATGCAGCGCACCGAGGTGCTGGAGGCCGAGGAGTTCTTCAGCCCCGGCCAGAAGGGGTCGTCGGCCATGCCGCACAAGCGCAACCCGGTCCTGACCGAGAACCTGACCGGCCTTGCGCGGCTGGTCCGCATGGCGGTGATTCCCGCGATGGAGAACGTGACCCTGTGGCACGAACGCGACATCAGCCATTCCTCGGTGGAACGCGGCATCGCGCCTGACGCAACGATCACGCTGGATTTCGCGCTGAACCGCCTGGCCGGAGTGGTCGAGAAGCTGGTGATCTATCCCGGGAACATGCTGGCCAACATGAACAAGTTCAAGGGTCTGGTCATGTCGCAGCGGGTGCTGCTGGCCCTGACCCAGGCCGGGGTCAGCCGCGAGGACGCCTATCGCCTGGTCCAGCGGAACGCCATGAAGGTCTGGGAGGAGGGCAAGGATTTCCGCGAGGAGTTGCTGGCCGATCCGGAGGTGACGGCCGCGCTGAGCCCGGCCGAGATCGAGGAAAAGTTCGACCTCGGCTATCACACCAAGCATGTGGACACGATCTTCCGCAGGGTTTTCGACACGACGCCGCTCTAGAAATCGGCTTGGCGTCAACCTTCCGTTAGGCTTGTGGTGTCAGAATGGCCGCAACCGGAACAACGGGAAAGGTGGACGACCATGCAGACCGGGCTGAGCCAGCGCCAGAAGGCAGCCGTGATCGTGCGGCTGCTGCTGGACGAGGAAGACACGCCTGGACTGGACCGGCTGGACATTGAAAGCCAGACCCTGCTGGCGCAGGAAATGGCCGAGATGGAGCTGATCGACCGCGACACGCGCGACGCGGTCATCACCGAGTTCTGCGACAAGCTGGAGGCCATCGGCGTCACCTTTCCCGGCGATCTGGACGGGACCCTCGCGATCCTGGGCAGCCGGATCTCGGGGGACAGCACGGACAGGGTGCGCCGTGCCGCTGCGATCAACGGCCGGACCGACCCCTGGCCGCGGATCGGTCAGCTGCCGCAAGCCAGCCTGACCGCGCTGGCCAACTCCGAGTCGGTCGAGTTGATCGCGCTGATGCTGTCCAAGCTTCCGGTCGAGGCGGCATCAGCCACTTTTCTGGCCCTGCCGCGCGAGCGGGCGCGGGCCGTGGCGCAGGCGATGTCGATGACCTCGGGCGTGTCGCCGGAGGCACTCAAGCGCGTCGGGCTTGTGCTGCTGCAGGCGGCCGAGGCGCTGCCGAAACCTGCGCTTCCCGCGCCAGCCGCGGACCGCGTGGGCGCAATCCTGAATTTCGCCACCGCAGAGCTGCGTGACGACGTGCTGGAGGCTCTGGATCAGCGCGATGTCGAGTTTGCCGACGATGTGCGCAAGGCCATCTTCATCTTTGCCCACATTCCTGCCCGGATCGAACCGCGCGAGGTCCCGCGCCTTGTGCGCGAACTTGACCAGAGCATCCTTGTGCGCGCCCTTTGCGGCACCGCCGAAGCCGACGCTGCGGCGGCGGACTTCATCCTCTCAAACCTGTCGCAACGCATGGCCGACAGTCTCCGCGAGGAACGCGAGGCCATGGGCAAGCTGCGCTCCAAGGATATCGACGAGGCGATGACCGAGGTCGTGGGCACCATCCGCCGCCTGCAGGAAACCGGGCAGATCACGCTGAAGCTGCCGCAGGATGACGAATGACGGACACCAGGCGCCCTTGCCGGTCGGCGGGACAGCGGCAATAAGGCCCTGACCGGAGACGCCGATGACCAACAAGATCGCCATATCCCTGCTGCTGCTGATTGCGGCTGTCGTTGTTGTCGACCAGATCTGGTTCGAGGGCAGCCTGCCCTTGACCGCCGCCCGGGCCTTGGATGGGTTCATCGAGTATCTCAGCTTCTGGCGCTGAGGCTTTGCCCCGTTAGCGTGGGACAGCCGTTCGGCGTTTGCATCGGCCATTCCTCCGCGATAGAGGATGGCAACCGTCACCAGCTCATGAGGGGTTTCCATGGCAGTCAAGGTCGCCATCAACGGCTTCGGTCGGATCGGCCGCAACGTTCTGCGTGCAATCATCGAATCCGGTCGCACCGATATCGAGGTCGTTGCCATCAACGACCTCGGCCCGGTCGAGACGAACGCCCACCTGCTGCGCTATGACAGCGTCCACGGCCGCTTTCCTGCCAAGGTGACGGTCGAGGGGAACAGCATCAATGTTGGCCGCGGCCCGATCCAGGTCACCGCAGTGCGCAATCCCGCCGAGCTGCCCTGGGGCGACGTCGACGTGATCATGGAATGCACCGGCATCTTCACCTCCAAGGAAAAGTGCCAGCCGCACCTGCAGACCGGCGCCAAGCGCGTCCTGATCTCGGCGCCCGGCGAAGGCGCGGACAAGACCATTGTCTACGGCGTGAACCACGACACTCTGACGGCCGATGATCTGGTCGTGTCGAATGCCAGCTGCACGACGAACTGCCTGTCGCCCGTGGCCAAGGTCCTGAACGACACGATCGGCATCGACCGCGGCTTCATGACCACCATCCACAGCTACACGGGCGACCAGCCGACGCTGGACACGATGCACAAGGACCTGTACCGGGCCCGCGCCGCCGCGCTGTCGATGATCCCGACCTCGACCGGCGCCGCCAAGGCCGTGGGTCTGGTTCTGCCGGAATTGAAAGGCAAGCTGGACGGCGTCGCGATCCGCGTGCCGACCCCGAACGTTTCGGTTGTCGACCTGACCTTCGAAGCCAGCCGCGACACCTCGGTGGCCGAGATCAATGACGCCATCCGGGCAGCCGCTGAGGGACCGCTGAAAGGCGTTCTGGGCTATACCGACGAGCCGCTGGTGTCCTCGGACTTCAACCACGATCCGCATTCCTCGGTCTTCCACATGGACCAGACCAAGGTCATGGAGGGCCGGCTGTGCCGCATCCTGACCTGGTACGACAACGAATGGGGCTTCTCGAACCGCATGTCGGATACTGCGGTTGCCATGGGCAAACTGATCTGATCCCTCAGGATCATTCCAAAGAACAGCGGCGGGGTCATGGCCCCGCCGTTTTTCGTTGATCCGGCCGCCTGCCGCCTCTGGTCGCCAGACAGATGTTCCTTTACCCGACACCAGGGCCGAACCCTTCGGCGGGCGTCCCGCCTATTCGGCGTAGATCATCCGCACGCTCATGCCGCCGTCGATCACGAACTGCTGCCCCGTGATGAACCCGGCCTCATCCGAGGCCAACCAAGCCACAAGCGCTGCCACATCCTCGGGCTGGCCGACCCGTCCGACAGGATGCTGCATCCGATCCTGCCGGGATGCTCGGGCGCGGTGCGCCCAGAACGCTTCTGCCAGGGGCCTGTTTCGATCCACCCGGGCAGGATGCAATTGGCCCTGATCTGCGGCCCCAGACTGACCGCCAGCGCATGCGTCAGCGCCACAAGGCCGCCCTTGGCCGCTGCATAGGCCTCGGTATCCGGTTCGGACTGCAAGGCCCGGGTGGAGGCCATCGTCACGATGCAACCCCGGGACTGCCGCAGCAGGGGGACTGCGCTTCGCACGCACAGAAAGGCGCCCGTCAGGTGACTGTCCTGCCAGCGGCGCCAGTCTGCCAGCGTCAAATCCTCGACGGGACCACTGACCGGATCGGCAATACCGGCGTTCGACACAAGCAGGTCCAGCCCCGCCCCGTCCAGCCAGTCCGTCACGTCGCGAAAGCCTTGCGTGACCTGCTGCTCGTCCGCCACATCGACCGCAAGCGCCTTGACCCCGACAAATTCGTCCCCGAGTTCTTCCAAAGCCTCGGCATCCAGGTCGAACACGGCGACGCGCCAGCCATCCGCACAGAGGCGGTGGACGATCCCCTTGCCGAGGCCTTGCGCACCTCCGGTCACCAAAGCGGTCTTCATCCCCACCCCCTAAAGGCTCCGCTGCTGCCATTCACCACATGTCAGCGCGGCTTGGGCGCGCCCAGACGACGGGAGTTGGCGCGCGTGCGCTTGCCATAGGGGCGCAGCCCGGCCGCCAGCATGCGTTCGGGGCTGTGGCCCCGCATCGAGGCGCGGGCCATCGCGAACATCGACTCCGAGGCAGCCGCCTGCTTTTCCGCCACCATCAGGAACGGCTCGCCGGGCGCTTGTGTCATCAGGCCCATCATGCCGGCCATGCGCAGTCCGATCACCATCTGCGCTTCGATTGCCATCCGGGTGTACTGCGTCACCAGGCGCATCTGCGCGGCAGGGAGAATCATCGGCAAGATCTGGTTCATGGGCGACACTTTCAAAATGATGCCGCGGCAATCGCAGCGTGGCGTACTCGGACTCTGCGCCCTGGGCGCGTGCAGAGACAACCGCCACTTTGGAACAGGGTTCCCGGAATATTGACGCAGCCGCTTGGCAAGAATGGGGTGCCGTGTATAGAGGCAGCCTCATGACACAAACGTTGACACTCCGCCGCCCCGACGACTGGCACCTGCATCTGCGCGATGGCGCGATGCTGCAGGCCGTCGCCCCTCATTCCGCAGGTTTCGGCCGCGCGATCATCATGCCCAATCTGGTGCCGCCGGTGGTGACCGGCGCCCAGGCCGCCGCCTATCGCGACCGCATCCGCGCCGCCCTGCCCCCGGGCGCGGCACTGGACCCGCAGATGACGCTGTATCTGACCGACAGCACGGATCCGGCGGACGTGGTCGGTGCCTTCCGCGACGGGATCATCCGCGCGGTCAAGCTGTATCCGGCGGGGGCCACCACTAACAGCGCCTCGGGGGTCACGGATTTCAATCGTGTGCGCCCGGTGCTGGAGGCGATGGCCGAGGCGGGCGTGACGCTCTGCGTGCATGGCGAGGTCACCGATCCTGCCGTGGACATCTTCGACCGTGAGGCGGTCTTCATCGACCGCGTGCTGGAGCCCCTGCGTCGCGCCACGCCGGGGCTGCGGGTGGTGATGGAGCATATCACCACCTCAGAGGGCGTGGCCTATGCCCGCGCAGGCGGCGACAACCTGGCGGCGACGATCACGACGCATCACCTTGTCATCAACCGCAATGCCATCCTCGCGGGCGGCATCCGGCCGCATTATTACTGCCTGCCGGTGGCCAAGCGCGAATCCCACCGGCTGGCCCTGCGCGAGGCGGCCACCAGCGGCGAGGGTCGGTTCTTCCTGGGCACCGACAGCGCCCCGCACCCCGACAGCGCGAAACTTCAGCCCTGCGGCTGCGCCGGCTGCTTCACCGCACCCAACACCCTGTCGATCCTGGCCCAGGTCTTCGAGGACGAGGACGCGCTGGACCGGCTGGAGGCCTTTACCAGCCTGAACGGCGCAGCTTTTTATCGTCTGCCCGCGTCCGAGGACCGGATCACCCTGACCCGCCGTGACACGCCTCCCACCTATCCCACCCACATCACCGCGGGGTCCGAGACCGTGACCGTCTTCGACCCCGGTTTCCCGCTGTTCTGGCACCAGGAGCCCGCATGAGCCTGACCTTTCCAACGCGCGAGGAAATCGCCCGCCTTTCTGCCCGGATGCTGCTGGAGATCAAGGCGGTGGACTTCAACGCTGCCCAGCCCTTCACCTATGCTTCGGGCCTCAAGGGTCCGACCTATGTGGATTGCCGCCGCATCATCAGCTTTCCACGGGTCCGTTCGACGCTGATGGATTTCATGGCGGCAACTGTCCTGCGGGATGCGGGCTTCGAAGCCTTCGACAATGTCGCGGGGGGTGAAACTGCTGGCATTCCATTCGGCGCGCTGGTGGCGGAGCGTCTGGGCCTGCCGATGACCTATGTGCGGAAAAAGCCCAAGGGTTACGGCCGCAACGCCCGGATCGAAGGCGTGATGCACGAGGGGAGCCGCGTCCTGCTGGTCGAGGACCTGACCACCGATGGGGGCAGCAAGCTGTCCTTCGTGGACGCGATTCGGGAAACCGGCGCCACCTGCGGGCATACGGCTGTCATCTTCTATTACGGCATCTTTCCTGAAACCACGCAACGACTGGCGGATCATGGCGTGGTCCTGCATCACCTGTGCACTTGGTGGGATGTGCTGGCCGAGGCGCGCGCGCAACAGTGTTTTGACGAAGCCACTTTGTCCGAGGTCGAGAATTTCCTGAATGATCCTCGCGCCTGGCAGGCTGCGAACGCCTGACAGGCCAGACTTATCCACAGGATGTCCACAGATCCATGCACTGGAATCTGCGGCCGGGCAATTTCGGCGCCCGGCCCTTTGGGCTAGTCTTTCCCTTCAACCACAAGAATGACAGGAAGCGACATGAGCGGATTGCGCGTGATCATTCCCGGCCAACCGGACAGTGCCGAGGACAAGCCCGCCATCCCCTTCTCGCTGGAGGCGGAACAGCAGCTGCTGGGGGCATTGCTGACCAACAACGACGTGTTCGACCGGGTCAGCCAGATCATCAAGTCGGACCACTTCTATCATCCGGTCCATGCCCGCATCTTCGACATCTGCGCCGAGCGCATTCGCAAGAACGCGCTGGCAAGCCCGGTCACGATCAAGGCGTTCCTTGAAAACGACGATGGCCTGAAGGAACTGGGCGGACCGGCCTATCTGGCACGGATGGCGGCAGCGGCCATCTCGGCTTATGCGGCGCGCGATTATGCCCAGATGATCCGCGAATTCGCCCTGCGGCGCGAGTTGATGCAGCTGGGCCAGGACATTGCCGCCCGTGCATCGACCGTCGAGGTGGGCGATGATGCCGAGGAGCAGATCAAGGCGGCGGAACAGACCCTCTACAAGCTGGGCGAGGCCGGAGTTGCCGAGCGCGGTTTTCAGAGTTTCCTGAAGGCCGTCACGGGGGCGGTTCAGGCCGCCAATGCCGCCTATCAGCGCGACGGCAAGCTGTCGGGCATCTCGACGGGGCTGATCGACCTGGATGGCAAGATGGGCGGTTTGAACAATTCGGACCTGATCATCCTGGCCGGCCGCCCTTCGATGGGAAAAACCTCGCTGGCGACCAACATCGCCTTCAACATCGCCAAGGCCCACAAGATGGGTGAAAAGCCAGACGGGACCCATGGCACGGTCGAGGGCGGCGTCGTGGGCTTCTTCAGCCTGGAAATGTCCGCCGAACAGCTGGCCGCGCGCATCCTGTCCGAGGCCGCCGAAGTGCCCTCGGAACGCATCCGCTCGGGCAACATGGACGAGGCCGAGTTCCGCCGCTTTGTCGAGGCCGCGCATGCGCTGCAGAACTGTCCGCTTTATATCGACGACACCCCTGCCCTGCCGATCAACCAGTTGGCCGCCCGCGCGCGCAAGCTGAAGCGGACGCATGGTCTGGACGTTCTGATGGTCGACTATCTTCAGCTGCTGAAGGCGGCGACCGCCAAGGACAGCCGCGTGAACGAGGTGTCCGAGATCACCCAGGGCCTGAAGGCCGTCGCCAAGGAATTGAACATCCCCGTCATCGCCCTGTCGCAGCTGTCGCGCCAGGTCGAGAACCGCGAGGACAAACGTCCGCAGCTGTCCGACCTGCGTGAATCCGGCTCGATCGAGCAGGACGCTGACATCGTGATGTTCGTGTTCCGCGAGGAATATTACAAGGAACGCGAAAAGCCCTCGGACAGCGATCTGGACGCGATGGCCAAGTGGCAGCAGGTCATGGAAAGCGTCCATGGCAAGGCCGAGGTGATCCTGGGCAAGCAGCGCCATGGCCCCATCGGCACGGTGGAGCTGGCCTTCGAAGGCCAGTTCACCCGCTTTGGCAACCTTGCGCGGGACCGCCAGTCGCAATGGGAATAGGGCTGCCGGTCCCGGTCGTCACGATCGGGCTGCTGATCGCCTCGAACGTCTTCATGACCTTCGCCTGGTATGGGCATCTCAGGTTCAAGACGGCGCCGCTGCTGATCGTGATCGCGGTCAGCTGGTTCATCGCACTGTTCGAATACATCCTGCAGGTGCCCGCCAACCGCATCGGCCACGGGCATTTCAGTGCGGCCCAGTTGAAGACCATCCAGGAGGTCATCAGCCTGTCCGTCTTTGCGATCTTCTCGTGGCTCTATCTGGGCGAAAAGCTGACCTGGCAGCACGGCATGGGCTTTTCACTGATCTGCCTGGGCGCCTGGTTCATCTTCCACGACTTTTCCTGAGGGCGCGAAGGGGCGACATCCGGGCGGCAACTGTCCCACGGTGGGGGCGGAGGGCCGCGCCCCCGTTGTCGCGGGATACAGGTCCCGCTGCTCTCTGGCGCAGCATCTTTGCGCAGGCTAAGGAACGACAAAGCGTGATTCTGCACATGATGCAATCCGCTTCGAAGGAGAATCCGGATGCCCGCGTTCCGCACGCCCCCGCACATGCTGACCCTGGTGGCCCTGTCCGGGGTTTCGGCGTTGTCCATGAACGTGTTCCTGCCGTCGCTGCCCGGCATGGCGCGGGACTTCGGGGTCGACTATGGAGTGATGCAGTTGTCGGTCTCCGCCTATATCGGGGCCAGTGCCTTCTTGCAGCTGCTGGGCGGCCCGCTCAGCGACCGCTTTGGGCGGCGCCCCGTGGTCATCTGGGGCCTGCTGGGCTTCCTGTTGGCCACGGTCGGCACGCTGCTGGCCACCACGGCCACGACCTTTCTGATCTTTCGGCTGGCGCAATCGGTCATCACCGTTTGCATGCTGGTGCCCCGCGCGGTGGTGCGCGACCTGTACGAGGGCGACCGTGCGGCGTCCATGCTGGGCTATGTCACGATGGGCATGGCGGTGGTGCCGATGATGGCCCCTGTCTTTGGCGGCGTTCTGGACGAACTGTTCGGCTGGCAGGCCAACTTCGCGGTCATGGGCCTGCTGGGGATCGCGGTGCTTGTGCTGGCCTATCGCGACATGGGCGAAACGGTCCGTGGAGGGGGGCTGTCCCTGCGCCGGCAGATGGTGAACTATCCGATCCTGGCGCGATCGCACCGGTTCTGGGGATATTGCCTGGCCGCCACGTTGTCGTCCGGCGCATTCTTTGCCTACCTGGGTGGCGCCCCGTTCGTGGGTGCCCAGGTCTTTGGCCTGACCCCGGCGCAGGTCGGCTATTGGTTCGCCGCGCCCTCGATTGGCTATATCCTGGGCAATTACCTGTCGGCGCGATTTTCACAGCATCTTGGCCTGAACCGGATGATCCTGATGGGCGCCCTCACCTGCCTTGCCGCGCTGTCGGCCGCCCTGCTGGCCGATCTGGCCGGACTGGTGCGGCCGCTGATCTTCTTTGGCGCCATCGCCGTGATGGGCCTGGGCAACGGCATGGTCCTGCCGAACGCCAATGCCGGCATGATGAGCGTTCGGCCCGAACTGGCCGGCACGGCCTCTGGACTGGGAGGTGCGCTGACCGTGGCCGGAGGAGCGGCGCTGTCCGCGCTGGCAGGTGCCCTGCTGCAACCCGGCAGCGGCGCCACCCCCCTGCTGGCGATCATGTGCGCCTCGGCCCTGGGTTCGCTGGCCGCCGTTCTGTGGGTCTTTCGCCGTGCGGGCCGCGAGGGCCGACCCCTCTGAAGGGACTTGCCCAAGCCGCTTTGCAACAGCTAGAACCGCCTTTGCAAATCGACGGAGCGGATCATGGCGACGCAAAAGATCTATGCGGGCAGCGCCCTGCGCGAAACGCGGGCCAGGACCGGGCTGACGCAGCGCCGCTTTGCCGAGTCCCTTGGGGTTTCGCTGCCCTACCTGTCGCAGATGGAAAACAACCACCGGCCGATCTCGGCGGGGGTGCTGCTACGCCTGGCTCAGGAATATGGGGTTGATCTGACCACACTGGCCGCCGGCGATGCCGAACGCATGGTCATCGACATGCAGGAGGCGCTGGCCGATCCGTTGTTCGACGCCGTTCCGCCCTTGGCGGACCTGCGGCTGGCCGCGACGAATGCCCCGGTGCTGGCGCGCGCCTTTCTTGATCTTTACCGCGCCCATCGCGAAGGACAGGAACGGCTGGCGGCGCTGGATCAGGCCATCGGGGCGGTAGGCCAGAACGCCCTGACCACCCCGTGGGAAGAGGTGCGCGACTTTTTCCATTATTGCGACAACTACATTGATGCGGTGGACCGCGCCGCCGAACATTTCGCCTGCCCCGACGGCAACCGTGCCGATCCATGGCAGATGGCGGTCGCGGCGCTTGCGCGCAACAACATCCACGTCCATCTGACCGAACTGCCGGCCAATGCGGTGTTTCGCCGGCAGGGCAACCAGTTGCTGGTCAATGCCGCGGCCGAGGCGCCCTCGCGGCTGTTCCAGTTGCTGCACCTGGTCGCGCTGGAGCGGCACGCGGACCTTCTGGAGGCGGTGCTGGACCTGGGCCGCTTTCGCAGCAGCACCGCACGCGAGATCGCGCGCCTGGGGATGGCGAACTATTTCGCCGGGGCGGCCCTGATGCCCTACCGCGCGTTCCAGTCGGCCGCACAGGCCGAACGGCACGATCTGGAACGCCTGTCCCACCTGTTCGGCGCGTCGCTGGAGCAGGTGGCTCACCGGTTGTCCACGTTGCAGCGTCCGGGTGCCAAAGGTGTGCCGTTCTTTTTCGTCCGGGTGGATCAGGCTGGCACGATCACCAAGCGCCATTCCGCGACACGCCTGCAATTCGCGCGGTTCGGGGGCGCTTGCCCCCTGTGGAACGTCCACCAGGCCTTTGAACAACCGGGGCGCTGGTTGCGCCAGTTGGCCGAAACGCCTGACGGGGTCCGTTATCTTTTGCTGTCACGAGATGTGTCCAAGCATGCCGGAGCCTTCAACGCGCCGGTCCGCCGTTTTGCCATCGGGCTGGGGGTCGAGGTGACGCAGGCGGAAGGCATGGTTTATGCCGATGGCTTGGACCTGACCAAGCCCAGGGCCTTCGAGCCGATTGGAATTTCGTGCCGGATCTGCCCGCGTCCGGACTGCCACCAGCGGTCGGTCCCCCCGATGGACCGACCGCTGAGGATTCCTAAGGATCGTACAGGTCCGCTTCCCTACGAGATCGCGTAAAGCAGCACCCCTTGCCTGTCGGCGGCAACCTGCCGACAAGCGCGGGGTTTCGCCCATAGCGGGAACTGGCCGACGCCCTCCTGTTGCCAAGAAGGCACAGCTGCTGTTTACCGCTAGCCGAACGGAACGCGCGCGTCGGCGCAACAAGAAACGGCGTGCCATTCGGGGGACAGTGTCTGCAATGACCGCAATGGAACGACTGAACTCGTCGCTTGGAAAATGGCTGCCCGAGCAACGCCTGGTCCTGAGGTCCGCCGACACCACCCGCTGCGTCCGACTGCGTCCTGTCACGCAACTTGCGGGTCTTGGCGGGATCACGCTTGTCTTTGGCTGGACACTTGTCGCCAGCTCCTTTCTGGTCATCGACACGCTGAACCTGGGCGGATCGCGCGACCAGATGCTGCGCGCCCAATCCGCCTTCGAAGAGCGGCTGAACGAACTTCAGCAAGAGCGTGACGCCCGCGCGGCCGAGGCGCTGGCGGCCCAGAATCGTTTTGCCGTTGCCTTGGATCAGGTTTCGCAGATGCAGACACAGCTTCTGTCCTCCGAGGTGCGCCGCCGCGAGATGGAGGCCGGCATGACATCGGTCCAGGCCAATCTTCGGACCGCCCAGGCCGGGCTGGAGCAGGCTGCTCCCCTTTCCGACGAACCCGCGGCCCCGGCCGATCGCAGCGACGAATTTTCGGTCGCGCTGGATATCTTGTCGGACGAGCTGCGCTCGGCGGCCGACCAGCGGGCCGAGGCGGTTCAAGACGCGCAGGAGGCCCGCTTGGCCGCACAGGAGCTGCAGGTCGAGCGCGACCAGATCCTGGCCCGCAACGACGAGATCCTGAACCAGCTGGAAAGCGCCGTGACCGTGTCAGTCGCGCCGCTGGACAACGTCTTTCGTTCGGTCGGGATGAACCCGGACGAGGTGCTGCGGACGATCCGCCAAGGCTACTCCGGACAGGGCGGTCCGCTGACGCCCATGTCCTATTCGACGCGCGGCGACGCGGCACTGAGCCAGGGGGAAACCAAGGCGCGCCAGATCATCGTCACGCTGGACCAGATGAACACCTATCGGATCGCGATGGAAAAGCTGCCCCTTGCCATGCCGGTCAAGCAGAGCTTTCGCTATACGTCCGGATTTGGCCGCCGGTGGGGCCGCATGCACGAAGGCATCGACCTGGCTGGCCCGGTGGGCACGCCCATCCACTCGACGGGCGACGGAGTCGTCACATTTGCCGGCCGCAACGGCGCCTATGGAAACCTGATCAAGATCCAGCACGAGTTGGGAACCGAAACGCGCTATGCCCACCTGAACCGGATCCACGTCAAAGTCGGCCAAAGGGTGTCGCAAGGCGATCGCATCGGTGATATGGGGAACACTGGACGCTCGACCGGGCCGCACCTGCATTACGAGGTGCGGATGAATGGTCGGGCCGTGGACCCGATGAGCTTCATCAAGGCAGCAGACAATGTTCAGTAAGACCCGCGTGACCGAGAACCGTCCCCAGCAAGCACCCGCCCCCCAGGGCAGCGCCGTCGAGACCGCCCCCTCCGCCGTACCCGAGCGCAGCCTTGACGCTCCTGCGGCTGCTGCGCCTCGTGCCCGCACGGCACCGTCGGTCCTGTCGCCGGACCTGACGGTCGTCGGCAACATCCAGACCCAGGGCGACATCCAGGTCGAAGGCACCGTCGAAGGCGACATCCGCGCCCATCAACTGACGGTGGGCGAAACCGCCACCATCAAGGGTGAGATCATGGGCGACGACGTGATCGTGCATGGCCGTGTCGTGGGTCGCGTGCGCGGCCTCAAGGTTCGCCTCACGGCCTCTGCCCGTGTGGAAGGCGACATCATCCACAAGACCATCGCCATCGAATCCGGCGCTCATTTCGAGGGCTCGGTTCAGCGGCAGGAAGATCCGCTGAACAACGGCGGCACCAAGAAGCTGGCGCCGCCAGTCGCCTGATGCCCTGATCCCGGAATCCGGCAAGGCCCGCCCCCGCGGGCCTTTGTCATGTCTGCGTCCGTGGCCCTGCCACATCGCAAGAGAGGGCTGTCTCGCCAGGTGCGCCTCTCCGGTGCAGCAACCTTCAAGGGGATCGGGAAAGATGTTCCTTCAGGTTGCGCGCGTGGTGTGGAGCAACCGGGACGCCTCGCCCTCGTCCGGCATCAGCCGCCGGTAAAGATGCCAGCTGGCATGGCCAAGTACTGGCAGGACGATCAGCAAGCCCAGAAAGGCAGGCAGGATTGCCGCGAACAGCAGGCCCGCGATGGTTGCCGACCAGGCTGCCAGCACAAGAAGGTTCCTGCGCACGGCCTGAACCGAGGCAATGATCGCGGTCACGACATCGACCTCGCGATCCAGGACAAGCGGCAGGCCGACGACGGTGATCGTGAACAGGACGGCCGCAAAAACCCCGCCCACCAAGGCTCCGATGAGCAACATGACCAGCCCGGATCCTTCGAGCAACATGCGGGCCGAACTGGTGATATGGGTCAAGGAGGCCGTGCCGAGGAACAGCGCAAAGATCGTGTGCGCGACGAACACCCAGAACATGAAGAGCAGCAGGATCACCACGGCCATTGACGGAACCTGCCGGTCCTTTTGCGCGATCACCACGCGGATCACCTGCGGCCAGTCCAGCGGCAGCGCCAGTTCGATCCGCCGGCTGACGTCGTAAAGGCCCACGGCCGCGAAGGGTGCGATCAGCGGAAACCCCAGCACGAAGGGGACCAACCACCAGTCGCGTCCGACCGCTGTCGCAACCGCCGCACCGACCAGTCCCCCGACCACATAGAACGCGGAAAAGAGCAGGCCAAAGGCCGGCGCCCGA
>VGDE01000065.1 GCA_016869875.1 Alphaproteobacteria bacterium
TGGACCATGATCGACAGCGCGTCCACGGGCTCGTCATTGACCAGGATCGACATCTTGACCAGGTAATCCTCGCGGTATTCGCTGATCTGGTAGTCGAAGCTGGCATAGCCCTTGGTGACTGATTTCAGCCGGTCATAGAAATCAAAGACGACCTCGGCCAGCGGCAGGTCGTATACGACCATCGCGCGGCTGCCCGCATAGGTCAGGTCCATCTGGATGCCGCGACGATCCTGGCACAACTTCAACACGTCGCCCAAGTAATCGTCGGGCACCATGATCGTGGCCTTGATGCGCGGCTCTTCGATATGGTCAACCAGCGTCAGGTCGGGCATGTCGGCCGGGTTGTGCAGGTCGCGCACCTCTCCGTCGCGCATGTGCAGCTTGAAGACCACGGAAGGCGCGGTCGTGATCAGGTCGAGGTCATATTCCCGCTCCAGCCGATCGCGGATCACCTCGAGGTGCAAAAGGCCCAGGAAACCGCAGCGGAAGCCGAAGCCGAGCGCGGCAGAGGTTTCCATCTCGTAGCTGAAGGAGGCGTCGTTCAGGGCCAGCTTCTCGATCGCGTCGCGCAGGGGCTCGAAGTCGTTGGCGTCCACCGGAAAGAGGCCGCAGAAGACCACCGGCTGCGCCGGCTTGAAGCCTGGAAGCGCCTTGGTCGCCGGCTTTCGCTCATGGGTGATGGTGTCGCCCACGCGGGTGTCGCGCACCTGCTTGATCGAGCCGGTAAAAACGCCGATCTCGCCAGGCCCCAACTCCTCGATGTCCTTCATCGCCGGCGTCAGCACGGCCAGCTTGTCCAGCCGGTGGGTGGCACCGGTCTGCATCATCTTGATGTGGTCGCCCTTTCGGATGACGCCGTCCATCACGCGGATCATGACCACAACACCCAGATAGGCATCGTACCAGCTGTCCACCAGCATCGCCGTCAGGGGCGCATCGCGGTCGCCCTTGGGGGCCGGCAGGCGCGTGACGATGGCTTCCAGCACGTCGGGAATGCCCAGGCCCGTCTTGGCGCTGATGGCGATCGCCTCGGACGCGTCGATGCCGATCACGTCCTCGATCTGCGCCTTGACGCGGTCGGGTTCCGAGGCCGGCAGGTCGATCTTGTTCAGGACGGGCACGATCTCGTGCCCCGCGTCGATGGCCTGGTAAACATTGGCCAGCGTCTGCGCCTCCACCCCCTGGGTGGCGTCCACGACCAGCAGCGATCCTTCGACCGCGCGCATCGAGCGGCTGACCTCGTAGGCAAAGTCGACGTGGCCCGGCGTGTCGATCAGGTTCAGCACATAGGTCCGGCCGTCCTTGGCCGGATAGCTGATGCGAACGGTGTTCGCCTTGATGGTGATCCCCCGCTCCCGCTCGATATCCATGCTGTCCAGCATCTGGGCTTTCATGTCGCGTTCGGCGACAGTGCCCGTCAACTGGATCAGCCGGTCGGCCAGCGTGGATTTTCCGTGGTCGATATGGGCCACGATCGAAAAGTTGCGAATGAGGGAAAGCTCGGTCATGGCCGGGCTATACAGGGGCGCGAGGCCTACGAAAAGAGGGTTTCGCGGCCCTTGTCGCGATTGCCTCAGGGCACCGTCGGAAGGTGCGCCGCCTTCAAGAGCAGCAGCGCCACATCCGCGGACGAGGCCGGGTTCTGGCCCGTCACCAGCTTGCCGTCGGCGACGGCAAAGGGCTGCCAGTCAGGACCCCGCTCGTACTGCGCGCCGCGGGCCTTCAGTTCATCCTCCAGCAGGAAGGGCACAGTGTCGCTCAGCCCAACCGCCTGCTCCTCGCTGTTGGCAAAGCCCGCGACGCGGCGCCCTTCCACCAGCGGTGCGCCCGACGACAGCCGGGCCTCAAGCAGGCCCGCCGGGCCATGGCAGACAGCCCCGATGCTGACGCCCTTCTCCCAGGCCCTGGCCAGCAGGTTCCCCAAGGCAGAGGATCTGGGCAGATCCCACATGGTGCCATGGCCCCCCGGCAGATAGATGATCCCGCATGCGTCGATCTCGACATCCTCGACGCGCTCGGTGTTGTTCAGCCGGTTCATGGCCGCGTCGTCCGCCATGAACCGGCGCACATGATCGGTGACGGCATCGCCTTCAGCCGACGTGGGGTCAGCGGGCGGCCGTCCCCCGGCAATGCTGGCCAATTCCACCTGGTAGCCCGCATCCGACAGGATCCAGTAGGGTGCCGCAAGCTCCTCCCAGTAAAAGCCGGTGGACTTGCCGCTGTCGCCAAGCCGGTCATGGGAGGTCAGGATGATCAGGGCCTTTGGCATGCAATGTTCCTTTTCTGCTGGGCTGACGGGCAAGCATGTCCACTTGCATCGCAGTCGGTCGCCGGACAATGAACGCCGCGCCCCAAGGTTCCACGGCGACCTGCGCAGGCGAAGGACGGGGCGGGGCTGCAGGCCACGCAGCCGGCAAGGCCCCTCGATGGGGCCGTGGCCGGCTTGGCTTTTTTGCGGATGGCGGTCCGGGCCTTCAGCGTGGCGCCGGCCGGATCAGCCCGTCCACCGGTTTCGCGTCCGGGCTCCGCCGCATGCGGGCTTCGCGCCACATGGCATAGCCGCCGGCCAGGGCGATCATGCCCGCTCCCGCCAGCATGGGCAGGTCGGGGCGCTCGCCAAAGACCACTGCCGCCACCAGAAGCGCAAATCCCAGCCGCGTATAGCGGAACGGCGCCACGACCGACGCTTCTCCCAGCCGCGAGGCGGCCACCAGCGTGGCATAGCCCAAGACCCCAAAGATCACGGTCCCGCCCAGCAAACCCAGCTGCGCCAGATCCGGCGCCACCACCGCCTGCCCGCTCACCAGCCCCAGCACCAGTCCGCCCGGCACCATCGCCCCATAAGCCGAGGCTGAAAGCTGGTCCGACGGCACGCCAGCCGGGATGCGCCGCGTCGCAAGGTCGCGCAGCGTCAGCCCTGCCACCCCTAGAAGCGCCCAAAGCATCGCCGGCTGGAATGCCCCCGTTCCCGGCCGCAAGATCAGCAGCACGCCCGCAAATCCCACGACCACCGAGGCCCAGCGCCGCCAGCCGACCTTTTCGCCCAGAAACAACGCCGCGCCCAGCACCAGTGTCAGCGGCAAGACCTGCAGGATCGCCGAGGTCGAGGCCAGTTCCCCCACCGCCAGGGCGGTCACGAAACTCAGCGCCCCCACCACCTCGCCGAAATTGCGCAGCGCCACCATCGGATGCAGCAGGGCCCGCGTCCACAGCCTCTGCCGACGGCGTGCCATTCGCGCCCAAAAGACGCACATGGCCACCAGCCCCGTCGTGGCCAGCAGCTGCCACACGGGCATGGCCTGCGTCAGGGTCTTGATGAACGCATCCTCCACGGCAAACATCGACATGGAGGCGGTCATGAACAATGCTGCCCGCCCGTTGTCGGACAATCCTGCCGCAGAGGTCATGCGCCCTCCTCCAACCGCCTGACCAGGCCTGGGAGTTCAGCGAGGTTGCCAAGCTGGTGAAGGCGGGGATGATCGGGTGCATGGGCATGTTCCGCAGCCCAGGTCAGTTCATGCGGCACGAACACCCCCCAGCCGCCCAGCTCCAGCACCGGCAGCACGTCGCTGCGCATCGAATTGCCCGCCATCAGAAAGCGCTCCGGCGCAACCCCCTGCCCGTGCAGGACGCGGGCATAGGATTCGGGCGTCTTATCCGCGACGATCTCGACCGAGGCGAACCTGTCGGCCAGACCCGAGGCTGCGATCTTGCGCTCCTGGTCCATCAGGTCGCCCTTGGTGATCAGGATCAGCCGGTGCCCGTCCAGCGCATCCAGGGCCTGCTCGACGCCCGGCAAAAGGTCAACGGAATGAGACAGCATCTCCTGTCCAAGATCAAGGATGCGGCCTATGGTGCGGCCGTCCACCGCCCCGTCGGTCAGCTCGATCGCCGTCTGGACCATCGACAGCATGAAGCCCTTGATCCCATAGCCATAGCGTTCCAGGTTCGCCCGCTCGATCTCGAACAGCCGGGCGGCGATCGCCTCGGCCTCGCCATGCTCGGCCAGCAGGGCGGCAAATTCGGCCTCGGTCACGCGAAAGAAGGTTTCGTTCTCCCACAGGGTATCATCGGCATCCAGCCCGATGGCATCGATCATCGCCGTCTCCGTCTTGTGCCGCTCCCTGTCCGCGCGCATCATTGCCGTGAACGACCACAGGAGCCACCATGATCTTTGCCGTTCCCGACATGAGTTGCGGCCACTGCAAGTCCGCCATTGAAACTGCCATTGCCGAGGCCGGTGGCCAGGTGCAAGTGGATCTTGACGCCAAGCGCGTCACGGTGACGGATCTTTCCGCCCTGCAGGCCCAGGCTGCCCTCGAGCAGGCGGGCTTCCCCGCAACGCGCATTGACCAAGACTGACGGCCGCACGCCACCGTGATTGAGAATCCGGCGCATTTTTGCTATGGAGGATGCGGCAGACTGGGCAGGCAAGACCGGACAGAACCGGCCGCCCGGCAGATCAGACCAAGACATCGAGGAGACAGTTCATGCTCAACCGTTTCGTGATCGCGGCCGCCGCGATCGTCATGACGACCCCGCTTGCCATGGCGGGCCCCATCGACACCGCCTGCGTCCGCTCGGACCGGGCCCGTGGGAATGCGCCCCTGTGCGGCTGCATCCAGCAGGTGGCAAACCAGGCCCTGTCCCGGTCGGACCAGCGCCGCGCGGCCCAGTTTTTCCGCGAGCCACATCGCGCCCAAGAGGTGCGGACGTCGAAGCGCGACGCCGACAGCGCCTTCTGGAGCCGGTATCGCAGCTTTGCATCACGGGCCGAATCGCTCTGCCGCTAAGGGAACGCCCAAGCTGCCCGATGCCTGCACCGGGCAGCAGTTCTTACGTTCTTGCTCGTTCGGTGGCAGCGGCCCGGTGATGTGCCGGCCACTGGGGCTGGCCGCCAGTCACCCCAGGCGATCCAAGACCTCCTCGGTCAGCGCCGCCATCTCGTCCACGGCAGGACCTGAACGTGCGCGTTCGATGACGCCCAAGCCCTGGCCCAGCGTCTCTGCATAGGTCACGCGGTTTGCAACCTGCGTCTCGGCCACGGCTGCGCCCAGCTCCGTTGCCTTCTGCGCCACCTCGACCGCCAGCCGCGTATGGGGCCGTGTCCGGTTCAGCACCACCAGCACATCCGACTTTTCACGTCGCGCCAGATCCAGCACCCCCTCGGTCGCCCACAGGTCGACATGGCTGGTCGCAACGGGCACAAGCACGAGATCGGCGACGCGCAGCGCCGGCCGCAGGTCGCTGTCGATCTTGGGCGGAGTGTCGATGATGACGAAATCGAAGCGCTTCTTCAGCTTTTCGGATTCATAGCTCGCACCCCAGGCTGACGACGTGGAAAAATCCATCGCCTCGTCCTCGCCCTGCCCGGCCACACGCTCCATGAACCAGCGACCCATGCTTCCTTGCGGATCGGTGTCCACCAGCGCCACCGAATGCCCCCGCGCATGCAGGTTGACCGCCAGATTGACCGCAAGCGTCGTCTTGCCCGAGCCACCTTTCTGCTGCGCCACGGTGATGATCCGCCCTGCCATCCGATCCTCCTGTCACTTGGATGACAGGTTAACAGGCAGGCCTGCGATTGCACCATGTTTCTGCGGCTGCAGCATCACGGAAAGACGGCCTGCACCTCGTACATCACCGGCTCGAAGCTCTTGCACATGGCGTGGATGTCGCGGTTGCGACGGCGCATCTCGTCCGTACGCAGCATTGCCTGATAATCCTTGCGGTCCTGCCATTGCGAATAGGTCGCGATCCGTGTCTGCGCATCGTTCAGGTGGATCGCTCCGCCAAGGCAGCCGGGATGGCGGCTGATCACCTGCGACCACGCATCGGTCAGCAGGTCCAGGACGTCATGGGCGTTGCCGGGGGTGACCTCGAAGATGGTGATGACTGTCTGGCCAAGGAAGTCGGAGCTGATCCGGGGCATGGCGGGCCGTCCTTTCTGTGACGTGGCTTTGCCTTTCCAGCCTAGCCCCGGTCGCGCCGGAGTGCCAAGCGCCATTGCGGGCCGGCCGCCTCCTGGGCATTCTGCGCCGGATACGGTGAAAGGATCCGACATGACCCCTGTCTTCGACGGCCACAACGATTTCCTGCAGCGCGTGGTTGCCGCCGGACCCCAAGGCGCAAAACTGTGGCTGGAAGGCGACGGGACCGGGCATGTCGATCTTCCAAAGCTGCGCGCAGGCGGCATGGTGGGTGGGTTCTTTGCGATCTGGGTGCCCTCGCCCGCCGGACCCAATGATGGGGATGCCGTACGGATCATGGAGAACCCGCCCTATGCCCTGCCCCTTCCGGCGGAAATACCCCATGACGCTGCATTGCCCCATGCTTTCGCTCAGGCCGCCGCGCTGCTGTCGCTGGAGCGTACCGGGACGCTCGACGTGGTCCGCGATGCGGCCGGACTGCGCGCCTGCCTGGCCGGCGGCCGCATTGCGGCTGTGATGCACATGGAAGGCGTCGAGGCGATCCGCGACACAGATGCGCTTTATCTGTGGCATGCCGCAGGCCTGCGCTCGCTTGGTCCGGTCTGGTCGCGTCCGACCCGTTTTGCGGAGGGCGTGCCTTTTGCCTTCCCCGCGTCGCCCGACACCGGCGGCGGGCTGACCCAGGCAGGGCGCCGCCTGGTCGCGGATTGCAACGCGCTTGGGATCATGCTGGATCTGTCGCATCTGAACGAGGCCGGCTTTGACGACGTCTCGCGCCTTTCCGAGGCGCCGTTGGTGGCCAGCCACAGCTGCGTTCACGCCATCTGCGAAAGCAGCCGCAACCTGACCGATCGCCAGTTGCACCAGATTGCCGAGTCCGGCGGCCTCGTGGGCCTGAACTTTGCCTCCAGCTTCCTGCGGCCGGACGGACGCCGTCTGCCGCTCGAGGACCTGGAGGTAATGCTGCGCCACCTGGATCACCTGCTGGCCATCCTGGGCGAAGACGGCGTGGCGTTGGGTTCGGATTTCGATGGCGCGTTGATGCCGCAGGACCTGCCAGATGCCAGCGCCCTGCCGCGCCTGATCGACGCCATGCAGGCGCATGGCTATGGCGTAGCCCTGATCAGAAAGATCGCCTGCGACAACTGGATCAGCGTGCTGGAGCGCAGCTGGAAATCCTGACACCGCAGTCGCCATGATCGCGCGCCCGCCCGGCGCGGGCGGGTGCAAACGCTACTGGATCTGTGCTGCGTCGGCGGGCTGGTCAGTGTGGACCTGAGCCACCGCGATCATCTGCGCCAGTTCCGGGTCGGCATTCACGTCGGCCAGCGCAAAGCGCCCGGTCAGGCTGTCGGTCGACAACTCGACATTCGAAACCACCTGCGCGCCGGGCGCTGCGGGACCATAGGTCTGCCCGTTGACCGAGAAGTATATGGCTCCGGAGTTTCCGGTCCGCAGGCGCGGCGCTTCCTCCAGCTTGGGCAGCGTGAACCGCTCGCCTGCGTCCATGATCTTTTCCAGCAAAACCGTCCCCTCTGCCGAGGTCACACGCACCCAGGCCGGACGGGCCGCCAGCAGATGCACCTCTGCGGCGTCGGGCGCCAAGGTCCGGACGCTTCCCGCGGCTGCAACGACGGTCTCATCTGCCGGCAAGGCGGGTCCGAACATCACTGCATCCCCCTCCTGCGGATTTGCAGCGTCGTTGACGGATGCAATCACCTGATCAACCGTGGTCGCCGTGTCGCGCAGGCCGGGATCGATCGAGGCGATGGGCCCGTCCCGCGAAGTCAGAACCGGCGCCTCCAGAATCTGTGGCCGGTAAAGGCGGTCCATGCCCTCCGGCTGCGGCAGGTGTTGCGCAATCTCGGCAGTTTCCGTGGTTTCAAGCGTCAGGTCGGCCAGACCCGCCCCTTGTGTCGGATCAAGCTCGGTCACGATCGCCGGGACATCGTCGCCAGGGGCCAGCGTCACGCGCTGGACCTCTTGAAGCACCGCCCATCCGCCATATGCCAGACCGCTGATCACGGCAATGAGGACCAGGATGGCCCCGATGGCCCGAGGCTCGACCTCGGACCACAGGCTTTGTTCCTGCGGAATGAACAGGGCCCGGGGATTGGCCAAGGCCTCGGCCGGATCCGAGGGCCGGCGCGCGGGCTTCGGACCCGCCGCCGAGGGCGCCATGCCATGCGTGGGTTGAAACCCTGATTCGATGCAGAAGCGGCGAAAAGTCCAGTCAGGGTCCATGCCCAGATACCGGGCATAGGACCGCACATAGCCAGCGATGAAACTGGGCGCGTCAAAGGCCGATATGTCGCAATTCTCGATCGCCGCCACATAGGATGCGCGAATCCGCAGCTCCCGCTGCACGTCAAGCAGCGACTTTCCCAAAGTTGCCCGTTCGCCCCGCATCAGGTCGCCAAGACGCGTGTCATCATCGAGGAAGGGAAGTGTTTCCTCCACCTGCGCGAACTCCTCTGCCGGGTTCTGTGCCCGCAGCCTGCTCATTGGGTATGCCTCATACGCCTGTTTTCGGCAGCTCCGAATCAGAGCTTACCACTGCTTCTTTACCTACACGTTATCACGCAGGCGAGAGCAGTTCATCCGACGATTGAGTCAGGCACTCAATTCGGCGCGATTCAAGGCACAGTGCGACCACAGCGCATCCATCGCGCGCACCAGGTGGTCGATCTGCTTGGGATCATGCACCGGCGAGGGCGTGAAACGCAGCCGCTCGGTCCCGCGCGGCACCGTAGGGAAGTTGATCGGCTGGACATAGATGCCGTAATCGCGCAGCAGCATGTCCGACAGGGCCTTGCAATGCACGGGATGTCCAACATGAACCGGCACGATGTGGCTGCCATGGTCGATGATGGGCATGCCGAGCGATTTCAGCCGCATCTTCAGGATACGGGCATGCAGCTGCTGGGCGTCGCGCAGCTTTTGACCCTCGGCGGTCTTCAGGAACGAAATCGAGGCCGCCGCACCCGCTGCAACCGCAGGTGGCAACGAGGTCGTGAAGATAAAGCCCGGCGCATAGGACCGAACCGCGTCGCACATCTTGGCGCTCGCGGCGATATAGCCGCCAAAGACACCGAAAGCCTTGCCGAGAGTGCCGTTGATGATGTCGACACGATGCGCCAGCCGGTCGCGCTCGGCCACGCCGCCACCACGCGGACCGTACATGCCGACGGCATGGACCTCGTCCAGATAGGTCAGGGCGCCGAACTCCTCAGCCAGGTCGCAGAACGCCTCGATCGGTCCGAAATCGCCGTCCATCGAATAGATAGACTCAAAGGCAATCAGCTTGGGGGCGTCGGGATCGTCGGCCTCCAGCAGCTGGCGCAGATGGGCCAGGTCATTGTGGCGGAAGATGCGCTTGGCGCCACCGTTGCGCTTGATCCCCTCGATCATCGAGGCGTGGTTCAGCTCGTCGGAATAGATGATCAGGCCGGGAAACAGCTTGGGCAGCGTGGACAGCGTCGCGTCGTTGGCGATGTAGGCGCTGGAAAACACCAGCGACGCTTCCTTGCCGTGCAGGTCGGCCAGCTCGGCCTCCAGCCGCTTGTGATAGACGGTCGTGCCGCTGATGTTGCGCGTGCCGCCCGAACCCGCTCCGGTCGCATCCAGCGCCTCGTGCATCGCGGCTAGCACCACCGGATGCTGCCCCATGCCCAGATAGTCGTTGCCGCACCAGACCGTGATTTCCTGCCGCTCGCCATCCGGACGGTTCCAGACGGCCTGCGGGAACCGACCCTTGGCCCGTTCGATATCGATGAAGGTGCGATAGCGCCCCTCCTCGTGCAGACGGGCAATGGCCTGATCCAAGGCGGCATCATACTTCATTGCGGGCGTTCCCTTGCATAGCTGGCTGGGTGCGATCATTGTCCGATCACGCGCGGCCTGACATTGATAGAGGTCAAACCGCAAAATTAACAGGCCAAAAATGCCCTATTCGACGAAAGGCGCAGGCCGGAACCCAAGGTTATTGCTGCGAAAGGTAGGAAATATGACGGAATCGGCAAGGCTGGAGGACATCCTGACGCAGCTGGATGCGGGGCTTGATGCCGCGCTGGACCGGCTGATGGACTTCCTGCGGATTCCTTCGATCTCGACGGACCCGGCGCATTCCGGCGATGTGCGCCGCGCCGCCGGATGGCTGGCAGCCCAACTGACCGGACTGGGCTTTCAGGCGCAGGTCCATGACACGCCCGGCCACCCGATGGTCACCGCCCGCTCCGCGCCTGGTGGCGCCCGGCCGCTGCTGTTCTACGGCCACTATGACGTGCAACCGGTGGATCCGCTGGAGTTGTGGAGCCGCCCGCCCTTTGATCCGGCGATCGAGGAAACGAACGCCGGGCGCGTCATCCGCGGCCGCGGCGCTTCGGACGACAAGGGCCAGTTGATGACCTTCATCGAGGCCTTCCGCGCCTGGAAGGCCGTGCATGGCAGCCTGCCCACGGACCTGATCCTGCTGTTCGAAGGAGAGGAAGAGTCCGGCTCGCCCTCCTTGCGGCCTTTCCTGCGGGAACATGCCGGCGATCTGCGCGCGTCGCTGGCCATGATCTGCGACACCGGGCTTTACGCAGATGGACGTCCGGCCATCACCACCCAGCTTCGCGGTCTGGTCGGACAAGAGGTCGTCGTGCGCGGGGCGGACAGGGACCTGCATTCCGGCAGCTTCGGGGGCCTCGCGGCCAACCCGATCATGGTGCTGGCACAGGCGCTGGCAGCCCTCAAGGACCAGGACGGACGCGTCACCCTGCCAGGCTTTCATGACGGGGTAGAGGATCTGCCCGCCGATCTGGCGCGCGACTGGCAGGCGCTGAACTTTGATGCCGCCGGCTTCCTGAGCCGCGTCGGCCTGTCCCGGCCAGTCGGCGAAAAAGGTCGCACGCCGCTGGAAATGGTCTGGAACCGACCAACGGCCGAGATCAACGGAATCGCCGGCGGCTACGCCGGCGACGGATTCAAGACCGTGCTGCCGGCCGAGGCGCGGGCCAAGGTCAGCTTCCGCCTGACCGGAACGCAGAACCCCGAGGCCGTGCGCGTGGCATTTCAGGATCATGTCCGACGGTTCGTCCCGGCCGATTGCACGGTCGAGTTCCACGACCACGGGGCCAGCCCCGCCAGCGTCATGGACATCAGCGATCCCGCCTTTGGTCAGGCCAAACGCGCCCTTGGTCAGGAATGGGGCCGCGATGCCGCCTTTATCGGGGCCGGCGGCTCCATCCCGATTGCCGGCGACTTCAAGGAGATCCTTGGAATGGACTCGTTGCTGGTGGGCTTTGGGCGCGACGACGACCGCATCCATTCCCCGAACGAAAAATACGATGTCGAAAGCTTTGCGAAAGGCGCCCGGTCCTGGGCCCGAATTCTGACGGCTCTGCGTGAATGACGAAAGGCGGGCCCAAGGGCCCGCCTGCTCGACCTGCCGACCGTTCCCGTTGGAACCGTCAGCTGCTGGCGGTGCAATAGCTCTGGCTTGAGGTCCAGGCGGCAATGTCCGCCCGCTTGGACGAATTGCGCATCGGCGCCCAATCCCGCGCCACGCCGCGCCATCCGCTGCCGTCACGGGCCACGGCATTGTCCCGCCCGACCTGATGCGACATGATCTTGACCGCGCAGGCCATGTTGTCGGCCCCGTCCTTGATGTTGCCGTCGCAGCCGTAATGACGCCACGTGGACGGCGCGATCTGCATCAGCCCCAGCCAACGCCCGCCACCCCCGGCCGCCTGCGGATTGTAGGTGCTTTCATGCTTGGCCACTGCCGACAGCAGCCCCGCCCAGAACGCCTTGCGGCCCGGTTCGGCCAACTGCCGATAGTTGGGGCAGAACTCGGAGATGTCGTTCGGCACGCGCGACATGATCGTGACGCCCTCGCGGTCCAGCGCCTCCAGCGTGGCGCGCGTCCACTCGTCCGAACCGTTGCGCTCTCCCCACCGCATCGGAGGCTGCTGGGCCAGTGCCAGTTCCTGAGCCTGGGACGCCGCAGCGGCATCCGTGGAAGGCGTTGTCGAACAGGCGGCCATCAGGGCCAGGGCGGCAAGGGAGAGCGCGACGCGCATTGGAACCTCAAAAGGCAATTTCGCTGCAACTGCCTTAGCCAAGGTTCCCCATCACGCAATGAGCTTGTTCAACCCTCGGCGAGATCACGCCCCCAAGGTATAGAACGATGCTCGGAAATCCGCCGACGGGCGGGGAAACCCAAGGAGGAGATCATCCTTCTCACAGGTATTTTAACCATCGGTCGATGCGGCGGTTGATTCGGAGGAACAGATACCTGCCGGAAACGCGCCAGGCCGTGACAATCGGGCGACCGTGTCCTAGAACCTCCGCCAGACCGTTCCGCCGCAGACGAGGCCCCCGATGCTTGACCTGACCTATACCGCCCCCCAGCCCAAGGTGATCCAGGGTGCCAAAAGCGACTGGGAGCTGGTGATCGGCCTCGAGGTTCATGCGCAGGTCGCCTCCAAGGCCAAGCTGTTTTCCGGTGCATCGACCAGCTTCGGCTCCGAGCCGAACAGCAACGTGGCCTTCGTGGATGCGGCCATGCCCGGCATGCTGCCGGCCATCAACGAATTCTGCGTGGCGCAGGCGGTGCGGACCGGGCTGGGCCTGAAGGCGGTGATCAACAAGCGCAGCGCCTTTGACCGCAAGAACTATTTCTATCCCGATCTGCCGCAGGGTTATCAGATCAGCCAGCTTTACCACCCCATCGTGGGCGAGGGCGAGGTGATCGTGGACATGGCGCCCGGTGTCGCCCGCCGCGTCCGGATCGAACGCATCCACCTGGAACAGGATGCGGGCAAGTCGATCCATGACATGGACCCGACCATGAGCTTCGTGGACCTGAACCGCACCGGCGTTGCCCTGATGGAGATCGTCAGCCGTCCCGACATCCGCGGCCCCGAGGAGGCCGCGGCCTATGTGGCCAAGCTGCGCCAGATCATGCGCTATCTGGGCACCTGCGACGGCAACATGCAGAACGGCAACCTGCGCGCCGACGTGAACGTCAGCGTCTGCAGACCCGGTGACTATGAACGCTTTCAGGAAACTGGCGATTTCACCCATCTCGGGACACGCTGCGAAATCAAGAACATGAACTCGCTGCGCTTCATTCAAGCGGCCATCGATCACGAGGCGCGCCGCCAGATCGCCATTCTTGAGGATGGCGGCTCCATTGTGCAGGAAACCCGGCTCTACGATCCCGACAAGGGCGAGACGCGGTCCATGCGCTCCAAGGAAGAAGCGCATGACTATCGCTATTTCCCTGATCCCGACCTGCTGCCGCTGGATATCGAGCAGGACTGGATCGACGACATCGCCAGCCGCATGCCCGAACTGCCCGACGAAAAGAAGGCGCGCTTCGTGCGCGACCTGTCACTGTCGGAATATGACGCAAGCGTGCTGACCGCTGAGGTCGAGAATGCCGATTTCTTCGAGGCGGTTGCCGCTGGTCGCGACGGAAAGATGGCCGCGAACTGGGTCATCAACGAATTGTTCGGGCGGTTGAACAAGGAAGGGTTGACGATCCAGACGTCGCCCGTCTCGGCCGCACAGCTGGCTGGCGTGATCGACCTGATCGCCAAGGGCGACATTTCCGGCAAGATCGCCAAGGACCTGTTCGAGATCCTGTGGAGCGAAGGCGGCGACCCCGCGCAGATCGTCGAGGCCCGCGGTATGAAGCAGGTCACCGACCTGGGCGCCATCGAGGCGGCAGTGGACCAGATCATCGCGGACAATCCCGCGCAGGTGGAAAAGGCCAAGGCCAATCCCAAGCTGGCAGGCTGGTTCGTCGGGCAGGTTCTGAAGGCGACGGGCGGCAAGGCCAATCCGGCGGCCGTTAACGAGCTGGTGGCCCGCAAGCTGGGCCAATAGGCTGAACCACAGGTCCCGGCCCATGGCCGGGACCTTTTTCTGCGCGCCCCATCCGTTCAGGGACAGGACGATCATGTCAGACCAGGTTTATGAATATTCGGTCATTCCCGCGCCCAATCGCAGCGAAAAGATCCGCGACGCCAAGACCTCCAGCGACCGTTATGCTGTGACGATCACTGCCGAACTGAATCGCATGGCAGGCGAAGGATGGGAATACCTGCGCGCCGACGTCCTGCCCAGCGAGGAGCGCAGCGGGCTGACCGGACGGACGATCACCTATCACAATCTGTTGGTCTTTCGCCGTCCCAAACGGGCCGCGGACGCCGAACTGAAGCGTCTGCCGCAGCCCTCTGCGGCCGAAAGCACGGCACCCACCTCGACCAGTACGACCGGCCAGCCGAACGCCTGACACGGCACAGCCTGTGGCCCGCGGGCCTTACCGGCACGGCACCGTTCAGGCCGCGACAAGCATGGGATGCGGGCAGAAGCTGGTGATCTCGACCTGTCCCGGTGAAAAGGTGCAAAAACTGCCGGCCGGCACCTCCTGCCAATCGGCTTCGTCCGTTTCCAGCGGTTCGGAAACAACGGCCCACCCTTGCCTTGTTTCGGACCATCGGTGATACAGCGAAGGGGCGTGGTCGTCACTGCTGTAGCGCAGCGCATGAAGACGTTCACCGTCCGACAGCGCGCAAGCCGCGCGCACATACGGCGCCTCGCCCCGTTGCCGCGCCAATGCACCCATCTTTCCCAAGGCACGCTCCATTGCGCCCTTGGGATCCTCCTCAAGGCCCTCGCCCAGGGCGATCAGGAACAACGCCTCGCTGTCGGTCGCACCCTTGCGATGGGGATAATGTTCGTCCCGGATCAGCACATCGGCATGGCGGCGAAAGCCGTCATAGCCGCCGAACTGCCCGTTATGCATGAAGGACCAGCGGCCGACCGTGAAGGGATGGCAGTTGTTGCGGCTGGTTGCCGTTCCCGTCGATGCCCGCACATGCGCTAGGAACAGCCCCGACCGCACCTGCGCCACCAGGCTGCGCAGGTTGGGGTCCGACCATGCGGGCATCACGTCGCGATAAAGACCCGGTTCGGGCCGCTCGCCGTACCAGGCAAGGCCGAAGCCGTCGGCGTTCACCGCCGTCACGCAGCGCGTCGCGCCCTGGCTTTGCCGGATCAGCGAATGCGCCGGCCGGCTGACGATGTCTTCCAGAAAGATAGGTTCGCCCAGATAGGCGGCCCAACGGCACATGCCCTGCCCCTTCGTGTCTACTTTGTGACAGAGCTACCACGAAAGGATGAAGGTTTCACCTATTCCGTGGCCGGAGGCGTTTCTTCCACGATCACGAGGTCGCGTTCGCT
>VGDE01000066.1 GCA_016869875.1 Alphaproteobacteria bacterium
AGATCGACCCCGACTATGGCAACCTCATCCATGGACACCTCTCCTCTGTGGCGATTACGACATCACCATCAGCCCACATTGCGATGCCGTCGGGCGGGGGTGTCCACCCCATCAGAACTGGATCGCCGCATCAGAGAACACCGGCGGGCGGCCGGGACGTCCCGCCCTGTCCGCCCGCCACGTCATGTCCTTGTCCCGCCAGATCAGCAGCGAGCCGAGCCGCCTCAGGGCGTCATGGCAGGAATGCAGGATCAGCCGCATGTATCCTCCAGCAGCCCGCGTTTTGCGGCAATGTCCATCCGAGTCGGACCACCAGAGCAGATTGCCTCCGCTGTTCCGCAAGGTATCCGAAGCCCAGGTGTCACCACGGCACACGGTCTTGTCACCCAATGCAGTGTGGTATGACAAGCCCGCTGCTGTCAGCGGGCGCTTGACTTGGCGCTTGGTCCTGCCCGTTCGAAGGCCTCATTTATGGCCGCCATGACGGCCTCGGGGTTGGTCTGGTGCACCATGTGCCCGCTGCCCGGAACAGGATGGAAGCTGCTGTGGCTGATGGCATCGTGCAGTCGTCTCGACTGGTCGGCAGGGTCGATCAGCCGGTCTCCGGTGCCGGCGACAATGACAACGGGCATCGTCAGTGCAGCATAGATCTGCGACGAGGCAGCGGCAAACGGGATCAACAGGGCAGACTCCTCGGCCTCGGCACGGATCTGCGAAGGGCGCACTGCCATTTCCTTGGGAAAGCCGTTGAACTTGGCCGGGACCGGTGCTGGTCCAAAGATCTTGCGCATCAGACGCGGCCAGACAAGCCTGCTGGCAAGGGGCGCGACCGTATATCGGGCGATGTCGCCCACCACCGGCACCGCAGGACCTGACAGCAGCATCATGTCCACCCGCGCCGTCGGATAAAAATAGCCAGAGGCCAGAACGAGGGCGCTGACAGTGTCCGGAAATCTCGACGCAAGCGCGACGGCGACCGAAGCGCCCCAGGAATGCCCCAGAACCACGGCCCGTGTAACCCCAAGCTGCTCAAGCGCAGTTTGGAACAGACGGGCTTGTGCGTCCGGAGTCCAGACCCGGTCGCGCGGGCGCGTGCTGTGCCCATATCCGGGACGGTCAAAGACGATGACGCGATGCTGCCGTGCCGCCAGATCAACAAGTCCGCTGGAGGCGAAATCCTGGATCATGCTGCCGTTGCCATGCAGGAGAACCAGCACCGGACCCTCGCCCTGCTCAATGTAATGGAGGCGGACGCCATCCACCTCGACAAAACGCCCAAGTGGGGGGTTATGTGTCTCGGCCCGTCTGGCAAGCCGTTGATTGACAAAAGCCGTTACGGCCAGGGCGCCGGCGGCAACGGCAAGACCTGTGGCCCGCTTGCGTGGCCAACCCATTGCACCAGAGCGCCCGGAGGCTGAATGATGTCCGGAAAGCGAGTATCTTGTCACGAGGTCAATACCATTTCGCATGGGATCCCGGCCATAGTCCCAAGGGAATACTATGATCGCGATGTTGCAGTGACGATGATCCGGAACATCCGCGTGACAAGCGGGCAGAGGGGGCGGAAAGAACAGTTTCGTTCCATCCTGTCCGCGTCTGCCGCCTCAAGCTGCGAATCCGGATCATCGGCAGGCGGCTGGCGCCCAGGCTCAGCGCCGGGCGACCAGAAGCCCCATCAGCAGGCCAATCCCGGCCGCAATCCCAAGGGCCTGCGCCGGATTGCTGCGGGTCCAGTCACGGGCCTCCTCATAGCCAAGCTCCGCATAGAATGCGGCTTCCTCCGCCTTGCGGTGTCCGGCTTCATAGACCTGTCCGGCATAATCCTGCCCCGCATCCCGGATGCGGCCAACATAGTCACGGCTCGCCTCCAGGGCGGCGGATGCAGTGGCGGCAGCTTGTTCGGTCAGGTCGGACGCTTCTGCCTTCAGGTCGTCAGCCCCTGCGGCACCCGCTTGCTTGCCTTGCTCCAGTTCAGCAGCTGGGGTCTGTGTCATCATCTGTTCCTTCTACGGTAACCATTCATCATCGGAAACAACAAGAGGCGCGGTGACTCGTTCCATCTCCCTTCCCAAAGATCTTCATGGACCCGCGACACAAGGGCCATGTGCTTACGGTTCCACGCCAAGCCGCCAAGTTCCGCTGCGCAGCCGTCACGCTGCCACGTCACCGCCGTGAGCGACGACCGGCTGCCGCAGCCAATTCGGGCAAGTTGACACCATGTTGCCACGGATCTGCTGATCTTGCAGCAAGGATCCTGCCTGCTCTCATGGCGCGCCCAGAAGAACCAAGCCTCCTGGGCCGAAGTTCATGCTGTCCGTGATCAGGAAACCGTTTTACCGGAACGCTTCCCGGTCTTCCCTCTTTGCCCTCTCTGCCGTCCGAGGCCGCTTTCCCGACACGCGGGATGGGCAACGCGCAACCCACCTTCAGATGACATCCCAGTGTTCGTGACCGTCCCCTGCGGAACAGATGGTCGCGCAGAGCCTTTACCTGACAGTGTTGGTCCGGGGTCCGGCGCAGCAGCGTGGCCATTGCGGTTGACCAGGATCATGCCGACGGGCAGGCACCGGCCGTCAGCCCAAGAAGGGCCGCGGCACTTGGGCAAGAACGGCTTCACGCGCCCCATGTGCGCACCGCACAGACATCAAGGATCGCCCGCCGATCAGGTCGCCTTGCGGAGCCTGAACCTCCCGAGCCAGCAAGATTGATGAACCCGCAGCCTCAGGTCTGTTTGCGGACCAGGTAGGACCGGGCAAGGGAGGGCCCCCGGCTGGTGTCCCGGACAGAGGTAGGGGCCGAGGCTCCGGCAGCGGGCGAACCCGAACCGGACGCGTCGCCGCCGTCATCTTCGCGGGGGTTCGTGAACGCCATGTCCCGTGTCGTGCCACGGATCCCGGAAGGAAGCGCATCCCGCGTCACCGCGTCGTCCTGGGCATCTGCCAAGGGCTCCGCTTCGGGATCGACAGGCCCTTCCTCTTCCAGGATCGCCAGCGCAAGGTCATGCTGGGCGTCCGTCATATCCGTCGCCACGACCAGATGCCCTCCGCCAGCCACGCGGGTGGCAAAGCTGCGTCGATCTTCCGCGGGCAGCGGCAGGTGCTCCAGCATCTCGCGGTCGGCTTCGAACGATCCCGCGGACATCAAGGTCCTGGCATGGGGAATGCCGCCCTGCTGCAGCCGTGCGTGGGCATGTTCCGCCGCCTCGTGCTGGCGGAAAAGTGCCGCGACGGCTCGGGTGTAGCCGCTCCCAGGGGTATCTTCTTGCACGTCATGGCTCATCGTCATCCTCCGCTGCGGAACATCCCGGGGCAGTGAAACCACATCGCACCGCACTTGTTCCTGCGACACATCACAGCGCTGCTTCCGCAGGCACGACCGGCCGGTGATCCTGCACCGGCAACATCTCGTATCCTGACGCCCCAAAGGCGCCCTGCGAAAAGGAAAAGAAGGGCGATCAAGGTGCCAAGAGCAAGCAGGCATGACTACAGGCTCGATCAAAGCGGCTGCGCCTTGCACGATGGGCGCCCCGGCGCCGGAAAAACGCGGCGCGGCCGCATCGGGCCGCCAGTGCATTTCACATACGGCCGAGGCTCTTGCCATAGCCAGGCGATCGTTCCCCTCATGCGCTGCATCTGCCAGATGCACAAAGGATCATCATTGAAGGGAACCATCACTGCTCCGGCGACGGCTGGCGCATCTGTTTCGATGCGACACCACCGAGGCCCGCCAGTTCTCCTGCCGATGCCAAACGAACAGAAGGCGCAGGGCGGGAAGATGCTATCTTGAGACATCTTCTACAACACGCCTTGCCTCTTATTGTTACGTTATATAATCACGATCCGTGAAACCTTGGAAACGGATCATGTTTATCAGATTTTTGAGCAGCGCCGCCCTGACGATGACCTTGGCTGGCCCTTCATTTGCCACGCCCGGCGTTCTTGATGTCGTGGCCCCTTTCGAGATCAAGGGCGCAGATCCCGCCCTTTCGGGCAACGTCTTCATCAAGATGGACGTAGCGGAAACCCTGGTGAACAGCGACACCGAGGGGCGGCTGCAACCGGGTCTGGCCACCGAATGGGAGGTTTCCGAGGACGGCCTGAAGTGGAGCTTTGCGCTGCGCGAGGGTGTGGTCTTTCATGACGGTACGCCCTTGACGGCCGAGGCGGCCGCCCATGCGCTGATCGTAGCCCAGGGCAAGCCGGGCCTGCTGGAAACCGCCCCCATCACCGCGATCGAGGCCGAGAGCGAGCATCGCCTGACCATCACCCTGGCCGAGCCTTTCGCGCCCTTGCCGGCCTTTCTGTCCGAGTACCGGTCGCTGATCTACGCGCCCTCGGCTTATGACGCAGACGGCAACGTCACGGCGGCGGTCGGCACCGGCGCGTACCGCGTCACCCGGCTGGACCCGCCGCTTCGCCTGGATGTGGAGGCCTTCGCCGCCCACTGGCAAGGCGAAGCCGCCATCAGGCAGGCCAGTTATCAAGCCGTCGGGCGTGCTGAAACGCGCGCGCTGCTGGCGGAAAGCGGGGATGCGGATTACGTCTTCAACCTTGATCCTGCTTCGATGGCACGACTGACCGGGGCCGAGGGACTGGAGGTCATGTCCGTTCCCACCCCCCGTTCGCTGCTGATCAAGGTGAACGCGGGGCATCCCGCATTGGCACAGCCCGAGGCACGGGCAGCCGTCTCGATGGCCATCGACCGCGAGGGGCTGGCCTTGGCAATCCTGCGTTATCCTGCGGGCGCCGACCAGATCCTGCCGCCGTCTCTTCCGGACTGGCATGTCGAAGGGCTGGCGCCCCTGCCCTATGATCCAGAGGCGGCCCGCCGGCAGCTGGCGGATCTGGGCTGGACGCCCGGCCCCGACGGCATCCTGATGCGGGACGAAGAGCGTTTTGCCCTGACGCTGACAACCTATCCCGACCGACCGGAACTGCCGCTGAGTGCCGCCGTGCTGCAACAGATGCTGGCCGAGATCGGTGTCGAGATCACGATCGACTCGACCAACTCGTCCGAAATTCCGGCCCGTCATGGCGATGGCTCGCTGGATCTGGCGCTTGTCGCACGGAACTTCGCGCTGGTGCCCGACCCGATCGGGACCTTCCTGACCGATTACGCGCCCACCGGGGACTGGGGCGCGATGAACTGGGAGAACGAGGAGTTCTCCACCCTCATCCGTGGCCTGGCGCGCGGCGAAGGCGGCCAGGCCGAACGTGACCGCGCTGTCACCATCCTGCAAACGGACCTGCCGGTGATCCCGGTGGCCTGGTACCAGCAGACGGCTGCCGTGTCGAAAGGCGTCATCGGAGCCGTTCTCGACCCCTATGAACGCAGCATCGGGCTGAAGGACATGAGGTGGGCGGAATGATGCGCCTGCTGGGATACCGGGCGATGCAGGCGCTGCTGGTCGCGCTGCTGGTCGGAGTTCTGACGTTCCTGATGATGCAGGCGCTGCCGGGGGACATGGCGTTCCGCATCGCGGCCGGGCGCTATGGCTATGACATGGTGACGGCTGGCGCCGCAGATGCCGTGCGGGCCGAGCTGGGTCTGGACCGCCCGGCTCTGCAGGCCTTCGGGCTCTGGTTCCTGGATCTGTTGCGGCTGGACCTGGGCACCTCCGTCCTGTCGGGCGCGCCGGTCATCGACGAGATCCGGCACCAGCTGGGGGCAAGCCTGCAACTGGCGGGGGCCGCGCTGATCCTGTCGCTGCTGATGGGCCTGCCGATCGGGATCGCCGCAGGACTGCGGGCCGGCGGCTGGCTGGACCGCGCGCTGCTGGTCGGCTCGACCGCGCTGCGGTCCGTGCCGCAGTTCCTGATGGGGCTGATCCTGATCGTGCTGGTCTCGATCCAGCTGGGCTGGCTGCCGGCTGCCGGGCATGGACGTCCCGAGCACTTCATCCTGCCCGCCCTGACGCTGGCCCTGGGGCTGGCCGCGGCCTCGGCCCGGATCACCCGCGATGCGATGGCCGGGGTGGCGGCCAGCCCGTTCTATGCCTTTGGCCGCTGGAAGGGCCTGTCCGAGGGACAGATGCTGCGCCGCCACGGGCTGCGCAACATCGGCGTGGCGCTGATCACCTTTCTGGGGCTGCAATTCGCCATGCTGGTCGAAGGCGTGGTGGTGGTCGAGACGATCTTTGGCTGGCCCGGCATCGGCCACGCGCTGGTGCATGCCATATTTGGCCGCGACGTCCCGATGGTGCAGGGCACGGCGCTGATGCTGGGCCTGGGCTTTGTCGCGCTGAACACGCTGATCGACCTTGCCGCCCACCGCATCGACCCAAGAGGAGCCCGTCCATGACTGTTGCCGCAACCGACATTCCGCTGGCCGCGTCGCGCGGCTGGTCCCGGACGCAGGCCACGGGTCTTGTTCTGCTGCTGGCAGTGGTGGCCTTTGCCTTGCTGACGCCGCTGCTCGTGCCGGTTGATCCGCTGAAGCAAAGCCTGCGTCATACTCTGGCCGGCCCGGACGCGGCGGCTCCCTTCGGCTATGACCATCTGGGCCGATCGCTGATGGCGCGGCTGGCGGCGGCCTTGCGCCTGTCGCTGCTGATCGCGGCGGCCGCAGTCGGCACGTCGGCGCTGCTGGGCGTGGGGCTTGGCGTGCTGGCGGCGTGGCGCGGCGGCCTGGCCGACCGGCTGGCCAGCCTTCTGGCCGACAGCGTTCTGGCGCTGCCGGGGCTGCTGACGGTGCTGATCATCATGGCTATCGTGCCGAACACGCCCCTGGCCTTCTGGATCGGCCTGTCGCTGGTGCTGTGGGTCGAGTATTTCCGCCTGACCCGCGCCACCGTCAGCCGCATGATCGTGGCGCCAGGTGTCCAGGCGACGCGGCTGCTGGGTTTTGGCCCCTTCTACATCTTTCGCCGCCATCTTTGGCCGGAACTGGCGCCCATGCTGCTGACCGTGGCGGCCCTGGGCGCGGCCACGACGATCATGACGGTCGCCGCGCTTGGCTTTGTCAGCGTGGGCATGCGCCCGCCCACGCCCGAGCTGGGACTGATGATGGTCGAACTTCTGCCTTATTACCGAGAGGCTCCGATGGCGCTGATGTCGCCGGTGCTGGCCACTTTCCTGACCCTTCTGGGCCTGAACCTGATCGCCGGAGGCCGTCGCGCATGACCATTCTGTTGAAGGCCGCCGATGTCGCCGTCCATGCCGGCGGCCGCAGGTTTGCGGGGCCGGTCTCGCTGACGCTGCAGGGGGGACGGCCGCTGACCATCCTGGGCCAGACGGGCTCCGGCAAGACGCTGCTGGCGCAGGCCGTGATCGGCACGCTGCCGCAGGGTTTGTCCGCGACGGGACAGGTGACCGTGGACGGGCGATGCCACGATCTGTCGTGTCCTGCCGAACTGCGCGCCCTGTGGGGCCGCGTCCTCGGCATCCTGCCGCAGGAGCCCTGGCTGTCCCTTGACCCGCTGATGCGCGCCCGCGACCAGATCGCCGAAGGACATGCCCTGGTGCGCGGCATGGGCAGAACGCAGGCGCGCGCCGCCGCCGAACGCGACCTGGAGCAGCTGGGCCTTCGGGACGCGGGCGACCGCCGCCCCGACCAGCTGTCGGGCGGGATGGCGCAGCGCGTGGCCTTTGCCGCGGCGCGCACGGGGGGCCGGATCGTGATCGCGGACGAGCCGACAAAGGGTCTGGACGCGGCGCGACGCGACGACGTAGCCCAACTGCTGCTGAGCGAGGTGCAGAAGGGCGGCGCCTTGCTGACCATCACCCATGACCTGGCGCTGGCCCGCGCCCTGGGTGGTGATCTGATGGTGGTGCGGGAGGGCCAGGTTGTCGAGGAAGGCCCGGCCGCCCGCGCCCTGTCCCAGCCAAGGCACGACTATACCCGACAGTTGATCGCGGCCGATCCTTCGTCATGGCCTCCGGCCCGCCCGCGCCCGGTCAAGGGCGCGCCGCTGGTCGAGTGTCGCGGCATCACGATGACCCGCGGCGGCCGGAGGCTGTATTCGGACCTGCATCTGGTCGTGCATCCGGGCGAGATCCTGGGCCTGTTGGGTCCGAGCGGCTGCGGCAAGTCCACCTTGGGCGACGTGGCCCTGGGACTGGTGCGGCCGGATGCGGGGCAGATCCGTCGCGCCACGGGTATCGCACCCTGCCGCTTTCAAAAGATCTACCAGGACCCGCCAAGCGCCTTTCCCCGCCATGTCAGGCTGGGTCAGGCCCTGGACGATCTGGTCAGGCTGCACCGGCTTGACGGCGGGCGGATCCCTCTCCTGCTGGACCGGATGCGCCTGTCGCCCGTCCTGCTGTCCCGTCGGCCGTCCGAGGTGTCGGGGGGCGAATTGCAGCGGCTGGCCCTGCTGCGGGTCCTGCTGCTGGACCCGGTGTTCCTGTTCGCGGACGAGCCGACCTCGCGGCTGGACCTGATCACGCAGGCCGAGGTGACACGCCTGCTGGTCGAAACCGCACGGGATACCGGGATGGGGCTGCTGCTGGTCAGCCACGACCGCGATCTGATCGATGCCTCCGCCGACCGCTGCCTGATGCTGGATGTCACGCGACCCTCGATGGCTCCCGCCGCACGCCTGGCGTCGTGACAAAGCGGGGGATCGAACCGTTTCGCCCCTTGGCCCTTTCCACGCCTTGGGCGAGGCGTGGTCGGCCTCCGCAGGTGGAACAGCCCCGATTTCCGCGCGATGAGGGGGTGGTTGGGAACATTGGCCCCGTTAACCGGTTGTGACAACCATCAGGGGCCGCGTCTGATCCGCAGGCCGCCCCTTATGTCGGAAACGACCCTACATTCGGGAGCAATCACATGAGTACCGATAAGACCGGTCTGCCACACAACAATCAGGTCCAATCCACCCTCGAGTCGGTCAAGGGGCAGGCGACCGATACCGTCAGCCAGTTGGCCGATGACGTGAAGAAGGAAGTGTCCCGCCGCGAAAAGTCCATCCGAGGCAGCCTCGCCGGCAGCGCCGACGACATCGCTTCGGCTCTGCGCAAGGCCAAATCCGATCTGGATCCGGATTCCGCCATTGCCCCGATGCTGGACAGCGCCGCCGAAAGCGTCGGAGGCATCGCCGACAGCCTGAACAAGGCCGACACGGCCGAAATGATCAACGGCATCCGCAACTTTGCGCGCGAACGCCCGGGCGCCTTCCTTGGCCTGTCGGCCATCGCAGGCTTTGCGGCCGCCCGCTTCCTGCTGGCCAGCACGCCCCGCGGCGCCTCGCGCTCGACCTCGTCCTATGGCGGTCCGTCTTACGGCGGTTCGTCCTATGGCGGCAGCTCCTATGGCGGTTCGGGCAGCAGCGCCATGTCCGGATCGACCGGCAGCGGCTCGGGCAGTTCTTCAACCTCCTCGGGCGGTAGCGGCATGGGTAAATCCTCGCCGGCCTCGGGCGGCAGCGGGATGGGCTCGACCGGCGGGACGGGCGGTTCCTCGATGGGGCAGTCAGGCGGCACCGGAGCCGGCTCGGCAGGTTCGGCCGGATCGTCGTCCGGAACCCAGGCCTCCTACCCTGCGTCCTATGGTGCGTCGGGCTCGACCAGCACAACGGGCGGCGGACTCGGCACGGGCGCCGGCGTTGGCGGTACGGGCGGCAGCAGTGGCAACCCGGACGCCACGCGCGGCAGCGGCACAGGCGGCAGCAGTGGCGGCATGGGAAGCAGTGGTGGGACCGGCACCACGGGCAGCTCCGGAACTTCAAGCCCGGGCCTTGGCAGCAGCACGATCAACCGCCCCGATGGAGGCCGTCATGACTGATCCCAACCGCCCGGATACCGTCCACGTCGAAACGGGCCGAACCGACACTGGCCGGTCCCACAACCCGGCCTCGCTGGCGTCCGAGGCGCTCAGCCTGTCCGGCGATCTGGTTCGCAAGGAAGTGGCGCTGGCCAAGGCCGAGATCAGCCAAAGTCTCAGCCAGGCTGGCACCGCGATCGGCTTTATCGCCGTCGCCGGCGTGATCGGCATCGTCACCATCAACGTTCTGGTCGCGGCACTTGTCGCAGCCCTGGCAGAAACCGACCTTGGCCCGATCTGGAGCGCGGTCATCGTCGGTCTGGTCCTTGCCCTGCTGGCCTATATCCTGCTGCGCAAGGGCATGAACGACCTGAAACCCGAATCCCTCATGCCGTCGCGGACGGTCAAGAACGTTCAGCGCGACGCGCAAACGGTGAAGGAGGCTTATCATGACAAATGAATCCCCCGAGCAGATCGAGCGCGAGATCGAGCACGACCGCAACGAACTGCGCCGCACCCTGGACAACCTGCAGGACGAGCTGTCGTTGGACGGACTGTCGCGTCGTCTGACCGGCACCTTCCGCGAACATGGATCGGAATGGGCCAATTCGGCCAGCGAGGCCGCACGTTCGAATCCCGTGGCCCTGGCGCTGACCGGCATCGGTCTGGCCTGGCTGATCTTCGGCCGCGGCTATGACCCTGCCCACAGCGTCCGTGACGCGGTCGCCAACCGTCGTCACAACCGTCATGATCACGACGACGATCGGTCCTGGAACCGCGGCTCCATGAACTCGCGGCCCGGCAGCACGGGTATCGGCACGGGCACGGGCACGGGCACGGTCAGCAGCGGAACGACCGGAACCACGACCTCCTATGCGGGCAGCACCGGAAGTTCCGGAGGCATGGGCAGCTCGGGCAGCACCGGATCGTCCGGCAGCTCGTCCTGGCGCGACTATGCCGAGCGGTATGCCCCGAGCCGGCTGATGGGTGGCGGTTCCCACGGCGATCATCAGGGAATGACCGACCGTATCCGAGACCAGGCCCAGCATCTGCGCGATCGTCTGAGCGACGGCACCGAAGGATTGAGCGAAGAAGCACGTCGCCGGGTCGAGGACGCCCGCCGCCGCGCAATGGATGCCAGCGAGGCGACCAGCCGCCGTCTGCGTCAGGGCTCGCGCAGCGTGATGCGCGGATACGATACTGAACCCCTGTTGTTCGGCGTCGCCGCCTTGGCACTGGGCGCGGGCCTGGGCGCCGCCCTGCCCCGCACCGCGCGGGAAGACGAACTGATGGGCAGCTACAGCGACCATCTCTTTGACGAGGCCGAGTCGATCTATCAGGAAGAAATGGCCAAGGTCAAAAGCGCGGTTTCCGCAGGCGTGGACCAAGCCAAGAGTGCCGCGTCCGACGTCGCCAAGGCGGCGCAGGACGAACTGAAGAGCAGCGGAGGCGATGACCAGGAACGGGCGGACAAGGGAACGTCCTCCTCGTCTTCGTCGTCCTCGACGGGCGGTTCTGGCAGAAGCGTCTGACATCGCAAACATCCGGCAAAGGCCCCGCAGAGCTGCGGGGCCTTTTTCATGGGGGGCTGCCGCTCCTGAAACCGCCGGAGTCTGACGCGGGGCGACATGACGCGGGTCGATGCCGCAACGTTTGTGTGACAGGTTCAGGCATGAGATCCCCGCGTCGGAAAGAACCGCATCATCGTGTCGGTGGTTGCTGGTCCCTGTCCTGTGTGGCTGCCGTCCGACGCCCTTCCGAGCCCGGCATGGCCGAAGCCCCCACCCGACCCAGTCTCAATCTGCAGCCGGTCGCCGCTGCCGCGATAGCGGGCGATCCGCCCGGTGCGTCCGCGGCCGCGCCGTGTGTCCGTTTCTGTCGGGCCGCACAGCCCTTGCTGAAGTGCCGCGTCGCCTTCCTGGGCGAACGCCGCCTTGTCGGTCGACATGTGAACAGTGAGCATCCCCCACCCGTGCCGCAGCCCGGTTTCCTGCCCGACATGGCGCGGAACGCCGAATCCATGTCCGGGGCGCGTCATGTGCGCAGCCCGAATGGCAGGCGCCTGCCGCAAATCGCCGACAAGCAACATGCCTTGGACGGCCGACATCGCTCCGCCTGTAGGAAGACCAACCGAGAACGGCAGGTCGGACAGAGCAGCGAACTGATGGCTCTGGGTTCGCGCCAAGCCGGTCAGAAGGCCACCTTGCTGCCTTGGCCGCAAACAGCCGGAACTCCGTGGATTTTCAGCAGCGGTTCATGTTCGCCGAGGTCGTTTGTCCGCGCAACTGATCAACTGGTGGCGCTTGGTCACCGCATGAATGCGGGCGCCCCCGGTGACATCATCGGAATCCTGTTGCAATCGTGCAGCAGCAGGATGCCCGTCGGTACTTCGCCACCGGCCAGCGACCGGGCACGTAAAGGAAGTTCCCGCAACTGACCCGCCTGATGTGGGCACCACGTCCACCGTTCGCCCTGCGCCAAAGTCGCTAGATCTTGGTGATGCGGATGCCGGCATCGACAAGGGCAGCGGAATGCCGGACGCAACGGGCGCCAGCCCGATGACCCGCAGGACCAGCATCTGGTTTTACACATGCAAATCCTTAAGTCCGGGCAGCGTGATGTCCCGCGGGCAGAGGGCCAGTCCGTCGCGAACGATGCTGGCTATAGCCATGGGATCATCTCGGTCCGACTGTGCCCGGACGAGGTGCGGATCAAGTCGCTGCGGCTGCCGTTGAAGCCGCCGTCCACCAGCCGTGCCTTATTCGACATCATTTCAACGTCCACAGGGACGGAGCGAGAAGTGAGGTTCAAATTGCGATACGATCAACGTCAAGGTGCCGCGATCCGGCCTGAACCCGGTTACGCTTGGCTGCGGCAGAAGTTGTCTGCGTCAGCCTTTGGCAAAGGAAGTTCCGGCCCGTTCAGCGGATGGCGTTGATCGCGCATTCTAGGGCTGTGGCATCGAAAGGCTTGACCAGAAGCCCCGTCATGCTGCCGGGCACGGCACCTTCGACAGCGCTGTGGCCCGTGGCGAAGATCACCGGCAGGTCTGGTCTTGCGGCCCGCGCCTGTTCGGCCAGTTGTGTTCCCGGCATGTCAGGCAGACCCACATCTGTCAGCAGCAGATCGACATCGTGCTTTTCCAGATGCGCCAGAGCGATCCCGGCATTCCGGGCCGGAAGCACGGTATGACCCAGATCCTCCAGCATGTCCGCAACCGACATGCGGATCAGGGCATCATCCTCGCACAGAACGATCACAAGGGGGCGCGGGCCGACCGGGACTGCGGGCGTGCCGGCGGCCGGTTTCGGCATCGCGCGCTGCGCGGCATTCGCGAACTGGTGGCGCAGCTTGCGCGCCAGGTCGTTGCGGCCATAGGGCTTGCTGAGCAGTTCGACCCCCTCGTCCAGCCGACCCTCATGCACGATGGCGTTTTCGGCATAACCCGAGGTGAACAGGACCTTCAGACCCGGCAGCCGCTCGACCGCAAGCCGGGCCAGTTCGGTCGAGCGCATGGGACCGGGCATGACGACGTCGGTGAACAGCAGGTCGATCTGCGCTCCGCTGTCGATCACGGCCATGGCAGATTGCGCATCGACGGCCTCCAGCACGTGATAGCCCAGGTCGGTCAGGGTATCGACCACGGTCTGGCGGACCCCCGGATCGTCCTCGGCCACCAGGATCGTCTCACTGCCGCCCCGGACGGGCTGTGCGTCCATATCGTCGACCATATCCTCGGCACCCGCCGCGCGGGGCAGGAACAGCGTGATCGTCGTGCCCTGCCCCATCATGCTGTCAATGCGGACCTGCCCGCCCGACTGCTTGACAAAGCCATAAACCATCGACAGCCCCAGCCCGCTGCCCTTTCCTTCGGGCTTTGTCGAAAAGAACGGGTCAAAGACCCGCTCCAGCAGATCAGGCGGGATGCCGATGCCTGTATCTGTCACCGACAGCAGCACGTAATCCCGGGGCGGCGCCGAGTCATCCGCGCCGTGGTCCTGCGGATCGGCGTTGCAGACCCTGATCGACAGTGTGCCGTGCCCATCCATCGCGTCCCGGGCGTTGATCGCCAGGTTCAGCAGCGCATTTTCCAGGTTGCTGCGGTCGATCAGAGTGTTCCACAAGTCCGGCGCCATGCTGGTTTCCAGCCGGATTCCCTCGCCAAGGGCGTGGCGCAGCATCTCGTCCATCCCTCCGATCAGACGGCCCAGGTTGACCACCTTGGGGGCCAGCGGCTGACGGCGGCCAAAGGCCAGAAGCTGGGCCGCCAGACGCGATCCGCGGGCGACACCCTCCATCGCGTTCTGCAGGCGGCGCTGAGTCTGCTCGTCGTTGCCGTCGTTGCCCGCAAGCAGTTGCAGGCTGCCGCCGATCACCTGCAGCAGGTTGTTGAAGTCATGGGCGATGCCGCCGGTCAGCTGGCCGATCGCCTCCATCTTCTGCGCCTGCCGCAGCGCCGCCTCGCTGCTGGCCAAGGCTTGGGCGGCCGTTTTCTCGGCAGTGATGTCGCGGCCAAAGCCGTAAAGCATGTCGCCATCCATGACACTGGTCCATTCGACATGGCGAGGCTCGTCCTGCCGCGTGCGGACGGCGGCTTCCAGCGGTGACACTGGAACGCCATCGGCCAGGGCCTCCAGCAGCCGACGCAGGGGCAGCTGAGAGCCCTGAAGGTCGTTGGGGACCGTGAACTCGTCGATACGGCGCCCGACGGTTTCCTCGCGCCGCCATCCCAGCAACTGTGTCCAGGCCGGGTTCACCGACGCGACCCGGTCGTCCCGCGTCGCAGTCAGCTGAACGACCGGCGACAGGCTCCAGATCCGCTCGCGCTCGCGCGCAAGCCTGCGTTCCTGCGTGATGTCGCGGCCAACGGCGTGGACGCGGCCCTGGTCCGGGACCGCGGTCCAGTCCAGCAGGCAATAGCCGCCGTCCTTGCGCCGGTACCGGTTCTCGAAGGCCAGGGTCGATGCGCCGCGGGACAGCTGCGCCATCTCGGCCTGCGTGCTTCCAACGTCGTCGGGATGGATGAACCAGCTCAGCGTCTGGCCCAGCATCTCGTCTTCGCTCCAACCCAGCAGCCGCAGTGCCGAAGGGTTGATGGCCGTGATCCGCCCTTGGAAGTCGCAGACCAGCATCAGGTCCTGCGACAGGTTCCACAACCGGTCGCGGTCCTGAATCGTCTGCACCTCGGACAGCTTCTGCTCGTCAATGTCGGTGTTGGTCCCGATCCAGCGGGTGATCGCCCCGTCGTCATCTGGAATGGCCAGCGCCCGGACCAGGTGCCAGCAATACTTTCCGTCGCTGCGCCGGATGCGGTACTCTGTCTCGTAGCGCCCCCCCGAGGCGATGGCGGCCTTCCATTCCGAGAGTGCATTCACGCGATCCTGGGGATGGATGATGTCCCTCCAGCCGCCGTCGGAAA
>VGDE01000067.1 GCA_016869875.1 Alphaproteobacteria bacterium
CCAAAGGGATAGTAGAAGTGCAGGGTCGGCACCCATGGCAAGAGGTGCCTGTGCTTCGCCCCACGAACGGCGCGCATGCCGACAAAGATGCTGAGCACTTCCGAGGCCACGAACAGGCCGAACAGCAGCGGGATTGCCCATCCCCCCAGCAGCCCGTCCAGCGGTTCGCGCAGCGGATGTGGCAGGCCCAAGGTCAGGAGCCAGAAGCTCCACAGCACCGGAGCTAGCAGATATTGCGACACGGCGCCCAGGAACTGCACCTGAAAGCCCCAGAACCTCCAGGCTCCCAAATCCCGGTACAGCGCCGCCGGATCGCGCATATGGACGCTCCAGGTCATCGCATAGCCCTTGAGCCAGCGCGACCGCTGCTTGACCCAAGGCAGGGCGCGACAGTTCGCCTCTTCGTCCGTCGTGGTGTCGATGATCTCGGTCCGATAGCCGCGGCGGGCCAGTCGCACGCCCAGATCCGCATCCTCGGTCACGTTCCACGAATCCCAGGCCCCGACCTGCTCCAGGATCGGGCGGCGGAAGAACAGCGTCGTGCCCCCCAGGGGCACGACCAGGCCCATTCGCGCCACGCCCGGCAACAGCACCCGGAACCAGCCCGCGTATTCAACCGTAAAGCAGCGCGCCAGCCAGTTGGTGCGCGGGTTGTAGAAATCCAGCGCACCCTGAAGGCAGGCCACGTCCGCGGGGGCGAACTGGAACCGGCGGGCGACCTTGTGCAACTGGTCGGGATCAGGCCGATCCTCAGCATCCCAGATGCCCACGATCTGGCCGCGGCAAAAGTTCAGCGCATAGTTCAATGCCCTTGGCTTGGTCTTGATCGGCCCATCGGGCACACGCACCACGCGGATCCAGTGCGGCAGGCGCACGCCTTCCAGCGCCTTTTCCGTTACAGCATCGCTGGCCTCGATCACCAGCAGCAGGTCGGTCAGGTCCCGTGGATATTCCAGCCGCGCCAAGCGGGCGACCAGCTTGCCGGCAACGTCACTTTCCTCGAACAGCGGCACCATCACGGATATCACCGGCAGCGGCGCCTCCATCGGGGGTGGCAGCATGTGCCCGTCGGCCACGGCCTGCGCGATCTTGGCCTGTTCGGCTCCAGCACGCCGGGCGGCCAAAAAGGCCATGAGCTTGAGTCCGCTTTGCGACACCAGCGTCACGGCCGCCCAAGTTGCCAGAACCCCCGCCACCAGGGCTGGGGCCGCCACAACTCCAGCCGCAAGTGCCGCCAGAATCAGGATGGCCATGCGGCTGGTGCGTGCCTGGTTCTGGGTGCGGCAGCTTTCGGCCGCCGGCACGCGGGCTTCCGCTTCCCTGATCAGGCGGATGCGGCACGAGCTCAGGACGCCGGCCTCGGCCTGCTCCTCGCTGCACAGCAGCATCCGTACATGGCCAAACTGCGCAGGAAGCTGCGGCAGCAGCGCGGAAAAGTCGTCGGGCCGGGCCGTCGCGATCCAGGTGACGCCGCCGATGCGTCGCCACGGAAGAATGCCATGGGTCAGGCAAAAGCCCGCACCCGCCGCGTCGATCAGTCGAGGATCGGCCGGTGTTTGTTCCGGATCGATGGCCGTCGTCCGCCACTGGCGGGACAGGGCCCGCGCCAGGGCCTGCGGCGTCACCATGCCCTGCGCCAGCAGGACTTGCCCCAGCCGCGCCTTCAAGCGCTGCCGCATCACCGTCGCCTTCAGCAGATCACCGGGATCGACTGCGCCGTCTTCCAGCAGGATCTGGCCCAAGGACAGCTTGCTGCGTTCCGCCAGCGTCGGCCCCCGCAGGACAACACCTTGGGAGATTTCCATGTCGGGAAGATTGGCAGGCCGGGAAAGGGGCACAAGCTGAGCCATGAGCGATTCCCTTGTGGAACGGCCCTTCCTGACATGGCGAAGCTTAACAAGGAGTTAAGGATAAAGCTGCACGGGACGGATTTGTGCCGACCCGTGCAGAAAAGTCCTAGCCGCGCCGCGCGCGCATCGAGTCCGCGAACCGCTTGAACAGGTAAAGGCTGTCCTGCGGTCCGGGCGCGGCCTCGGGGTGATACTGGACTGAGAAAACAGGCCGATCCGTCACGCGGATGCCGCAATTGCTGCCGTCGAACAGGCTGACATGGGTTTCCAGAACCCCCATAGGCAAGGATTGCGAATCCACTGCAAAACCATGGTTCATGGAGGTGATCTCGACCTTGCCGGTTTCCACGTCACGGACCGGATGGTTCGCACCGTGATGGCCATGGCCCATCTTGACGGTCTTGGCGCCAAGCGCCAGGGCAAGCATCTGGTGCCCAAGGCAGATCCCAAAGATCGGCAGATCGCGCCCCAGCAGGTCCTGGATCATCGGGACCGCATATGCGCCTGTCGCCGCCGGATCCCCCGGACCGTTCGACAGGAACACGCCTTCGGGTTCATGCGCCATGACCTCCTCCGCGGTCGCGGTGGCCGGCAGCACGGTGACATCGGCCCCATGCGCCACCAGCGAGCGCAGGATGTTCCGCTTGGCGCCGTAATCCAGCGCAACGACCTTGAAGGGCTTGTCCTCGGGCGAAGAGCCGAAGCCCTTGCCCCATTCCCACGCACCTTCCTCCCACCGATAGCTTTGGGCACAGCTGACACCGCGCGCCAGGTCCAGCCCTACCAGCCCCGACCAGTCGCGAGCCCGGGCAACCATTGCCTCGATGTCGAAATTGCCCTGCGGATCATGAGCCAGCACCACATGCGGTGCGCCCTGCTGGCGGATCGCGCGGGTCAGGCGGCGGGTATCCACGCTGCCGATCCCGATCCGGCCACGGCGGACCATCCAGTCGGTCAATTCGGCCGCCGCGCGCCAGTTCGAGGGTTCGGTCGGGTCCCACCGCACGACGATGCCGCTGGCGACCGGGTCCTGCGCCTCGTCGTCCTCGGGGGTGACGCCCGTGTTGCCGATATGGGGAAAGGTGAAGGTCACGATCTGGCTGGCATAGGACGGATCGGTCATGATCTCCTGATAGCCGGTCATCGCGGTGTTGAAGACCAGTTCGGACACCACTTCCCCGGTGGCGCCGAAGCCCTGGCCATAAAAGACTGTTCCGTCGGCAAGCGCCAGGCAGGCGGTCGGTTTTGCGGCCATGTCGGCACCTCTGGTGTGAAATCAGCCGGTGCATAGGGGGGGCAGGCCACAAGGTCAAGCCGAACCCGCGCCCCCGCGCGGGGCGCCATGCTTGATTTGCGCGCAACACAGGCCTAGATCGCAGTCTTTCCGGTGCAACCACGCGCCGTGTCATGGAGACGGGATCATGGAACTGCGCACCAGGCTGCAAGCCGCGACCAAGGAAGCGATGAAGGCCAAGAACAGCGCTCGGCTGTCCACATTGCGGCTGATCGGAGCCGCGATCAAGGACCGCGAGATCGCCGCGCGCGGGGATGACGGGGACGGCACCCTGACCGAGGGCGACCTGATCCTGATCCTGTCGCGGATGGTCAAGCAGCGGCAGGAATCGGCGAAGGCCTATGAAGAAGGTGGCCGGTTGGAACTGGCCGCCAAGGAAGAAGAGGAAATCGGCATCATCCAGGAATTCCTGCCACGTCAGATGGACGCCCAGGAAATCCGTGCCGCGATCGAGGCCGCGATCATTGATCAGGAAGCCGCCAGTCTGCGGGACATGGGCCGCGTCATGGCCCTCCTGAAAGAGCGCCATGCGGGCCGGATGGACTTTGGTGCCGTCGGTTCGATGGTCAAGGAGCGGCTGCTGGGCTGAAACCCTGACGTTCCTTTGGCGTTGTCTGGGCAGGAGGTGAACCATGCCCGCAACATCGAAAGCCCAGCAACGTGCCGCTGGCGCCGCCTTGTCCGCCAAGCGCGGCGAAACAAAGGTCAGCGACCTCAAGGAGCCGTCGAAGGACATGTACTACAGCATGTCGGCCGCGGAACTGGAGCGTCTGGCCTCATCCGATCTTGACGATCTGCCGGACCATGCCGCGGATGAAAGCCAAGGCTGACGATCAGCCCCGTGCGCGCCCGAAGGCACGGGTCAACTCGTCGCAAAGGCTGCGCCGTTCGTCCGGCGTCAGAAAGGCGCCTAGCTCGATCTCGCGGGTGCCGTCGGTCAGCGTGAGGTAGTTCTCGACCGGTCCTTTGCGCAGACTGGCCCGCACCCAGTAGCTGTTGGTCTGCCATTCGCGGTCTGGGCGTCCCGGATCGTGACGCCGGACCTGCAGCCGGTTCCGGTCCAGTAGCAGTTCCTCGCAGGTGCGGCCGGTGCGATAGCTGTGCTGTATCGCGAACCACACGCCCCCCACCGCCAGCACCATGAAGGGCAAGAGCCCCCACAGCACCTGTGTCCCCAGAACGGCGAGGATCGGCAGCGACAGAAAGACCGCCGTTGTTGCGATGAACCAGACAAAGCCCCGCCGTGGCAAGGACCTGTGCGGCCACAGGGTCAATTTATGCAAAACGGCCCCGGATGCGTCCGGGGCCGTTTCTGTCCATCGATATGGCATTGTTCGACGTGGCGATCAGTGGTGGGCCGGACTGCGGTCCCAGTCCTCGCGCTTGGGCAGTTGCTCGAACGTATGCTCGGGCGGGGGCGAGGGCAGGGTCCATTCCAGCGTGTCGGCGTATTCGTTCCAGTAGTTGTTCTGGGTGACGCGCTTGCCGGCAAACAGGGTGTAGGCCACGATACCGATGAAGAACACGAAGGAGGCGAAGGACAGATAGGCGCCCCACGAACTGATCGCGTTCCAGTAGGCAAACTCCACCGGATAATCGATGTAGCGGCGCGGCATGCCCTGGCGACCCAGGAAGTGTTGCGGGAAGAAGGTCAGGTTCGCACCGATGAACATCATCCAGAAGTGCAGCTTGCCGGCCCATTCCGGGTACTGGCGACCCGACATCTTGCCCATCCAGTAGTAGATGCCGGCGAAGATGGCGAACACGGCGCCAAGCGACATCACGTAGTGGAAGTGCGCCACGACGTAGTAGGTGTCGTGATACACGCGGTCCAGCGGTGCCTGCGACAGGACGACACCGGTCACACCGCCCACGGTGAACAGGAACAGGAAGCCGAAGGCCCAGAGCATGGGCGTCTTGAACTCGACCGAGCCGCCCCACATCGTCGCGATCCACGAGAAGACCTTGATGCCCGTGGGCACGGCGATCGTCATAGTGGCCAGCATGAAGTAGCTCTGCTGGGTCAGCGACATGCCGACCGTGTACATGTGGTGCGCCCACACGACAAAGCCCAGGATGCCGATCGCGGCCATGGCCAGAACCATCGGCAGGTAACCGAAGATGGGCTTCTTGGCAAAGGTTGCGATGACGTGGCTGATGATGCCGAAGCCGGGCAGGATGATGATGTACACTTCCGGATGGCCGAAGAACCACAGGATGTGCTGGTACAGCACCGGGTCGCCGCCGCCGGCCGGGTTGAAGAAGTTCGTGCCGAAGTTGCGGTCCATCAGCAGCATGGTGATCGCGCCGGCCAGAACGGGCAGGGCCAGGAGGATCAGCCAGGCGGTGATGAAAACGGACCAGGCGAACAGCGGCACCTTGAACAGGGTCATGCCGGGGGCACGCATGTTCAGGAAGGTGGTGATGATGTTGATTGCACCCACGATGGAGGACGCGCCCGACACGTGGACGGCGAAGATCGCCAGGTCCATCGAGTAGCCGCCTTCGTTCGTGGACAGCGGAGGGTACAGCACCCAGCCCACGCCCGAGCCCAGCTGCTGGTTGCCGCCCGGAGCGAGCAGCGAGGCGACGCCCAGGGACAGGCCCGCGACATACAGCCAGTAGCTGAGGTTGTTCATGCGCGGGAAGCTCATGTCCGGAGCACCGATCTGCAGCGGCATGAAGTAGTTTCCGAAGCCGCCGAACAGGGCCGGAATCACCACGAAGAACATCATCAGGACGCCGTGATAGGTCACGAGGACGTTCCAAAGGTGTCCGTTCGGGGTGCATTCGCGGCTGGCATCCGCAAAGAAGCGGGCACCTTCCTGGCACATGTACTGCACGCCGGGCTCGTGCAGCTCCAGGCGCATGTACACGGTGAAGCTGACGGCGATCAGGCCGGCAAGACCGGCCGTGAACAGGTAAAGGATACCGATGTCTTTGTGATTGGTGGACATGAACCAGCGGGTGAAGAACCCGCGCCGGTCATGATGGTCGTCGTGGCCGTGTGCGGCTGCGTCTGCCATACCCGAACTCCCTCAAGATGTCGTCGAGCCGGCCTGGCAGACCGGCGTTATCACGCGTTCTTTAGACCACCTGCGAGGACCGGGCAATGCGTCACTGTGGCCTTTGGATACGCCTTCCCGCCAGAATCCAAGTTTGCCGGGAAGGCATGTTGATCGCGCTGCGGCGGATCGCCGCAGCCCGTCTTCACTCTGCGGGTGCGTCCGGCGACACCGAGGCCAGATAGGCCGCCACGTCCGCCTGGTTGCGGTTCAGCTTGAAGGTCATCTTGGAGCGTGCCGAGTCGTCGCCCGACTTTTCCTTCACCCAGGCGCCCGGGTCCGTGACATAGGCCGCAAGTTCTTCCTCGGTCCAGACCATGTCCGGGTTGGCTTCGCGCGCGGCCAGGAGGCCGTCGCCATAACGGAAGCCTTCTTCATGCGCGATCGGCGCGCCGACGATGTTCCACAGATTCGGGCCGGTGGCGCCGCCCTTGACGATATCGGTGCCGCTGGCGTCCTGGATCATGTGGCAGGCCCGGCACTTGCGGAATTCGGTCTCGCCGACGGCGGGGTCGCCTGCCTCTTGTGCAACGGCGGGAATGGCTAGGGTGATGCCCAGAAGGGCTCCGACGATCGCTGGCTTCATTCGTATCTTCCTCGCTCAACCCGTGAGGGTGGTTTTGTCCCATCGGCCAGTCTATAAACGCGCATCGACAGGAATCCAGCCACCGAAAGGTCGCATTGGAAGAAGTGATCGATCTTCAGGGAAAAAACGTGGCGAAATTGCGCCGAAGCGTCACGTCCAGATCCGCCATGCCGACCGGAAGGCCCAGATCGACCAAGGAGGTCACGCCATGCCCGCTGATCCCGCAGGGAACGATTCCGTTGTAATGCTCCAGGTCCGGATCAACATTGACCGAGATGCCGTGAAAGCTGACCCACCGGCGCAGCTTGACCCCGATCGCGGCGATCTTGTCCTCGCGCATGGTGCCGTCCGGCAGCGGAGGCTTGTCGGGGCGGGCCACCCAGACGCCCACGCGCCCGTCGCTGATGCAGGCTGTCAGGCCGAAATCGGCCAGCGCCGCGATGATCCACGCTTCCAGTTGGCCGACAAGGGCGCGCACGTCACGCCCCCGCCGGTTCAGGTCCAGCATCACGTAGATGATGCGCTGGCCCGGCCCGTGATAGGTGTACTGCCCGCCGCGGCCGGTGGCATGCACCGGGAATCGCGCATTCAGCAGGTCCTGTGCCTTGGCGCTGGTGCCTGCCGTATAGAGGGGCGGGTGCTCGACCAGCCAGACGGCCTCGTCCGCCGTGCCCTGATGGATCGAGGCGACGCGCGCCTCCATGAAGGCAACCGCCTCGTCATAGCCGGTCAGGCCGTCGCTGATGATCCACTCCACCATGGCCGCGATGTGTCGCGCGCCGGGGCGGCCGCGTCAATCCGCAACTGTTCTGCCGGAACATGCAGCGGGTCGCAGAAATCGCTTTTCTTTGTCGTCTGCCTCGGCTATCAGGCGCGCACTGCCCGGATGCGGTCGTGGCGGAATTGGTAGACGCGCAGCGTTGAGGTCGCTGTTCCTTAACCGGAGTGGAAGTTCGAGTCTTCTCGACCGCACCAAACTTTCCCTGATGATTATGATCGAATTGGCCGGCGCGGCTTGCGCCAGGTCGTGCTGTCGCCATGTGCCCTTTCGGGCGCCGGATTGTGCAGCGGTTCGCGCGCAGGGCCACGAGCTCCTACGATCTTCAGACCGTGACAGGCAGGGTACAGTCCTGTCTGCGCAAGCCCCTGTTCCTGCAGTGGACGATGCCGCGCGCCTGAGGGTGCAGGCGCGCGGCATTGGCGCGGGGACGGCAAGGGCCGCCCGGATCAGGCGCGCACCTTCCGGCGCGTCAGCATCTGCCGGATCCTCAGCACCGCGACATAGAAGACCGGCACCAGGAAGATCCCGATCACGGCCGAGGAGGCCATGCCTCCCAGCACTCCGATGCCGATCGAGTTCTGCGCACCGGCGCCCGCACCCGAGGCGATCGCCAATGGCAGCACGCCAAGCATGAAGGCGAACGTGGTCATCAGGATCGGGCGCAGGCGCTGGCGCGCGGCAACCAGCGCGGCCTCGACGACCGTCTTGCCCTCATGGACCTGGGCTTGGGCAAACTCGACGATCAGGATCGCGTTGCGTGCCGCGAGTCCGATGGTCGTCAGCAAGCCCACCTTGAAGTAGACGTCGTTCGACTGTCCAAAATACAGCGCCGCCAGCAGCGCACCAAGAATGCCCACCGGCACGGTCAGCATGACCGCCAACGGCACCGCCCAGCTTTCGTATAGCGCCGCCAGTGACAGGAAGACCACCAGCGCCGACAGGGCGAACAGAAGGGGCGCCTGGTTGCCGGACAACCGTTCCTGATAGGACAGGCCGGTCCAGGCCGTGCCATAGTTGCCGTCCAGACCGGTGACCAGCTCCTCCATCACCTGCATCGCCGCCCCCGAGGACAGGCCCTGCGCCGCGGCGCCGCTCAGTTCCAGCGCGCGGGTGCCGCCATAGCGGGCCAGGGCCTGCGGTTCCTGCTGCCAGCTCTGGCTGGAAAAGGCGCCGAAGGATACCATCTCGCCCTGCGCGTTGCGGGCGTACCAGCGGTTGATGTCCTCGGGCTGCGATCGCGCCTCGGCCTCGCCCTGGACGATCACCGGGCGCAGATCCGTGCCAAGGGCAAAGTCGTTCACGTCGCGGCCGGCAAAGATCACCGACAGCATCGCGTTCACCTCCTGGATCGACAGGCCGAAGGCTGCCGCCTTCTGCTGGTCGATGTCCAGGCGCAGGGCAGTCTGACTTGCGGCTTCGTTGCCGCGCAGGTTGGTCACGCGTCCGTCGGCCTGGGCAGTGGCGACCAGCCGGTCGGCCGCGGCCGTCAGCGCCTCCTGCCCCTGGCCTGCCTGGTCAACCAGATACATGCTGAAGCCGGACGAGGTGCCCATGCCCTGGATCGCGGGCGGTTGCAGGACAAAGATCATCCCCTGACGGTTGGTCATGAAGAAGTGCCCGTTCGCCCGCGCCACCAGCGAAGCGATGTCCAGACCTTCACGCTCGTGGTAGTCGCGCAGCTTGACGAAGACCATCGCGTTGTTCTGGCCCGATCCGCCGAAGCTGAAGCCAAGGGCTGCAAAGACGGACTCGACCGTCTCGCTTTCCTCGTTCAGAAGATAGCTTTCGACCTTTTCGACCAGCGCCTGCGTCTGCTGGGTGGTCGAGCCGTCGGGTCCCTGGATGATGACCAGGGCCACACCCTGATCCTCGTCCGGCAGGAACGAGCCGGGCAGCTTGTTGAACAGCGCCGACACGCCAAAGCCGATGGCGACCAGCACCAGCAGCATCCGCAGCGGGCGTTTGACCAGCCGCGTGACCGCGCCGACATAGCCGTTCGTCGTGCGGTCCATGTTGCGGTTGAACCATCGCGCCGGCGCGATGCCGTCGCCATGCTTGCGCGGGCGCAGCAGGCTGGCGCACATGGCCGGCGTCAGGATGACGGCCACGCCGAGGGACAGCACCATCGCCGTGATGATGGTGATCGAGAACTGGCGATAGATCACGCCCGTGGCGCCCGTCATGAAGGCCATCGGCAGAAACACCGCCGACAGGACAAGCACGATGCCCACCAGCGCGCTGGTGATCTCGTCCATGCTCTTTTCGGTGGCCTCGACCGGGCCCAGCCCCTCTTCCTCCATCACGCGCTCGACATTCTCGACCACCACGATGGCGTCATCGACCAGAAGGCCGATGGCCAGGACCATCGCGAACATCGTCAGTGTGTTGATGGAATAACCCGCCGCCGCCAGCACCGCGAAGGTGCCAAGCAGCACGACCGGGATCGCGACCACCGGAATGATCGTCGCCCGCCAGCTTTGCAGAAAGACCAGGATCACCAGAAAGACCAGAACCACGGCTTCGGCCAAGGTGTGATAGACTTGGGTGATCGACTCCTCGACAAAGGGCGAGGTGTCGTAGGGATAGACGATCTCGGCTCCTGCGGGCAGGGCGCTGGCCAAACCGTTGATCGTGGCGCGGACGGCCGCCGCGGTATCGACCGCGTTGGCGCCGGTGGCCAGGTTGACGGCAAAGCCCGCGGCGGGGTTGCCGTTGTGGCGCGAGGCGCCGCCATAGCTTTCCTGGCCGATCTCGATACGGGCCACGTCCCCCAGGAAGACGGTCGAGCCGTCCGGATCGACGCGCAGCAGGATGCTTTCGAACTCCTCGACGGTGGACAGCTGCGACTGGGCGGAAACGGACACCGTCAGCCGCTGGCCCTGCGCGCTTGGCTGGGCGCCAAGGTCGCCGACGGTCACGTTGGTGTTCTGCGCCGCGACGGCGGCCGTGACATCGGCCGGGGTCACCTGGTACTGGACCATCTTCATCGGATCCAGCCAGATGCGCATGGCATAGCCAGACCCGAAGGTGCTGATCGAACCGACACCCGGGGTCCGCTTGACCGGGTCCTCGATCAGCTGGGCGATCAGGTCCCCCAGTTCGACGGTCGAGAACCGCCCGTCGGGCGATGTCAGCGCCCCCACCAGCAGGATCGAGCTGGTCGAGCGTGCCACCTGCACGCCCTGCTGCTGCACCACGTCGGGCAGCTGCGAAGTCACCAGTTGCAGCTTGTTCTGCACCTGGACCTGCGCGATGTCGGCATCGACCGAATCGTCGAATGTCAGCGACACCGAGGCCGAGCCTGGCGTCGAGTTCGAGGTCATGTAGATCAGCCCGTCGATGCCGGTCATGGCATCCTCGATCACCGTGGTCACCGAGGATTCGACGATCTCGGCCGAGGCGCCGTTATAGGCGGCACTGACCCTGACCGTGGTGGGCGAGATCTGGGGATACTGCTCGATCGCCAGGCTGCTCAGGCCCAGGGCGCCGACCAGCATGGTGATCAGGGCGATCACCCAGGCAAAGACTGGGCGATGAATGAAAAAGCGCGCCATCTGGGATCACTCCGTCGCGGCGGCGTCGGCCGGAGCGGCCTCCGCTTCGGCAGGGGCGTGGGCAGGGGAGGGGGCAAGCTCGCGAACGACCCCGTTCTCGTCAAAGGTGACCGGAACCGGAACAACGTCCATGCCATCGGCCAGGCCGGTCAGCCCGTCCACGATCAGCATGTCGTCCTCGGCCACGCCGTCCGTCACGATCCACTGGTTCTGATAGCTGCCATCCTCGGTCAACTGCCGCTGGATGGCCTTGCCGTCCTGCACGACCCAGGCCGTCAGGTTGCCGATCTTGTCGCGGCTGGCGGCGGATTGCGAGACAAGAAAGGCCGAGGTCACGCCCAGTTCCACCTGCCCGCGCAGGAACATGCCCGGCAGCAACAGATTGTCGGGATTGGCAAATCGGAATCGCGTGTCGATCGAGCCGGTCGTGGTCGAGACCGTGACCCCCGGCGCGACCAGCTCGCCCACCGCTTGATAGGTACGTCCGTTTTCCAGCGTCAGCGTGGCGCCCAGTTCGTCGTTCAGGCGCAGGCTTCCGTCATTGATGTCGTCCAGCACCGCCAGAAAACGCGAGGACGGCTCGTACATGTCCACCTCGATCGGGTCGAGTTGGGTCACGGTGGCCATCGGCTCCGCCTGACCCGCTGTCACCAGGTCGCCCACGGACACTTCGGTGACGCTGGCGATGCCGGAAATCGGGCTGGTCACGGTGGTCCAGGCCAGATCCGCCTCGGCCAACGTCCGTGCGGCCTCGGCCGACTGCTGGGCGGCACGGGCCTGGTCAAGCGCGGCGCGGGCGGTTTCGACCTGCGCCTGCGTCGTGCCGGACCCCAACAGCTGCTGGGTGCGGTTAAAGGAGGCCTCGGCCTGCGTCACCTGTGCCGCAGCCGAGGCGACTTGCGCCTCGGCGCTGGCCAGATTGGCCTGGTAGGTGGTGTCCTCGATCCGAAACATCGGTGCGCCCGCCTCGATCGACTGGCCTTGCCGGTACAGGATCTCGGTCACGATGCCACCGACACGGGGACGGATCGCCGTGGACGAGGCCGCGACGGCGCGGCCGGGCAACGTGACCACGCGCGGCACGTCCTGGCGCGCGATCTGGATGACGCCCACCTGCTTGGGCGGCATGCCGCCCGGGGCCTGGGCCAAGGCCGGCACTGCGAAAAAGACGGCGGCGGCCAATGCCGTCGCGGCCGAAGGGGTGAATTCGCGCATCCTGTGAAATCCCGATAGCTCGCGTCCCATTGCGACGCTTTTCCGGCTGCTCATTGCACATAAATGCATACTGTGCAATATTTGCTTTCCCTGCATTGAAGAGGTGCTCGATCCATGAACAATCTGCGCGATCGCCGCCGACGCCAGACGGCCCGCGACATCCAGCAGGCTGCCCTGCGCGTGGTCCTGCGCATCGGCTATGGCGCGGCCACCACCGACGCGATCGCCGCGGAGGCGCAGATCAGCCCGCGCACGTTCTTCAACTATTATCCCAACAAGCAGGCGGCTATCCTGGGCCAGCCGCCCAAGCTGGACCGCGATGCCGGACAATGGTTCGAAACCTCCGACCAGCCACTGGTGGGCGACATCCTTCGGCTGCTGGCGCAGATGCTGGGTGACGATCCGCTGGACCGGACGATCATGTCGATGATCAAGCAGGTGGTGGACCGCACCCCCGAACTGCTGCCGCTGTTCCGCATGTCCCTGGACGAGATGACGCAAGCCCTGTCGGATCTGCTGCTGGCCCGCCTTGGCCCCGACAGGACATGGGAAGCCATGCTGATCGCGGAACTGTCGACCCATGCCCTGTCCAATGCCGTCCACAGCTGGGTCGCCGACGACAGGATGACGGTGGATTGCGTTCTGGGTCTGGTGCGCCAGCAGCTGGACAGGATCGGGGCGCTGCTGGTGGCGGGCGTCAAAAGCACAGAAAGGTCCTGCGGCTGACCGGATCCTGCATGACCTTGCACTCGGAGCCGATCCGCGCGGCAGCCCCTTGCAGCAGGAGATCATCAGGGTGTCGCGGTGGGTCCTGCAAGGCGCGCGCAGGTCCGGCGGCATGTCGGCCATCGCGCTGGCAGGATAGGTGCCGGCGCAGGCGACCTTGATCATCGTCTTGCCGACGCCCGAGGCATGGGTCGAAAGGCGCGGGCAGAGGCGCGCGCATCTTGGCCTCCAACGGAATCGTACTGCGATGGGCTTTTTGGTTGCTGGAACAGCCGGGCACCCAAACCCGCAGTTCGTTCCCTTCGCCCCCGCGACCATCGGGCGGATCGCCTTTAGCAGCAGCACCTGGAACATCGCGGGATGGCGGAAAAGGCGTGTGACGTTCATCAGGCACTTGTTCAACGGGACCTTGAATCCGTCGGGCTGCTGCTGCAGGCGCAGCTGATCCGCGGTTCCGGCAAGGTTCAGCACCTGCAGGCCCCGCCGGATGCGGCGCACAAGCGCCGCCATCCTGCGGCCGGAAAAGTCATGCCGGAATTGGTCCAGCAGGTGCTGGCAGAATAGCACCCATCATCGCATTCTCGGCCAGGTCGGCCTGGCTGATCCGAAGAGCTGCAGGATCGCCGGTCCGATCCGGTCGGGCAGCGGAGCCAGATCGACCATCCCCGTTGCCTCGGCGGACAAGTGCATCCCGTCACCGCAGGCGGCTCTGCCTTGGGGCCGCTCTATCTGGACATGGAGATCAGGTTGGTGACTGCCTGACCATCGGGGGCCTAGTTAAGTGGAAAACCGACCGTCGTCGGCGGCATCGTCGTGCAGGAATCCGGCCATCGCCGCGACCTGTCCCCGCTCCTTGCAAGAGCCGGCAGTTGCGACCGATCGGCCTGTCCGAAGTGGAGCCAGCCAGCCTGCAAAAGGCGTCGTTGACGCAGACCAGTGGCAGGCCACCTGTTGCAGCGGTCAGCGGCAGGGCAATGCGCGACTGCAGGATCAGCGCCTGCAAGGTGTTGGGCAACGCGGCATCTCCCAAAGGCAATCTTTCTCTGGAGCCGCTGGCCGTATGTGTAACAGGCAAGCCTTTTGTCATGCCCCCCGGGGCGCCGGACCCGTGCTGGCGCGCGCCAGCAGTTCCACGTCAAGGGTGGTGCTGTCGGTGACCGTGTCCCCGCGCATCCGCGCCAGCAGCACTTCCGCAGCGGTGCGGCCCAGGCGCGCACGGTGCTGGCGGACCGTGGTCAGCGGCGGCAGGCAGTAGGCCGACATCTCGATGTTGTCGAACCCGATGACCGAGATTTCCTCGGGCACCCGCAGTCCACCGAGGATCAGGCCGTGGAGCAGGCCGATCGCCATCTCGTCGTTGTCGCAAAAGACCGCCGTCGGCCGTACCGGCAGGTTCAGGATCCGCTGGGCAATCTCGACGCCGCAGCGTGCGGTAAAGTCGCCCTCGATGCTGTCCTGCGGCCCGGGGGCCGGCAGCCCGGCCTCCTCCAGCCCCTGGCGGAACCCTTCACGGCGCGACAAGGTCAGCGAATTTCCGGCCGGTCCCGTCAGGTGCAGGATGCGGCGATGTCCCAGTTCCGTCAGGTGCCGCGCCGCAAGGCGGCCGCCGCCCACGTTGTCGGCCAGGATGCGGGGCGCCGACAGGCCCTCGACCCATTCGCAGGCCTGCACCAGTGGCGGACATCCTGGCCGGTCGAACAGCCGCGGATCAAGACTTCCGTCCAGCACGATCACCCCGTCCGACCGCGAGCGGTTCAGGTAAGGCCCCAGCACCTTCATCGCCGGCTGGTCCGGAACGGCGGTGGTGTCCAGCACCAGCAGGCTGAGCCCCTGCTTGCGCAGCACATCCGACACGCCGGCCAGGATCTGGGAAAAGAAGGGGTTGGCCAGCTTGGGCACCAGCGCCAGAACGCCGCCCACCTGCTGCTGGCGCAGGTTCCGGGCGGTGAAGTTCAGCGTGTAGCCGGTTTCCGCGATCGCCTCCTCGACCGCCTTGCGGGTGGTTTCCGACACGATCG